>JBBALZ010000101.1:0-11805 GCA_040402735.1 Bdellovibrionota bacterium
GTGCTCACCCTGACGGTGCCAGGGTTTAAGCTTCCGCAAATATCAAAATCCTTTGCGCTTTCGAGTAGCTGCACCATTTCTATCCGCCTTAACTACCGAATTTAGGATAATACGCCACCTCACTTGGTCTTGAGGGTGCTTGGAGCGCCTGGCGTTGTATTAACAGCGCTTTTAAGCGCGGCACCTAGGGACGGCCGGCCTGTAGTATCGGAGGTATTTGGAGTGTCGGCGGTCTTAGGGGCGATCTGTATCGTTGCAGCAATTGTTGGGGTGACAGATGGAGTTCGTCGAGCTTCAAATAGGGCTTCCTGGTCGAGGTTAACTGGAGTGCCTTGCACTGCAATGCCAGGTGCTGGTATCCCTGGAACCGCGATCTGAGGCCCACTGGCCTCTTGAGCTGTAGCTTTCTTCTTGGCTCGTTTTTTAGTCGGTGCTGAGGTAGGTCGTGGAGTCGGAATAAACGCGGGGTTAATTACGCGATATTCGAGAGCCTCTCCAGTCCCTCCAAATCGTTCCTGTCTGCCAAAGAGCTCAAACACACCACCTTTATCGGGAGTTAAGTGTGCCACATAAGGATACTGTTCCCGCGTTATCGGAAAGGGGCCTCTGATAATCCATTCTCTTCCCTTGGTATTCGGATCAATCCGTGGAATTGCTGAGTAATACTCGTTCTTGCCCGAGTAGAATAGCATCATTTCAGATGTCATCTCAGCGTTACCCTGGAGCTGTATGGCTTGTGGTGCGCCGCGACTTTTTATGAAATTGTAAAGGAACAAGCTGTGCTCCATCTCTTGAGCAAGAAAAACGTTCGAGCCGATGTATGGACTATCAGGGCTTACTGGGGTGATTCCACGGTTAGTGATCCCCTCGAATGCTGGAGTGTTATTTGAACATGCGCTGCCGAATAGAGCCAAGGCCAGAGCCACAGCCCAAAAAACGGCAAAATATCGAAAGGCAACTTGCATGAGGAAGATTTCTCTAGCTGTTTACTACTTGCATGATAGTGTTCCGGCTAAAGCTATGGTGTCAATAGCATTTTTGGCCGTGTAGAGGAGGCTGCCGAATTTAGGATTATGCTTTCGGGGCTCATGAAGCTCTAAATATTGCCGATAATCATATTGTGAAGATCGTTGCTCTTGAACCATATGCGCTCGATATCCTGACCAGCTTTGGTGCTGGGCTAAACATCGTGGGGAGTGCTCATCAAGTTGAAACTCCTCCAAACGGTGCGCACGTGATGTTATTAACGAATGAGCAGCATCAAGAATCTCCCTACAGCGAGAGCGATGCACGCAGATTGGTGCAAGGAATAACGAGTAAGTCTCTTGATCTAAATAAATTAAAGAGGGTCGAGCCTGACATCATATTCGCTGCAATTCGTGAACTAGACAGTGTGGGTTTTATAACCTGGGCGCAAGACTATCTCCGGCGAGAGCTGGGTCGCGAAGTAAAGATTAAGGATATCTCCGTTAATAGTCTTGAAGCTGTTTACCAGGTAATACAAGAGCTGGGAGCGTTTGCTGGTAACCGAACTGAGGCAAGAAAATTAGCGAGCCATATCAAGGCTCAGTTGATGTATTGGGCAGATAGCTTCTTTGATCGGTGTCGTGGCAAGCAGGTAGTGGTGCTGTCACAGGTAGATCCGATTTCGATTGAGGGGCGCTGGTTTACTGATCTGATCCGGATGTTCGGTGGTAAGGCGCTCGACCAAATGCTTGAGCGCAAACACCTGGGATTAACATGGTCTGATGTTGTTGCAGCGCGCGCTGATGTAATCATTGTAGCCCCAGAGAACGGAACGATAAATCAGAGTGTTGAGCTTCTGCCACTGTTACAGGCGCTCCCCGGTTGGGATGACCTACCGGCAGTTAAGCGTGGTGAGGTGATATTCGCCCCAGGTGTTGATCTGTATCGGCCAGGGCCAAGATTTCTCAAAGGTGCCGCGATAGTGGCTTCGGCCATGGCAGGCCTAGATAGTGGCTACATTACCGATAGAGATGAATATTTTAGGGTTCGTTACCTGGAGCTTCATCGGCACCGTTTTCTGTGATAGCCTAAGCGCTATATGGCGCATAACTCAGGTAAATCGTGGTTAGAGATCTGTGGTACCGACGGCGGGCAGCTTGCTCAATCTCTATCAACTCGGATTGCCTCTTTGGTTTCAGAGGGGCTTATGCCAAGAGACGAACAGGCTCGAGTGGCTGCCACCTCTACCGCGATCGCTACAGGCTCGTTCGTAGTTTCTCCCGAACGGCTTGAGCTGCTCCGAGGTCTATGTCACCTCTACTCAGCCGGAATTAGAGCAGAGAAGATAACTTCGCACCGTAAATTAGTTGGCCCATGTATAGTTTTTGTGAAAAAACTCCTCTTTAGAATCCTGACGGCTCTTTTAGGTCCGAGCTTCCAGTTCCAACGCGATTTTAACGCGGGGGTTATTCGATTACTGGGGGATCTCTGTAACGAAGATAAGTCAGGGCGAGTTTAATAAGTGCATTCTAAGCAGACCTGATCAAGGTGATAAAAGCGAATACCTTTATGGCAGCTATAATGGTGGTCGAATATCTGCTCTTGTGGCAGCTACTTTCTAGATCGCGGTGGATGCGCGGGTTCTCCCTGTGCGAAGGTATAGTGGGTGCGTTTGTTGTTTGGAGCGCGACACTTTGTGTTACGACAGAGGTGCTAAGCCTGGCTACTTTGTTGTCGCCTAAGGTGTTACTAATCATTCATGGAGCTGCGTTTGTAGCTCTTGTTTCGACACGTCTTTATAATCTGTGTAAGCCAGCTATTTGTAGCAGTTTAGACGACCAGAGCAATAAAGCGTATCCCGTTCTGAATAATTCGCAGCGGATCAACCACTGGTGTATCGTCCTGGCCGGATTACTCTCTATTGCGCCAGTTATTAGCGCGGTTTCGGCACCACCAAGTAATTGGGATTCGATGACGTATCACTTACCGAGAGTGATGCGTTGGTTGATTCAGGGATCGCTGGAACATTATCCAACATACATCTCGCGACAACTCTACCTCAATCCAGGTCATGAGATGATCTTAGCCCATGGGATCGGTCTTGGTGGCAGCGATCGCTATGCGGGTCTTTTGAACAGCGCAGCATTCTTTGTTGCCATGTTAGCCGGAGCCGCGGTGGCTAGACGAATCGGTGGCGGTATCTACGCGGAGCTAGTCGCCGTCATTTTCATAGCTACGATTCCGATGGGGATACTACAAGCTAGTACAACCCAGACCGATCTTCTGCACGGAACATTTACACTTTCGGCGCTGCTTGGGATGTTAATGGTGCGACATGGGGTAGGTGGGGTAGCTGAAGTTCTACTGTGGGGTGGGGCAGGTCTTGCAGTATTAACGAAAGGATTGTCACTCTTTTGGATCCCAGCTACGGCGCTGATAGCCTTTCCGTATCGGAGATATTTTACACGGCGCGGTGTGACAGTGCTTGCGTGTGGGATGCTCTTTGCATTTTTGCTTAATGTCGGGCACTGGTCCCGCAATTTTATCAGCTTTGGGCACCCACTCGGTCCAACTCAGGGGCCAGTTCAACTCTCACATTATTCAGTATCTGAAATATCCATTAAGACAGTGCTTTCTAATTTCATCAGAACCGCTGCACTGCATTCAAATCTCCCGCTTTTTGACACAGTAGGCTGGTCGTTGCAGCAGACGGTTAATTTGCATAAAGCGATCGGCATCGATGTAAATGATCCGAGGGCTACTTGGCTAGGTACTCTATTTCAGATGTCAGAGCCATCGAGGATACATGAGGACTTGGCAGGTAACGGTGGGCCTCTTGTGATTATGTTTATTTCCACAATTTTTTTAACGATCTCGCTTACACGACGGGAACGTGGAGCGCTACTCAAGGGCTCGCCACTGATCGCAGCTTTAGTGGGGTTTGTGCTTATTTTTGTCTTCGTATCTTGGCAGCCCTGGGCCAGCCGCCTGCAGTTACCGCTCTTTATGGTAGCGGCTCCTGGGTGCGCGGCAATTCTCTGTTCGCGGTATAGGTCAGTCGGAGGGCTTGTCCTAGCGCTACTCGCCATAGCGTCTGCGGTGCCGTATTGGATACATAACGAATTACGTCCCTTGGTAGGCAGCGCATCTATCTTGAGTGGCGATGATGAGGCCCAGCGTTACAATGCCAAGCCTTTTCTTTATCCGGAGTTTATCCGTGTTTCGCAGCAGCTTCGTGCTAGTGGCTGTAACGAGATCGGATTAGTGAACAGCGAAGATGAGTGGGAGCACGGGGTTTTTGCATCTTTAGGTGGTAATATTTCAGTGCGATCATGCAGAGTTTCTCAGAAATATGGTCGTTATCTGTGGTTGGCCCACAAGCGAGTAAAGCAGCCGCCACCGTGTGCGCTTTTATGGTTTGGGGCTGATGCCCCGGGTAAGGTTAAAGCATGTGGTAGTGGCTACAAGCGCCTAGAGGTCTCGCAATCTTCTCAGCTAGGTCTGTTTCGGCTTGAGTGATAGCGGGAGAATTGCGAAGCGCCACGAAGCCCTAACGAGTGTTTACGGTTGCGATCACCCTGCTCTTGCTATTGCGCAGAGCTTATCCTAGCCAGCTCCGCCCCTGCATTAACTAGTGCGCCTTTGATAGCGTTAATACTTGAAAGCACCCCGCTGCGTGGAGCTTTAAATGGGTGCTCCATCTTCATCGAATCGAGAACTATAAGTAGATCACCCTCTTGTACCGAGTCTCCGACTGTAAAGTTTACAGCAACAACCTTGCCTGGAATTGGCGATGTGATCACCAGCTCTCCAGAAAGAGCAAAATCCGTTTTCCGGTTTGGACGGGCATTAATCGTGCGTAACCCCAGCGAGCCTGAGTCGGTGTGAACCCAGGTTGTAGCCCCATCTACTAGAATTGAGACCTGTTTTGGAGATGAACGGTTAAGCGATATCGAGTATCGGCTTAGACCTACAGCCGCTAGCTCTAAAGCGCTAATACGAACAAAGGCTTCGTGTTCATAAGGAGCCATAACGCGTACAGAGACACCATCATCCTCGATACGCGACTCAGAGCTAATAGTAACACCGTGTATCAAGGTGGTGAGTGGATAGGTAATGTTGGTAGCCGCTACCTTTTCACGGTCTGACCAGGGTGAACTCTTGGCCCATTCAGATCGCTGATCAAGGAGTCGCGCTGCGGCTAAAATAACGTGGCTATGAATCCAATCGTCGTGTAGCTGCGCTACCGATGGCAGGAGGCCTAAAGTACCTTGAACTGTGTGGAGTAGTTTGCGGAAGGCATCTAGGCTAATAAGATGAAGTAGTAGGGAGCGATTGGTGCCCACTCCCGACACGCGTGCTTCACTTAAACCTTTGCGCAACAGTTGTATCGCCTGATCACGATTGGGGGCGTGAACTATTATCTTTCCTAACAATGAATCGTAGTAATGTGACACCTGCGAGCACACCTCGTAACCAAGATCGGCTCGAATAAGACCAGATTCGCGCAGGCCTCGCGGCACGTAAAGATCGAGTATTACTCCTGTTCCAGTAACAAATTTCCCCGTATATTCCTCTGCGCATAGTCTAGCTTCTATTGCATGTCCGCTAGGAATAAGAGAGCCATCTAACGAAAGGTTATCTTTGAGGATATCCCTAAGATCTGCGCCGCGAGCTATCTCGATTTGCAGCATAACCAGGTCTAGTCCGGTAACCAATTCAGTTACTGGATGCTCAACTTGGAGTCTGGTGTTGACCTCCAGAAAATAAAATAGACCATCATCGCTGTAGAGAAACTCAACTGTGCCGAGATTGGAGTATCCTACCTCTTTGGCCAATCTGCAGGCGGCTTGGCACAGCTCGTCGCTTACTCCATCTTTTAGATTGAGGGCCGGAGCCTCTTCGACAATCTTTTGGTTGTTGCGTTGAAGCGAGCAGTCGCGTGTTCCGAGTGCTACCACTGTGCCATAATGGTCACCCGCGATCTGAACTTCAATATGGCGCGCTGGGGCGATAAAACGCTCGATAAATACTTCAGCGCTTCCGAAGGCTTTAAGCGACTCACGCGCAGCGCTCTCAAGCGCTTCTTTGGCGCTATCTAAATCGTTTATTACTCGCATGCCACGACCACCACCACCCGCAGCAGCTTTAATAATAACGGGAAACCCCACCTGAGACGTAAAATCACACAGTTTGTTTAAGTGTTCATCGGGTGAATCGCCAGAGAGGAGTAGGGTGGGCGCAACGGGGACGTTGGCATTCGCAGCTATAATCTTGGCATTTGTTTTACTTCCTAGCGCGCGGATCGTTTCGGCGTTAGGGCCGATAAAAACGATTCCAGCAGCTTCTAGGGCCTCGGCAAGCGCGGGATTCTCAGAGAGAAATCCGTAGCCTGGATGGACGCTATCGGCCCCTGTGCGTTTAGCAGCCGCCACGATAGCTTCAACCGACAGATAGGCCATCGGGCCGCCGATCGGTTCGGCGCATGTTGCTTCATGCACATGCGGCGCGTCGGCATCAATATCACTATAAACAGCTACGGTTTCTATATCGAGAATGCGACAGGTTCTGATTATTCTGCGCGCTATCTCGCCACGATTGGCGATGAGCAGCCTGCGCACGACGGGGCGGGCTGATTCGACGCTGTTCATCGTCGCATTCAGTGGCCGAGGCTTCTGTTGGTCGTTTTGAGAGTTCGTCATCGTAGTATCGGCTACATCCTAAATGTTCCAAAGCTGCGTCGCTGCGCCCCTGGCTCAAAAGGTGCAATCGATAAAGCCAAACTGAGAGCATTCCGTGTCTCGGTTGGGCAGATCACCCCGTCGTCCCACAACCGAGCCGATCCATACAGTGCATCGGTCTGAGTAGTGTACTGTTGGTGAATCTCCTGATAGTACCTAGTCTGTTGTTCTTCCCCCCAATCTTCACCACGGCTCTTGGCGCTCTCGGAGCGAACCTGCGTGACCACACTTGCTGCTTGATCTGGGCCCATTACGCCGATCCTGGATTGTGGCCACGACCAGATAAAGCGCGGCTCATAGGCCCTACCACACATTGCATAATTGCCAGCGCCGTATGAATTGCCAACGATGACCGTGTACTTGGGCACCCGTGCGCACGCAACCGCAGTCACCATCTTTGCGCCATCTTTAGCGATGCCTTTATGTTCGTAATCTTTTCCAACCATGAAGCCCACTATATTCTGCAAAAACACTAGTGGTACGTTGCGTTGGTCACAGAGTTGAATAAAGTGCGCTGCTTTAAGAGCGCTTTCAGAGAAGAGAATCCCATCATTAGCGACGATACCAACGAGATACCCATCAATTCGTGCAAAGCCGCAGATAATTGAGGTGCCGTAGTTGGCTTTAAATTCATCAAGAGCGCTATCGTCAACAAGTCGCGCAATGATTTCGCGCATCGGGAAGTGTTGCTTCGGGTCGGCGGGAA
Source organism: Bdellovibrionota bacterium (assembly GCA_040402735.1). Classification (GTDB taxonomy): domain Bacteria; phylum Bdellovibrionota_C; class UBA2361; order UBA2361; family OMII01; genus OMII01. Next base: position 7,414 of record JBBALZ010000101.1, read on the forward strand.
TCAGGCTGTTTATCTCGCGCGAATCAAATCTTGGCGGTCGAGATACCTCACGCGGAGCTCTTGTTATACTTGTATTGTTTAATGAGCTAATGCATCTACGGGCCGTAGCTAGAGCCTCCTGATCAGATTCAGCTAGATAATCGGTGACCCCACTTATGCGACAGTGTACATCGCCACCTCCTAACTCTTCGGCTGTAACTATCTCACCGGTTGCGGCTTTAACTAGAGGCGGACCACCTAAAAACACCATTCCTTGGTTTCGAACGATAATGGCCTCATCGCACATGGCTGGAACGTAGGCACCACCAGCAGTGCAAGAACCCAACACCACAGCGACCTGAGGAATTCCAGCAGCGCTCATCTGTGCCTGATTGAAGAACAATCGGCCAAAGTGATCCCTGTCTGGAAATACCTGATCTTGAAGTGGTAAAAATGCTCCACCGGAATCGACGAGATAGATACACGGAAGCCTATTCTCAAAAGCAATCTGCTGCGCTCTGATATGCTTCTTTACGGTTAACGGAAAATATGTCCCACCCTTTACTGTTGCATCATTAGCGACGATCATGCAGGGGTGTCCCTCAACCACACCGATACCCGTGACGATCCCTGCGCCTGGTCGCAGTCCCTCACTGTAGACCTCATAACCAGCGAGTTGGCCGACCTCCAAAAATGATGTTCCCGGGTCGATCAGATGTGCAATCCGATCGTGAACTAACAGCTTGCCCCGTTCCAGGTGCTTGATAGCTGCCGGGTCTGACGGGGCGGGCTTTGCTGAGCAGCGCACCTTGTCGAGTCGCGCCAGATGTTCCTCGAAAGAAATGCGGTTATCAGGGTACGGTGAGTCCGAAAGCGGTATCTGCGAGCCTAAGAAATTGGAAGTTAAAGACATAGTGTCTTCTAGGTTAGGTAACCAGCAATACCCCGTCAACGAGGAATTCCGCGCTGGGAATAATCCTAAATTCGGCAGTTGCGGGTCTGAAAATGGCGCATCTACTCAAAATCACTGTGGCTTTTGAATTTGCGGTGCTCACCCTGACGGTGCCAGGGTTTAGGCTTAATGAGTTTAACGATGCTTGGCCGCGCATTTTTATCCTTATCAGAAATGCCAGCTTTTTCAAGTAGATAGCGGGAGAATTGCGAAACCCTAAAAAACTCGGTTTCCAGTCGTCTAAATTCGCTAGAATCTGTACAATAGAGTCTCTGTAGCCCAATTAATCCAGGTGTAATCGTGAATAGTAAGGAATTTAAGGACGTTAGCGGGCAGCTAAGCGTAATGAGGCCATCTGTGCCGTATCTCCGAAAGGGGGTGTGTTACGTCATGTTTGCATTTGAGCTCGGTCTATCTGTTAAGCTTGATGTCGCAGCTGCGCAACTAAAGCAAGATGTCGAGCGCACCAAGTTTCGCCGCAATCGACGCGCGCCTAAGTACTTCGATTACGACCCGCCACCGCTTCGCATCGTTCAGCATGGCCAGCAGATAAACACCGGAAAGTTTTTTACCAAGCCGCAGGCAGAGATCACTCTCTTTGATTTTGGAGGTTGCTCGGTCAGTTATCAGATCGATATTGCAGGTCCGATGTCGCACCTTATTGAGCTTGGTGAGGTGTTGTACGACAACGCATTTCTGCTGGAAGATGCGCGAGAGCGAGTCAAGCAGCTGATGGAGGAGATCCAGGATGCGATATCGCGCCCAAATTTGAGCGAGTCGGTTGAAGACTTCGCGGTTTATCACCTTGAGGATTTTGAAGGCGATCCTAATATCGCTACCTTATTGGCTAACGGAAGCCGCGATTTCGCCTCGCTGCTTCGCGCTGAGCGAGATGAATTAGGGGAAGAGGAGATACACGATGCGCTCAACACGCGGACATCCTACGGGGCCGAGGACTGCGCGGTTATCGATTGGAATGGCGCTCTCTTTTTCGGACAGAATGTTGATGATGTTCGAGCAGTTCTTGAGTTCTGTAACGTAGAGTTCCTTGAGATGCGCTTTCTTGATGAGCAGCTCGATGACTACCTCGAAGAAGCTTACGCAGTATTAACGATGAAAAAGAAGCGTGGCGGCGCAGACCTTAATAAGGTGGCTCGGTTGCAGGTGGATTCGGCACTTCTGTATGAGGCTGTTGAGAACGCCCTTAAGCTCCTTGGAGATCAGTACCTAGCGCGTGTGTATTCACTGGCCTCTGGCAAATTTCACCTATCAGAGTGGAACGGCAGCATTCGCCGAAAGCTAGATACTCTCGACAGTATCTATCAAAAACTCTCTGATACAGCCGCAACGAAACGGTCCGAGATGATGGAGTGGACGATTATCATTCTGATCTTGATAGAGGTAATCATGGGTCTGTGGGAGCGTTTGTAGGGGCTTTCAGCTAAGCGATCTGTCTGCTATTAGTTGACCCTTGTGAGGTCTCTTTTCGCCATCGTTTTTGGTTGCCTGGGGTGTGTTGCACTAAGTGCGTTGGTAGCGGTCACGCTCGGTTTCGGGCTACCTCTGGGCAGCGAAGGTACCACGGACTTCGTCCAGTACTGGTCGGCTTGGCAGCTTCTGCAGCAAGGAATTAATCCATACGACGGAGCCCTGCTTCACGCAACGCAGCTGGGAGTTGGTCAGGATCCCGGCGTTACTATCATGATGTGGAACCCTCCTTGGGTTCCAGTGCTTCTTTCGCCCTTACTTGAGCTCCCGTTCCCAGCCGCATCCTTAACCTGGTTTGTATGCAACCTCTGCTTGTTGTTGATAATTGCTATCTTTACCCCTAGAGCGCTCGGGTACGCCAATCTGCCGCTTTGGGTCTACGGCGCTGGAGTTTGTTTTCTTCCTTTTATTGATTGCCTCAAACTCGGACAATTAAGTTTTACGTACACCTGTGGCTTTGTTTTATTTTTGTACTTTGTTCGGTTAGAGCGGCACCTTTTAGCTGGGGTAATGGTTGCCCTGTTGATGAGCAAACCGCACCTCTTCTTTCTCTTTGTTGTTCCGGGGATTATTTGGCTAGTGGGACTGCGTCGCCGGGATGCTGGCGTATTTCTGCTCGGGCTCATACTAGCGATGGTGCCGCTCGTGGCCGTTACCCTCAACCTCTGCCCTAAGGCGTTTACGTGGTGGTTCGAGGGAATGCGCAATCCAACAGTAGGGTACGGGGTCGTCCCCGTAAGGGAGTGGAAGACCGGAACCCTTGCCACACTGGTGCGAATCACCATCTTGTCATCGACCGGAAAGATACCCGATTGGCCCCTTTGGGTCTTTCCTCTCGGCGGATTAATAGGTGTTACAACGTACTTCAGAGTGAGAAAGCTACCCCTTATCTGGAGTAATATAGCCCCAGTCTTGCTGTGCGGGTGCTGCCTACTTGGCAGTTATGGGTGGCTCTTTGACCAGTCGATCCTAGTGGTCGCTCACTTTTCCCTCCTATGTCGAGCGGCTGTCGAATTTGATGCCAGGCGGCGTAACGTAGCCGTAGCTGGGCTAGTAATGATACAGGTAGCGATGGTGGGTATTAACGTGGCGACCCTGAGCCCCCAGCATTACTACGTGTGGGTTCCTGCAGCATATCTCTTGCTTTTATGGGTTTGCTCACAACCAGCTAATCTCTTGAATACACAACGTAAAGACTGAAATTTAGAGTAATTTTCTGTTTATTTCAGGTTTCCGCGCACCGCCAAGCGGGCTCTGGCATCGGAATAGATAGGGGGCAACGGTAGGTTCTGGATGCCCGCTATCGGGCTATCCTCCGTGCTCACCGTTCTGGAGGAAGACATGGGATTTGGCGATAGTGAAGTTACTAACGGTTTTGAATCAGGTTTCGCCACTTCGGTTATAGACAACATTCTTGATAATAAAGCAGGCTACGCAGAGGGCCCAGAGCGCGCACTACTTTCCGCGCTGTTGTTCGACGGAGTCCAATCGTGCGTCAGCTATTTCATTGCACAGACAGAGGAAGAGCGAGCGCGCTACCGCGAAGCGTATAATTGGGTGATGACATCCGATAACGATTACGCCTTCTCGTTCATCTGCGTGTGTGAGGCCTTGGGGATCGACTCTGAGTATTTACGCTTAGGACTCATTAACGCGAGCAACTTCCTTCTTGAGTCAGTAAGTAGGTCAAGACGGAATTGCTAGAGGCCTCTAAACTTAAATTCAGCAGTTAATGAGGGTGCAAATAGTGTAGCTGCGCGAAAGCGCCAAGTATTTTGGCCTATGCGGAAGCTTAAAAACTCTGGCGGTACCAGGATTTACGTCCTATCTAGAGCCGCAAGACCCGCGACCTGGAGGGCTGGACTCTGTCCAGCCGCGTATGCACCCGCGTATGCACCCGCGAGGATCATCAGCGATTCCAACCGAGCGAGCCAACCGAGCGAGCCAGGATTTACGTCCTAGCTAAGCCGCAA
>JBBALZ010000102.1:0-11651 GCA_040402735.1 Bdellovibrionota bacterium
GTTTAACGGGATTTAGCCGCGCATTTTTATCCCTATCAGGAATGCCAGTCTTTTCAAGTAGATAGCGGGAGAATTGCAACGCCCCTCTTAACCCTTCCAATTTATGCATATACATGCAATAATTGGAAGGGTTAAAATACATATCAGATCAACAACTTATTAATTTTATTAATCTTAAACATCTTCTTATAGTTTTCCTATTGCATGACACATCCTAGAAAACGCTATGCACTATCCTTGATCAAAGAACGTATGGCCTACTCGCCTATCATCGCCATTCAGGGGCCGAGGCAGTGTGGAAAGAGCTTCTTGGCCAAGAAGCTTCTGGCAGGAGAACGCACGCGCGCCGTTTACCAAACATTTGACAGCGCAAGCGAGCGAAGCTTCGCGGCCAAGAACCCCGACAGCTATCTAGCCCAATACTCCGATGCCGATCCGTTAATTATCGACGAGGCTCAGAAGGTTCCAGATATATTCGATGCGCTTAAACTAGCAGTAGATGAGCGCCGCAGGCCGGGGCAATTTGTTATCCTTGGCTCAACAGAGTTCTCACAGCTAGCGATGATTCGCGAATCTCTGACGGGACGGCTCTCCCGAATACGCCTCTATCCCTTCACTCTCGCTGAATCAAGACACCAACCATTTCATCGCACAAACACCAAGTCCAGCATAAACTTCGACACCAAGATACCTCGCGCCGATCTGCTGCGATACCTTGAGCGCGGGGGATTCCCAGGCATCTTCACGGCAAATAATAAAAGCTACCGTACGAGCCTGTTACGAGATTGGATTGATCTGACTGTTGAACGCGATGTTCACACATTCCCACGCATTAAAGCGGATTCATCTCTGGCTCGTACTATTATTGAAGGGATCGCCAAGCTTGAGCATCCAGACCTAGCCAATCTTGCGAACTATACCGGCAGAAACGCTAGAACTGTCGCGCGGCACTTAGAAATACTCGAAACTCTCTTTGTTATTACAAAGATCCCGCCACATCCGCTAGGCACCGGAAAGCCGATTTATCTCCTCTGCGATGTGGGATTACTCGGAATATACAACGCAAACCTGGATAAATTATTGCGCACCTTCGCTATCAATGAGCTCCTAGCCAAAAATGCATACGCCGAAACGAGTAGGCAGTATTACTACTACAGAAACTCCAAAGGATCCCTAATAGATATAATCGAGGTCGACGGAAAAAATCTTACTGCGATCAAGATACTTCCGGAGGAGTGCTTTGATGCCCGCCAATTCATGATCCTTACGGCGCTAAAAGACAAGGCCCCACATGCGCGCCTGCTCTGTCTGGGCCCTAAATCCTACGAGATGAAGTCTGAAGGAATCAAGATAGTCAGGTGGGAGTCCGTGACATAATCATGCCGATTCCCGCCTATCGATAGCAAAGCATCGGGAACGCGTTATTTGGCCTCTCCTCTCTCTGCAACACTGCACTAGCCCACAGACCGCAGACCGCAGACCGCAGACCTTGGTATGCTACAAAAATGACCGATAGCAAACGATATGTGGAATGCGGCATAACCGGGGATTCTGTTCCGATGTCCGGCCTAGGTATGATTCGCTCCGTCCTTGAGCGCGCCGACCCGGCTGCTCCTTGCCTTATTGATGGCGCAACCGGGACAGCGCAGACCTACGGTGATGTGCTTCAAAGTATCACCAACTACTCGCAGAGCTTTGCAGCCGATAGAAAAAGGCTCGCGTTTCTCGTCGCAGCGAATACGATCGACTCAGTGCTCACCTACCTGACACTCCTCGATCTGGGATATGCCATCTACCTCAGCAACCAGGATAGCGACCCAGCGATTCTGAGCGATGCAATCGAGCGCTACAAACCGGATATCCTGGCGGGGTTCGACTCCATACCTCTTGGCGACTATGAGATACAACAGAGCGGCCTTGCGCTTTCCTTTGCTCGCCGCCGCACGGATACAGCAACAGAGCTACACCCCGACCTGGCTATATTACTGAGCACATCTGGCACAACTGGGTCGTGCAAGTTTGTCAGGCTCTCGCACACAAACATTCTCGCCAACGCCCGCTCAATAGCAACGTACCTCGGGTTAACCCCAAGTGACCGAGCTATCACGATGCTGCCGTTAGCGTACTCGTATGGACTCTCTGTGCTGCACTCGCACCTGGTCTCTGGGGCGAGCATAGTGCTAACCCAGGACCCAATAGTGACACGCGAGTTCTGGCAGGCATTTAACCGCAACAGCGGCACATCGCTTGTCGGCGTACCGTATACTCATCAGATTACATCGCGTTCCGGCCGATACAAGAGATACCGAGGCTCGCTAACGGCAAATGCGATTACCAGACCCTTGCAACGCTATGAGTGACACGCTCCAACAGCTCCTTGCACTCCCCCCGTACTCGCTAGCGACAGAGCAGCGAGATGCAGCGCTCTGTATGGGGCTCTCTGAGCTAACGACCGCACACCGAGAGCGCTGCCCGGAGTATGCTCGTATCGTTTCCGCACTCTTTCCCAAGAAGGAGCAGATACCACAGCTATCTGATCTGCCGTATGTTCCTGTCTCACTCTTTAAGCGGCTTGAGCTAGCAAGCGTTCCGCCCAGCGAGATATTCAAAGTGCTACGATCGAGTGGTACCACTACGAGCACACCCAGCCGAATCGTGCTCGATCGCGATACTGCGAGGGCACAAGCGCTTGCTCTCAAGCACATTACGACCTCCATTCTCGGTGTTAAGAGAGTACCGATGTAAATTGTAGACTCTGAGGCAGTTGCAAGCTCATCAGGGGAACACTCCGCCCGAGCGGCAGGGGTTATCGGAATGATGAACTTCGGCCGAGAGCACATCTTCGCTCTTGATTCTCAGGAAACACTGAGAGAAGACGCGGTCGTTACCTGGCTTAACACCTACCACGACCAACCGATATTTATTTTCGGCTTTACGGCGATCGTGTGGCACCGTTTTCTAAACTGTCTCAGCAATAGCTCGCTCAAGCCGCGCTCAGCACCGTGTATACTTGTACACGGAGGTGGCTGGAAGAAGCTTGTACAATCGGCGGTATCCCGCGAACAATTCGTATCACGCGCGCAGCAGTTGCTGGGAGATGCCCACGTGCATGACTACTACGGAATGGTGGAGCAAGTTGGCAGCATCTACCTTGAGTGCTCGCATGGATTCCTACACACACCAAATTTTGCGACCGTTATTACCCGAGATTTTCGTACTCATGAAGAGCTACCACCCCATCAAGAGGGGCTTATCCAGGTTCTCAGCCTACTTCCGACGAGCTATCCAGGCCACTCGATTCTCACCGAGGATATCGGCGTGATTCAAGGCCGTGACAACTGCGCGTGTGGTTGGCGCGGAACGTATTTCTCGGTAAAGGGGCGCCTCTCACGAGCTGAACTTCGGGGCTGCAGTGACACAGCAAACGTTGGCTAACCTACACATATAGCTATGAAGCAAGTATTCCCACATCTCCAAGATACCGACCTCGAAACGTTCAGCAAAACGATAGTCGAATCACCGAGCACCACCTCCGCCCCCTTTGCAGATGAGCTCATAGCCCTGAGCGATCGCATTTCGAAGATGCTTTTTGATAGCCCTCTCGCGACTGAGATTCCTGATGTCTCCTCGCTGGCTTTTTTCTTGCGCGCGTCCTCGCTTAAGAAACTGCGCCAGGAGTGGCTCGCGTCGTTTCCCGCAAACTGCCTGCCGATGCCTCGTGGTCGAGTATTCCATATCGCTCCGGCAAATGTAGAGGTGATGTTTGTATACTCTTGGGTAATCTCAATGTTGTGCGGAAACGCGAATATCGTGCGGATTCCGTCACGACCATCTGAGGTTATCGATCTTCTCTGTAGCTGTATGCGTGACGCTCTGGCCACGGCTCCGGAGATAGCTTGTGGCCAAGTTGGAGTAACGTATGAGGCGCAGAACGCCATCACGCAAGATCTCTCAAAGCTCTCGAATGTTCGGGTGATCTGGGGTGGTGACGAAACCGTAAAGAGCATTCGGGCGCTTGAGTCACCTGCTGGGCTGCGTGATGTGGTGTTTCCGAATCGCTTCTCGTGGTCTGTGATAAAAGCATCGTTTATTAACTCGCTTTCAAAACAGGATCAAAGCGAGCTGGCAGGAAGGTTCTTTAACGATGCCTACCTCTTTGACCAACTAGCGTGCTCATCTCCGCAGATCGTTGTATTTGTGGGTGACCAAGCGCTATGTGAGTCTGCTCACTCTCAGTTTTTTTCAGAGCTGGACGATGTCGTGCGCGCCTGTGGCTATACAACTGATCCATCACAGGTCATGGAGAAGCTCGGCGCTGCGGCACTCATCGCTACTAAGAGCAAAACCTCCACACTCAATCGAACCTCTCCGGAGCTTATGAGTATAGCCTGTTCCTACAACAGCGATATTCGCATGCATACCTGCGGCGGTGGATTCTTCGCAGTTGTGTACGTTCGTTCATTAGAAGAGCTTGGAGAGATGGCAGCTAGTAGCGATCAGACCCTGACGCATGCGGGATTTGATGCGGGCGAGATTAAGGCTGCTCTTAAAGCGATCCAAGGCCGAGGCTTTGATCGGGTAGTCCCGGTCGGACAGGCGCTTCAATTTGAGCCGATCTGGGATGGGATGAATCTTTTAAATGAGTTCTCAAGAACCGTACGGTGTATCGTCTAGGAGCGTAGCAACCATCATGATCGTTGGGCTCGGAATCGACTGCGAAGAGATCTCGCGCTGGGAAGGATTAACAGCCGCTACACTTACCGATCCACGCTATCCTCTGTTTACGCAATCTGAACACAACTTCTGCTCCGAGAACCCCTATCCTGCCCAACACTACGCAGGGCGCTGGTGCTTGAAGGAGTCGTGCGTCAAAGCACTTGCGGCTCTCGTTACGATTACGACCCGCGATGTCGAAGTGCTCGATCAACCAGATCGGGGCCCTGCGGTAGTTCTCATCGGACGCGCAGCTCTGCCGCCAGATGTTTCTTTAATGGCGAGCGTCACGCACTCAGAGAAAACGGCGGCAGCAGTGGTAGTAGCTCAGCGCCTTGGGGCGGCGGGAGGCTCAACAAAGCTACCCTAAAAGCTAATTGACCACACTTTGGAATCGGCGTACAATTTCAAAGCATGGTTAAGAGACTCATTAAGATACTAAAAAATAACAGCTTTTTTCTATTTGGGGCTCGCGGCGTTGGTAAAACTAGGCTTGTTGGAGAGCTATTCGACGATGATGATATTGGCTTGTTTATTGATTTGTTAGATCCCAGCCAATTTGAAACTCTTTCACTTAATCCAGGTGAATTAGGTGCCCGCCTTAACAAAATCAAGGATACGCCGCGATGGGTCGTAATTGATGAAGTTCAGAAAGTTCCCCCTCTACTCGATGTAGTTCACCAGTACATAGAAAAGAGCCAGCTCAAATTTGCTCTTACAGGTTCGAGTGCGAGAAAGCTGAAACGAGGCGGGGCAAATTTATTAGCAGGTAGAGCGTACACCTATAATCTGTTTCCTTTCACATTCATGGAGCTTAGCAATCGATTTGACCTACAAGATGCACTGGAATGGGGCACCCTCCCGAAGCTTCTTGATATAGACACAGTCGAGGAGAAGAAAATATTCCTACAAAGCTATACTCACACATACATACGTGAGGAGATCCAAATAGAGCAGACTGTACGCAACCTTGAACCATTCCGCAGATTTCTTGCAGTCGCAGCTCAAACAAATGGAATGATCATCAACTATGCGAACATCGCACGAGACGTTGCAACTTCAGACGTGACGGTAAGAAGTTATTTTCAGATTCTTGAGGATACCTTGATCGGCAATCTGCTTGAGCCGTATCACACCTCAATTCGAAAACGACAGAGAGAAAACCCCAAATTTTATCTTTTCGATACAGGAATTCAGCGGGCGCTCTCTAAGACACTAGACGTCCGGCTCGCCCCATCAACATATGCCTTTGGCAAGGCATTTGAGCACTTAGTAATTTGTGAGTTCTTTCGCCTGTCGTCCTATTTGCGCAACGATTACTCATTTAGCTATTTACGCACTAAAGACGACGCGGAAATTGATTTAATTGTTGAAAGACCTGGCTATCCAACCGCGCTACTAGAGATTAAATCTGCCAATGTCATTCGTGAAGACGACTTGGTAGGCCTTAGAAGATTCCTACCGGATTTTCCAAATGCCAAAGCTTACTGTCTTTCACTCGATCCCCATAGCAAAGTTATTCATGGTATAGAGTGTCTGCATTGGTCAGTCGGCATTCAGGAAATCCTAAATTTTCCGAGCAACTCTTAGACCCGCAACTATCAAAGCCGATAGTTATCACCATCAACACCGAGCCTCTGGCTAGTCATGTAGTTTGATGCGTCTGACACAAGGAAGAGAATTGTATTGGCCACATCGATCGACTGACGAACCCGACCTATGCGACCGCTTGCAGTTCACTCGGTGAAGATCTCTGGGTTGCGCGCTCGCGCCATATCGGTCGACGAGATAGCCTTTGTAAGCTTTAGCCGCTCTAAGCCTTCCGTTACCGTAGGTTGATGCCCCTCATCAACCTCCCATATTGCTAAAGTGGGCGCCTCCATAGGCACGAACCATTCAGCGGCGCGCCTCATCGCCTCTCGGTGAGCTGGAAGCCTCATAAATTTGGCTAAAGCACCACGATCGCGCCATGTGCTCATGTTAATCAGCACACGAGGATCCTCTGGATGCTGTGCATACTCGCCTGATTCCTGGTCAATAGACCATATGTAGCCAGGCATACTCTCTAGCTCTGCTTGAATCTGAAGCCTTAACTGATGAAAACTTGCCATCTCGGGACAGTCAAGAGTTAAGCCTGGCGCTAACTTTGCAAGGTTTATCTCTGCTATAATCTTCTGTGTGGGGCTCGGTGTTGCTTGGCTCATACTTTAATTCTCCTCTAAACTTCCTACTATCTATTTACATTTATAGAATTTGCTCTATTTAGTTTTTGAAACTTGCAAACTACAAAGAATCTCTCAAATACGTCTTGGTTTGGTCGCTATCCGTGTTGTTTACACACCAAATAGCGAATATATTGGTGGCCTAAAGTCAAAAGCTCAAGCCAGTTAGATAAAACGCGATGTAAGCCAGAAGTTCGATAGTGAGACTCAAAGAGGTAGATTACGACATACTAAGTGAGATTCAGCTTCGGGCTGATATCTCAGTGAAGGACCTCGCTGAGAGAGTAGGGGTGCCAGTGCATGTTGCTCAGTACGCGCTGTCGCGCTTGAGAGATCGCGGAATAATAGCTCCATTTCCCTTCGTTAATGTTTACCCGCTTGGGTTGGAGCAGTACGGACTTTTTTTCTCATTAAGTGGTGGAATAGAGCTACGTCGAAGGATCGTTAAATACTTAGTGGACTCTCCCTTGGTGTCGTGGGTGTTATACTTGGGAGGCGACCTACAGTATGGCATTGGGGTGTGCGCTCACAGTAGTGGTGAAACGATGCGATTTTTGACCTCTCTCTCCGAGAGGTTCGGTGATGTTTTCTATGAGAAGCAGCTATCTGTTCGGACGCAGTGCACTCTGTTTCGGCGGCGCTATCTTTCACGGAGGTTGCATACACAAGAGACGCTCAAATACGGCGATACCGGCACTCAAATATCAATTGACTCGCTCGACCACTTATTGCTTCGCGTCCTCACAAATATGCCCGCGTCATCGAATAGAGATATCGGCAGATTTCTTGGGGTCTCTCATACCACTGTGCAAAATCGAATCGCTGGCCTGAGAGACCAAGGGGTCCTACCTGGCATGGCGACTGGAATAGACTCAACTAAGCTTGGGATGTATCCATATCGCTTGTTACTATTCTTCTCGAAGGTGAGTGCTGGTCTTAGAGATGAGTTGTTCACCTTTGCTGCACAGAATCCAAATGTCTTTGCGGTGATGGAGTGCCTCGGGAGTTGGGACTTTGAGCTTAAAGTTGAAGTTGACTCGCCCGGCTCCCTAACCTCTCTGATGGATGCAGTATACGAGCGCTTCGGGAGCATAGTAAGAACGATAAAGGTGCTCTCTGTACTGGGCACTGCCAAGTTGGCATTTTATCCTTTGAGAGACCCGCCCCGCACAGCGATTGATACCGGAGAACGGCTCGCAATGAAACTTCCAGCGAATGTGCGGCACGCTTGGGATTAGGTTTGGACCCGCACTCACTTAGATTTATTAACTGTTTCTGCGGAAGATCGGAAAATCTCCTTCCTTACTGCCCATCTGACACCAACCCTGCTCATCACGTCGAAACTACTTAAAAAAGGCGATAACAGGGCGTGCATGATTACGTTTGCCAAAGTGCAAAGATTAATACGCAACGAAAGCGGGTAGTTATAAGTTGAATCTGCGCGCTAAGTTACTAGATCGTAAAGAGTAGTTATTTCCCCTATTCTATTTTTATTTGTGTAAGATCCGATTTTGCGTCCAAAATATGGAGTATGGAATAGTGAAGATGGTGGTTTGGGTTGTGGGATAGTGCGGTGGAGAGAGTGAATTGCGCTAGGCTGATTGAATTAGTCACCAGAGGATACAAGTAAGATGGAAAAAACAGCGCAGTATAATGGCTCTAGGCCAGGCTCGACTTCAGGTACAGCCCCGCATGCGCAGCCAGTCACAACTGCAGGCTTAGCCACGGGTGAAGACGAGAGTAAAACGGCTACTTTGCCCAGTAGAAAAGAACAAACTTTTAGTATCAAGCTAAATAATAATAGGTGTGAGTTAGTTGTTCCAGAACAAGTTATAAGTACCGATACGAGAGCGATCTACCTAATCGAAGCAACCCCTCCAGATAAAGCTAGAGGTGGCCATTGGCAAATTAAGTCACTGGAGCCTAATGGAATTAGTTTGGAATTTTGTAGAAGAAATTCTTTTTTTAAGTACATCTATGATAAAACGCGCCTACTTGGTCAATTTGTACTTGGCAGGCCTATTACGCTTAATTCGAAACCTATTGATGTCAATGAAGGAGATCGTTTGCTTGTTAAAGACAGCAGCGGTAAGTTAATTGCCAAGCTTAGGTTTGATTGTACTAATCGGCATTTTTCATTTACGCAGTTAGCTGATACAAGTGAGTTATACGAACGTTTACCTGAAATTCCCAGTAAGCGTTAAACCTCTCTGATAAGTCACATCCGATACGCTTGGGCATCAAACAACGATAAAGCCGCTAAATCAGTTAAGGTTGCTGGATGAAGGTGGAGTGTGATTACTTACAGACCAGAGAGATAAGGTCCGGATGCACGTAGAGGAAAGGGTAAAATAGGGCACTCTAGTGGCTTTTACGAATCTACGCAGGTACCTGGATCGCTATTGCGTTGATCTCAAAATCGTAACTACTCACCTGATTTTAAGATCGTCGCTGCAATTTCGTCGCTAAATAAGGTGATTTTGGAGGATCTTCTTTCTTGCCACCCCCTAGTCGGGGGTGCCTTTTTTTGGTGAGTAGTTACGAAATGCGAAAGCGTAACCCCTGGCACCGTCAGGGCGAGCACCGCAAATTCAAAAGCCTACAGTGATTTTGAGTAGCTGCGCCATTTTTAAGACCCGCAACTGCTGAATTTAGGATCATCGACAGATCTTCAGACAGCTAGTAGAGTTCAGCTATTTATAGAAAAGCGATCGGTCTTCCCATCCTTGAAACGCCGTTGGCTTAAACCTCCATCCCAGCTATTTTATTACTCTGCAGTGGCACCTCGCCACACGCTACCAGTTAGCTGGTTCAAATAGAGCTAGATAGGGGCTGACAATTGAAGCGCTGTGCGATCCTAGCATTAATAGTAATTGGGTTGGTTATAACAGCTACGCTCCTTAGTCATGTAGCTCCAATCGAACAGTGGATCGAACAGTGGATCGAACAGTGGCTCGAACAGTGGTTCGAACAATGGTTCAAACAGTGGCAAAGGTCGTGCCGCGGATTATTTAAAAATGATTTCTCTACCTATTGGATATTGGTTAACGCCTGGCTTGATGGGGCCAATCCCTACGATTTCGAGGTGATGAAAGCGCGCGCGGAATCTCTGGGCTGCACCCTTACAGGCCCAAACTATCTCCTCCCTTTTATCCTGCCTCTACTAGTTCCAATTATGGCGTGGTCGCTCAATGCTTCAGCGCTTTTATGGTTTATACTGAACCTTATAATGCTCATGTCTCTCTCAAAGAGACTGAAAGAGAGGTGGGAAGATACTAGCCAGCCAAACAGCCCGCTACGGATTGTACTTATACTTCTCTCCCCCGGTACGCTTGCTTGCTTAGCCTACGGCCAGTTCGCTATTTTATGCGCCTGGACTATGGTTTTTGCCGCCACTACATCTTTAAAAGTTATATCGCCCCTTCCGATTACTCTAACAATTGCCGCAATAAAACCGCACGTTGGATATGTGTACTGGCTTGGGTTCTTGGTGGACTGCCTAAGATCGCGGAGACTCTTAGTGTGCTTGGTCGCTATGCTTTTGGCGCTGATTTTAACGTTTATAATTGAAACTAACTCTCCCGGCTCTATTTTAGCTTGGCGCACGGGGATACATAGTGCACGTACATGGCTAGGTGCCACTCCGGTTAGTTATCTTAGACTCTTAGTGCAGAAACCGGGGGCACCTGTCCCCTCTTGGCCTCTTATCGTTGGGCCGATTGCAGCTAGTACATACGCAATCTGGTATCTACTAAGGCGCGGACGTTCATTTGATAAGTTACGCCACCTGCCGCTCTTTTCGACACTATCTGTATGCTCGAGTCCATATCTTTGGTGCTTAGATTTTCCGATTCTTTTAATCGCAGAGATCTCTATACTGATACGTCTATCTTCTGCACCTCACACGCGTTCGCTTATCGCCTCCTCGAGCATAATTGTAGTAGCTCGATTGGCTCTGATAACACAGATCCTGTCTGGGGTAGCTGACTATAGAACAGGTTGGTATCCAGCTGCGATCCTCCTAGCGCTTGTGATACACAATAATCGTTACTATTCAGAGTGAGTTACTACTCACCCAAAAAAGGCACACCCGACTTAAGTGGTCATGTAAACGCTGCTGTGAGCGGGCTAAGATCTTCGCTGCTCCACCTGAAGAACAAGAGAGCGACTACAGGCGTGAATTCTTGAAAGAGTTGTTGGGCCTCCGCCTTCTGGTCCGCCGCAACTGTGTACTTGATTATTTTAAGGATCCACATAACAACTATCCTTTAAATTCTGAGCCTTTTTACCAGATACCGCAGAGCTTTATTCTCAGACGCACCTCTTGGCGCATCAAGAGCTCCGAATAAGAGGTTTGTTCTACCGTGCACGAGCTGGAAGGGCACGAGCTGGAAGGGGCACGAGCTGGAGGGGGCACGAGCTGAGGTGGCCCTAAATCGAATGTAGGGCATCGCAATTCTCCCGTTATCTACTGGAAAGGACTGGCATTCCTGATAGGGATAAAAATGCGCGGCTAAATACCGTTAAACCTATTAAACCTAAATTCGGCAGTTAAGGAGGATGAAAATGGTGCAGATGCTCGAAAGCACAAAGGATTTTGATATTTGCGGAAGCTTAAACCCTGGCACCGTCAGGGTGAGCACCGAAAATTCAAAAGCCACAGTGATTTTGAGTAGATGCGCCATTTTCAGACCCGCAACTGCCGAATTTAGGATT
>JBBALZ010000103.1:0-9855 GCA_040402735.1 Bdellovibrionota bacterium
AACTACTCACCAAAAAAAGGCACCCCCGACTAGGGGGTGGCAAGAAAAAAGACCCTCCAAAATCACCTCATTTAGCGACGAAATTGCAGCGACGATCTTAAAAGCCGGTGAGTAGTTACGATTTTTAGATAGCACCGGATGAAAAACCTGGTTGTCGCGCCACCATGAACCGAGTACCTTTGAGCCATGTCAACAGCATTATCCTGTCACAATAAGCCAAATATTCGTTGGGCCTTCTCATTAAGGTGGGACATCATCATTCTCTTTAGCATAATCGCTCTAGGTCTAAGTCTAAGATGGACAGGGCTACACCACGCCCTAGGTACGCATCCCGATGAGCGCCACATGGTGCAAGTAACAACACAGCTACCTGCACATCGAATGAACCCCAAATCATTTGCATACGGCAGCTTCTCCTTCTATGCAGCGTGGGGATTTGCCCAGATGCTAAAACCGTTCTGGCCCCAAGCGGTAACCTATGATGGGCTTTTCGTAGCTGGTCGGATCTTCTGCATTCTGATGGGCACTTTAGCGATCGGGCTCTCGTACTACCTTGCCATACTGTTGTATCGCAGGTCCGCGGTAGGGCTTCTTGCTGCATTATTCCTGGCCCTAAACGTGTTTCACCTCCAACTATCTCGCTTCTTCACCAGCGATATTACCCTAACGACCCTCTCGCTTATCTCCTTAATTGCGCTTGTGCGAGCACACGAGCACGGAGGACTTAGAGCTCATCTGCTGTTTGGAGCATGTGCGGGATTAGCAACGGCCACCAAGATCAGTTCGGCGTTTCTTTTCATACCGTTAGTATTCGTCGTGGCGATCTCAGTAGCTCGTGACTGGCTAGCCTTCAAAAATTGGGAGCGTCCACTTAAAGCCCTAGGAATTATCGTAGCTAATATAATAATAATGGTTTTGGCCCTGAAACTTATCTACTGGAAGGGCTATCCACGGGTACTCGGTTACCGAGTAGTTGAGACTGCGTGCATCCTCCCCCTATCCGTTCCCTTTCTTGCGCTCGCCAGCTACCTGATCAGAAAGATCTCGCAACCTTTGTCGCACCTCCTGGCCGCGCTTAGTCTGGGGGTGCTGGTATTTGTCGTAGCGGAACCTTATGCAGTTCTCGACTTCCAAACATTCCAACAACACACCCGTGAACAAACAAACATGGTGCGCGGCTACTGGCGTCCTCCCTACACAATACAGTACGAACACACAATTCCATATCTGTACCACCTCAAACAGATGTTTCTGTACACCATGGGTTGGCCGCTCTTTATCATCTCAAGTATCGGCATTGCGCTGGCCTTCGTAAGGGTTGTTTTGGAGTCACTCGACAAGGTACTAAGGCGCGAATTTCTAAGTAATCCGATCTCATCTGAGGTAATCCCATTAATATTTCTGGTGGTCTTCTTTGCGGCAACTGGTTACTTTCAGGTTAAATTCCCGCGCTACCTGATACCACTCTATCCGTTAGCTTTTATCTTCGGAGCATCTTTGTTCGGGAATACTTTTAAGAGGAAAAAAGCCAAGTGAATACAATCCCCTGGTCCCCACGCCTTGTTTCAATCGCCCTGCACCAATTCGCCATGACTCCTGACCCCAAGGAGAATCTAGAACGCGCGCTATTAGGCATCAGAGCGGCGTCCGAACAGAAGGCTGACATAGTCTGCCTCCCTGAACTGTTCCGGTCGCCATATTTTTGTATCCACGAACAAAGTCGCCAAGATTACTCCGAACCTCTGGATGGACCGGTGCTTAAGGCATTAACGGCAGAGGCAAAGAAGCTTGCCATCGCCGTCGTCGGTGGCTCAATTTACGAGCGCACCCCAGAGGGCAAACTCTTCAATACATCGATGATTATCAATAAGGATGGGGATCTCTGCGGCACATATCGAAAGACGCACATACCCCACGATCCTGCGTTTTATGAGCAGAACTACTTTGCTCCTGGAGATATAGGATTCAAGGTATTTGATCTCGGCTTCGTGCGAGTTGGCGTGCTCATATGTTATGACCAATGGTTTCCGGAGGCTGCTCGGTCTCTAGCACTAGCGGGTGCCGAGATTATCTTTTATCCAACGGCGATCGCCAGAGTTCGAGAGTTTAATCCGATAGAGGGCAACTGGCAGGATGCCTGGGAAACCGTTCAACGCGGCCATGCTATAGCCAACAACGTTGTTGTCTGCGCTGTAAATAGAGTAGGCTCTGAGGGCAACTCGGATTTTTGGGGAGGATCATTCATCGCGAATGCTTTCGGCCAGGTGCTTGCTCGTGGCTCAGAGACCAGCTGCCTAGTCCGTGCTGAGGTCGATCTGGGACATTCAAAGTATACCAGAGATAGTTGGCGCTTCTTTGAAAGTCGTAGGCCATCTCAATACGGTAAAATCACGGAGGCGGATCGCTAATGGCCAGCTGGGATACCACCAAAAGCGCAGAGCAGTACCGCATTGACGGTTGGGGAGCTGGATATTTTAAGATTAACAATAGTGGTAATATTGAGGTTTATCCCGATCAATCAAAACCACCAGTTGATCTGTGCAAGATCGTTGAGGAACTCGTTAGACGCGGCGTAAAACCCCCTCACTTAATACGCTTTGATGGGATCATCAAACAGCGCGCTCAGTCCATCTACGGAGCGTTTGAACAGGCGATCCGCGAATTCGATTATCAAGGTAGTTATACCCTTACCTATCCCGTAAAGGTCAACCAGCAACGTCAGGTCGTTGAGAGCGTTAAACGAGCTGCCAATGGACAAGCTATCGGACTAGAAGTGGGAAGCAAGCCTGAGCTTTTGGCCGTGCTATCAGTCCACGATCTGCCCAAGGGCTTGCTTTTATGCAACGGCTACAAGGACTACCAATTTATTGAGCTGGCTCTTATGGCTACTAAGCTCGGTATGCGCCCAATCATTACCGTTGAGCAGTTCTATGAACTCGAGACCATTCTCCGCGCAAGCGAAGCTGTCGGGGTGGTTCCTGAAATTGGACTTAGGATGAATCCATCCAATCGTGGTGCTGGTCGGTGGGCTGGCTCAGCGGGTGAAAACGCGAAGTTTGGTCTAGCGCTCTATGAGATATTGGAGGCAGTAAAACAACTCAAAGCTCGCGGAATGGAGCATTGCATAAAACTCCTCCATTTTCACATGGGTAGTCAGATAACTTCGATCACGGCGATCAAAAAAATCATGAAAGAGGCGTCTCGGGTTTACACTGAGTTGGCCAAGCTATGCCCAGCAATCGAATTTATCGATGTCGGTGGTGGTCTTGGAGTCGACTATGATGGTAGCCGAACAAATTTTGAATCATCGATGAACTATACAACCGAACAATATGCTCGGGATGTCGTATGGGAGATCGCCTCTGCCTGCTCAGAAGCCCGTGTTAGGCATCCAAATATCATCAGCGAATCAGGTAGGGCATTAGTGGCTCATCATGCAGTGCTTGTCACCGAGGTGATGGATGTGGCAGAGATTCCCGCCCCCCCGCCAGAGCTTGAGCCTGCACCTTCTAAAGATGAAAAGCTACAGGAGCTTCAGACACTTTACCGTGACCTAAATCTCAAAAACTGCCACGAGGTTTTCAACGATGCCATTGGGCTGCGAGATGAGTTTTTACAACTATTCATCCAAGGAAATATAAGCTTACAGGAACGCGCTTATGCCGAGCGAACCCTGCGTTTTCTCTTTACACGCATTAGAGCGCTCAAAGCGCAATTGAAGCACGTTCCCGAGGATTTTCAGATACTCGATGGTATGCTCAAGGATACATACTTCTGCAATTTTTCGGTGTTTCAGTCGATCCTCGACCACTGGGCTATTGAGCAACTGTTTCCTATTATGCCGATCCATCGGCTAAACACCGAGCCAACTAGAAAAGCGGTTATTGCTGATTTAACCTGTGACAGCGATGGCAAGATTGATAAATTTATTGACCTACAGGGGGTACAACGTCACATCGACTTACACCCTTATCGTAGCGATCAACCCTACTACGTGGGAATATTCCTCGTTGGCGCCTACCAAGAATGTCTGGGTAATCTCCACAACTTATTTGGAGATACTAATGCTGTTCACGTCGATGTGGATGAGACAGGGCGAGCTCGAATAACCTCAATCGTCGAAGGGGATACGATAAAGGAAGTTCTGGGTTATGTTCAATATAGTGGAGATGATCTGATCTCAGGATTAAACAGTTTAATTGACAAGGCGGTTCGTGCTGGAACAATGAGCTCAGAGGATTCCGCAAAGCTTATGCAACGATACAAGGAAAGTCTGGGTGGTTACACCTACTTACTCTGGGACAACCCTGGGGCCGCTGGATAAATCTGGCGGCTATGCGTATTTAGCGCTTTAGAAGCCCACATAGCACGCCGATATCACTTCTGTTAGGTAAGGGAAGGTTTATATCCCTAGACAAGTCTAATCTAGGCAATCATGAAATTGAAAAACAAATTTGCTGTCATACTTATAGCAAGCACTTCTCTTATCTGTTTTTTATCCGCTGGTCTAACTTTCCTACTGATTGCATCTCTCGGATTAGCCAACCCTGCTTGTCCAGGTAAAATGGCCGTGGTCGTGACGGGCATTATCGCATTTATTGGCACATTATTTGTGGCGATAACACTGCCTCTAATCGATAAAATGATACGAAAGCCGATACGCCAGTTAGCTACTGTAATGCGTGCGATATCAGCAACCAATAATCTAAGCCTTCGTGTGCCATTTACTGCAACAAGTGAGGTAGCCCAGGTAATCGATACTATCAACCGGATGCTCGATACCACTGAGAATTATCATCTCGATATGCTTGCGGCGCGCTACGAAGTAGAAAATGCCAACAAAGGCAAATCGCTCTTCATCGCCAAGGTATCTCACGAGTTGAGAACTCCAATTCATGGTATTACTGGAATGTTACGCATCCTTCTCAAACAGGAAACAGCAACTGGCAAGCGCCAGTACATTCAAATGGCTCAGGATTCAGCTTTGGCACTGTTAGAGACTATCAACGAAATCCTGGATTTTTCAAAGATGCAGAATGGAAGCCTCTCATTCGAAGAGGCACCATTTGATTTAATTGAAGTAGTTCGTCTAACTGTTGAGCATCTGATCCCCCGTTTTGAAGAGAAACCTGGTCTTGCATTGTGCTGGGACATAGCCCCCGATGTGCCGAATGTCGTTATCGGCGACGCTGCCCGCATCAGAAATGTCCTGATTAACCTCCTAGGGAATGCGTTTAAATTCGCGGATCATGGCCATATAACTCTGCGCGTTAGCTCATATCAGTGCTCCGATCTAAAAAAGCACGGATTCCGATTCTCTGTTACGGATACTGGAATTGGGATCTCATCGAACAAGCTCAACACTATCTTTGATCCATTTACAACAGCTGATGAAAAGACCGCTCGTCTATACGCCGGAGCAGGTCTAGGCCTCGCTATAGTAAAGCAGATTACTGAGAAGCTTGGAGGCTCAATATCAGTAGAATCAGAGCCGGATCAGGGATCTACATTTTCTGTTGATCTACCTTTAGCAGTCGCATCAGAGGCGACAGATACCGATGTAACAACAACAAAAACTTATAAGGTTGCAGTACTTGCTACACCGGATATTCGACAGACCACTGTAGCGCATGGTTTAAGTGCATTCGGCTGCACCGTTTCGCTCTTTTCTCTCGATAATCCTGAACAACTTGAGATCCTTCAAGCAAACTGCTCCCACTTTGATATAATTCACGTAATTAAGGCTAAAGACATCCTTATGGATGAATTAAATCCGCTAATACACGCTGCGGCTAAAAACAACGTGCGCATAGTATTTTCAGTAACATCGGCAGAGATATCTTCATCTGATCTGTTGGCTCGCAGCGATAAGTGCTTTGTTACTCTGCAGCCTACCAGCGCTCTCGATATACTTTTAATCTGTGAAGGTAAATTAACACCTAAAAGCTCACTCCGTGAGACAGACGAGCCAGCGGAAAAGGCCGATCAGAAACTAAATATACTTATAGCTGACGACACTAAAACAAATCGAATAATTCTTAAAAATCTCCTAGAAGACGCTGGCCACAACGTGGAAGTTGTCGAGAATGGTAAACAGCTATTAGAAAGAATCGCTTTCAAGCCAGAGCATTTCGATCGGCAGCAACTTCCATTTGATCTAGTGCTCACCGATATTCAGATGCCAGTTATGGATGGCATAACAGCTACGCAGAATTTTAGAGAACTAGAACGTCAATCGAATGCGAGCAAAAAGCTTCCGATAGTCGCTGTAACCTCTTACGCGTTTCCAGAAGAATGCTCAAAAATGTTAGCCTCCGGAATTGACCACATACTTACAAAACCGATCAATCCGAAACGACTAAGTCGATTAATATCGCAAATCACCTCGCAATCAGAACAGTTAAGCCAATCACAAGAAGATGAGCAGACGGATCCCCAAATTATTGAACAGCTATGTCAGCTTACAGAAACTGTTGTTCAGCGGATTAGGGAGCTCAATTCCGCTATAGTTTCCCACCCAAACGAACCCTCGACCACGGTGCTTGATCTTCAGGGGGTCTATGAACGTTCCGGTAACTCTATCAGGCGCACAGGCTTAATTCTCACCAGCTTCTTGGAATCATACCAAGAACAGCTATTAATTTTAGAGGCAACCAAGCTAAAAGATGAGGATCCAGCAAAGCTACGACGATTAGTACATGCACTAAAGGGCCTCTTGCTGGATGCTGGAGCACAGACTGCGGCCAACCTGGCGGTTGCTCTTGAGGATAAAATGGTACGAGAGCCTCAAGCCGTAACCATGCAAGAGATCCTGAAATTCGTTAACAGTGTCCACGAAGCGGCTAGGGTTATTAAAGAGATCGCAAACGCTCTTCCCTCGTTCGAGATATACTCGGCCTTACCTTCAATCGGGCATGAGTTAATGGTTCATTAGAAAAATCGGCGCATAAGAAAGATGCGCCATTTTTGAGACTCGCAAGTGCGGCTCTAATATTGAACTAAGCCAAGGAAGTCGATGCTCGACGTCTAAATACATCTTCTATTTTGCGTTGTAGGAGACTGATACTTATCGGCTTAGCGATGTAATCGTCTACGCCTAGATTGAGCGCCTCATCAATTACTGGGGCATCACGCACCGAGCTGACCATTATGAAGGCTACATCAGAATAACGATCGTTTCGACGCAACTCCTCGAGCAATTCAGTACCAGACATTCCATCCATTACTTGATCACTGATAATCAGATCGAATCCCTCACTCGCTAACTTCTGCAGGGCATCGGTTCCGTTGCGCGCTAGCGACACCTTATTAAAGCCTAGACTCACAAGCATATCGCGAAGCAGTGCACGGGTTGAAGACATATCATCGATGACGAGAACTTTACTTTCGTGCACGTTACCCCCTGATCGCATACCTATCCCTCCTTAAACGGGCGCAGCCTGCCCTAGCATCATGGCAAACCTGCGAGGATACTGCTTTCCCTGTACAGAACGAAACGTCAAAAAATGGCGAAAACTTGAGCTATTAATTTTTGTCGGAGAACAATTGGTCACCGCCGCGGATTCAGCCCGCTGCCGTATCCGGAAACAGCGCCGAGATATCTGGCAATTAGCATCACCAATGCTCCTGCTTTCAGCTAGTTAGCCGATTTTCCATCTAAAATGCGGCAATCTGGTACAAACTTTTTACAGCTTTGATGGTTGTCCGTGACAACTCGCCACTGCGCCTGTGAGAAAACGCTCACCATCGACGATACAAACGGCTCGTTGAAGTAGTGAATGTTTTTTAAGGTGCAATCATGAAGAATCAAAAAATTTCGGATGTAGCTCTAGTTGAGAAATTCAAAACTGGTGACCTAGCAGCTTTCGAGGAGATCATCTCCCGTTATGAATCAAAGGTTATGAACCTGTCGCTAAGATTCACCCGCAATCAAGAGGATGCAGAAGAGGTGATGCAGGATGTCTTTACCACTGTATACCGCAAAATCGATGGATTCCGAGGGCAATCAGCCTTCTCAAGCTGGCTATATCGGATCGTTGTAAATGCTGCATTTATGAAGCTCCGCAAAAAGAAGCAGAATCAAACGATCTCTATGGAAGACCTTGCGCCTGCTGTAAAGCAATACTGTATTGAACGCGACAACGCCACTATAACCCACTCATACGGAGTAGCAGTTACGCGAGAACTCCAAGAGGTTTTACAGCGCGCTATCGATCGCCTACCGGACCAGTATCGCGCTGTGTTTGTCTTAAGAGATGTCGATGGCCTATCCAACCAAGAAACCGGACAGATACTCGACTTATCGATCCCCGCTGTAAAATCCCGCCTACATCGTTCTAGAATTATGTTACGTAAGAAGCTGCAGCGCTACTACGAAGACTACACAGGGAACAAGGCCGTTATTGAGGATATCGTCAACGAAGATGACATGAAAGCCGCGTAACCTGGACAAGTCAGCAGCTAGCCCTTTCGCCGGCGCTGGATTCAGGGTAGCGTCTAGTAACAACGCAATCACAATACACTCTAGCGATAACGCTACCGGTTAAAGCGCCAGTTGTAGATTGAACTCACGGAGGCTCCGGCCTATGAACGCTCCACAATCATCCGCTTACTCGCCAACTGCAAGCTTTTTTATGAAGCTAGCGGTGTGGCTAGGCTTATTCGGAGTACTCTGGACGCTCAGGGCGTTTTCGTTGCTCATATTCCTTACATTCGTATTCGCTTGGGTACAGGCAAACGCCGTTCAACGCCTAGAGCGATTTATCGCCTGGCGCACGGGTCGCGTTGTGCTTGTTGGTCTCATGTTCTTAGGGATTGTGGTGGGCGTTATTAGCTTTCTTGCTCCTCACGTACGTGACCAAGCAGCGGCTTTAGTGCGGTCGCTGCCGCAAGCTCTGCGTGAATTCGATACAAAGCTGTACGAGATTCGAGCGAGATCTCCATTTTGGGGCGAAATGATCCCGGCACCAGCTATTAATTCGGACGGATCTGCCTCTGGCTGGGACCTTAAGCGTAGCCCCTCTGCCCAGGTGCTTGAAGGGTTCTTTGGAATCGCTGGCGATGACGAAGGCAAGGCGACCACGAAAGAGATCGTGGAAAAGCTCAGAGCAGTTACCGAACGCGGCCTTACCCTCGGTTCAAGCTTCCTGCTTTCGATCCTCTTTTCATTTCTTATTGTTCTCGATCTACCGGATCTCTCTCGCGGAGTCCGTCGTCTTAAAGAGTCCCGCGTTGCATTTATCTACAATCTAGTGGGTCGAAGTATTTCGGACTTTGCTAAAGTGCTCGGCAGCGCTCTTGAGGCCCAGCTATACATAGCTACTCTGAACACTATGCTCACTGCGATAGGCATTCAGGTTCTTGGAATATCCGACAGCGTTGCATTTCTCTCGGTAGTGGTATTTTTCTGTAGCTTCATCCCTGTCGCGGGTGTGTTCCTGAGCTCGGTCCCGATCTGTCTGTTAGCTTTTCAAAAGGGCGGGATAGGCCTAATGCTCGGTGCAGCCCTTCTTATCTGGATAATCCATTTAATTGAGGCCTATATTTTGAACCCGAAGATCTATGGCCACACGCTACGAGTCAATCCTGTGTTAGTGCTTATCATCCTCACTGTTGGCGGTAAATTATTTGGCGTTTGGGGATTGGTACTTGGACTTCCTGTTTGCACCTACGTCTTTGGCCGGGCTATCTGGACCGAAGCGTAATATCTCAGAGGTCCCTCTCGTACTTGTACTCTCTCGTACCGTACTCTCTCGTGTACTCTCTCGTACACCCTAGATTATAATCCGTACTCTCTCGTACACCCTAGATTATAATCCCCGTACTCTCTCGTACACCCTAGATTATAATCCCACT
>JBBALZ010000103.1:9955-11585 GCA_040402735.1 Bdellovibrionota bacterium
CTCTCGTACCCTACTCTCTCGTACCCTACTCTCTCGTACCCTACTCTCTCGTACCCTACTCTCTCGTACCTCCTACTCTCTCGTACACCTCTACTCTCTCGTACCCCTACTCTCTCGTACCTACTCTCTCGTACACCCTAGATTATAATCCCCCTACTCTCTCGTACACCCCCCTACTCTCTCGTACACCCCCTACTCTCTCGTACACCCTAGATTATAATCCTACTCTCTCGTACACCCTAGATTATAATCCTCCAACAACTCCGAGCCATCGCTGCGAATCCAGCACCACAACCATCGCAAATTTTAGAGCGATAACTAGTCAATCACCCCATCTGGAGGCAGAAACTCGCAATATTTCCGACTACAGCGCTCCCCTTACGGAAGCCCTGACAGGTTACTACCGGAGAATTCGCAAAGCTTCGCCTCCCCGTCCTAGGATCCGGCAGATTACAGAGTGATAATTTTTAGCAGATGCCTGCCTTGTATGCCTGACGACAGACCTTTGGAGGTACCCAGGGAATAAAGGTTCCAGGGGGCCATTCATGTGGCAGCCCATCCTTGAGTAATTCATAGCATCGGCGATACCGAGTAGCGATATCTTTATGCGCCTCTATAATCTTAGGCCTAAGGATATCGTTTCCACAGATAACAAATATACGGCGCTCTTTCTTCTTAGGGGTATGAGAGCTGAGATACCGTTGCTGTTTTAACCGCTCTGCACCAATTACTGGCTTAGACTTTTCAATTCGCTCTTTGGCAAGCGCTGATTCTTGCTCGTATACCGCCTTTATAATCCTCTGCCTGATAACTTCAATCTGTTTAGGCTCAGTAACACCGTAAACTGCTAGCCAAGCAAGGGGCTTAATCACCAAACTATACTCTTTAGTCCGTTTATTTTCCCTTAAGCGCTTAGCCAGCTCTCGGTCATTGGCAGGAGAAAGCTTATTATTGTCCGGTAAAACCTCAAGAACTGATACAGGAGTCCAGTGCGCCTGTAGTACTACTTCGGCATCTACTGAAGGGGCGCATGTTTTAAAGGCATGCCACGTGTTAAGCCCGGGATACTCATCAATACTCGCCACAAGTCCCGCTTTAGCAGGATTAAGGAAGATGTAAATGACTCGTTTTATTGCATCCTCTAGCTCGGCCATAAAGAACACACTCGGCCGCTTCTCCCAAAGATTTAAGGACTTGCGCTTGGTTAACTTGCGCACAGTGTCTGTTACCTTCTTCTGGTACTCCATGTAGAACTTTGCCTTATCGTGCGCCTGGTTCGGTATTACGTGTTGATGAGTGTGATTGTTCATATCGACAAAATTACACAGGGTCACTTTGTCGTCTCGTTGAGTACGCCCGAGGATACCAGTAAGCAGCTGTTTCGTGGTCTCAGTTGGAGGCAGCGGCAATCCTTCCCGGGAACGGGGAACGATCTCATATAATGTTTGCTCTCGCACTACGCGTATATCACGGCCCATAAGCTATAACTGTCCAATAAGCTATAATTATATGTTCGGAAATATCCGCTAAGAGTTGCGTCACAGGTTAGCAGGAGGATTCTAAGAGATGGAAATCACTGGACCCAAAATCTAGGGTGTACCAAAGAGGGGGGGGGTGTACCAAAGAGGGG
>JBBALZ010000104.1:0-11436 GCA_040402735.1 Bdellovibrionota bacterium
TATCAGGAATGCCAGTCCTTTCCAGTAGATAGCGGGAGAATTGCGAAGCCCTATATCTTAGGTGCTCCCGGCACCGCCAATTAGCGGCTATGCTCATACCCCATGATTAAAAAGATTCCCGATGCAGAACGACGCCGCCTAAAAGAGGACTCACGGCGCTCTAAAAATTGGAAACGCTGGGGCCCCTATCTCTCAGAGCGACAATGGGGCACCGTGCGCGAGGACTACTCAGCTGATGGCTCGGCCTGGGGCTACTTCACACACGACCAGGCCCGCAGCCGAACATATCGTTGGGGCGAAGATGGCCTACTCGGTATAACCGATAGGCAATGTCGGATCTGTTTCTCATTCGCTTTTTGGAATGGGCGCGATCCGATCTTAAAAGAACGGCTGTTTGGACTCGCTGGATCAGAGGGAAACCACGGCGAAGATGTAAAGGAGTGCTACTACTACCTCGACTCGACTCCAACGCATTCATACATGCGCGCTCTCTATAAGTATCCGCAACGAGCATTCCCATACGATCAGCTCGTACAGGAGAATCGTTCGCGTAGTCGCCTCGTTCCTGAATTCGAACTCACCGACACGGGTATCTTTGAAGACAACGAATACTTCGATATTGAAATCGAGTACGCCAAGACCCGCCCTGATGATATCTTAATCCGACTTACGGCTCACAATCGCAGCAACAAAACCGCTCCATTGCATGTTATTCCCACCGTGTGGTTTCGCAACACGTGGAGCTGGGGTCGCAGCGGCGAGGGCTACACGGCGAAACCCTCTGTATCGGCGCTGAAATCAGGACATTTTGCACTGTTACATCCACAGTTAGATCCTGTCGTCTTCATCGCCGATCCGACGCACAACGGCGCAAAACCAACTCCGCTCTTTACTGACAACGAGTCGAATCGCTCGCGTCTATTTGGCGGCGAGAACGAAACGCCTTATGTTAAAGACGCATTTCACAACTATCTGATTGATAAACAGACCTCCGCCGTTAACCCCAAGCTAGTCGGAACTAAGGCTGGCTTACTCTATTCTCTCAATGTGCCGGCACACAGCTCAGTACAGCTACGCTTCTGTCTGCTCGGTTCATCCGATCCAGCTAAGGATAAGTTCATCAAGGATTTCGATCAGGTTTTCGAAGTCCGTAAAGAGGAGTGTCGTGAGTTTTACGACTCTGTTGTGCCCACAACCGCTAACTCTGAGCAACGTGCCATACTAACCCAATCATACGCCGGACTCCTGTGGACCAAACAGTTCTACTACTATTCAGTTCGTGAGTGGCTAGAGGGGGATCCTACGCAACCAACACCAGCAGCATCCCGCAAGAAGCTCAGGAATCACCAATGGGAGCATCTTTACAATCGCGACATCATATCGATGCCGGACAAATGGGAATATCCGTGGTATGCAGCGTGGGATCTTGCATTTCACATGATTCCGTTCTGTAAGATCGACCCCGACTTCGCCAAGAGTCAGCTACTCTTGTTCCTTCGTGAGTGGTACATGCATCCCAACGGTCAGATTCCGGCCTACGAGTTCGGATTCTCTAACGTTAATCCTCCGGTTCATGCCTGGGCTTGTTGGCGCGTTTACCAGATTACGGCCCAAAACGGCGAGCGTGACACCCTCTTTCTTAAGCGCGCATTTACCAAGCTTCTGCTCAATTTTACCTGGTGGATTAACCGCACAGATGCGAGCGGGCGCAACCTCTTTGCCGGTGGATTCTTGGGGCTTGATAATATCGGGGTATTTGACCGCAGCGCTCCCCTCCCCAAGGGCGGTAGCCTACAGCAAGCCGATGCGACTGCGTGGATGGCTTTCTACTGCGCAACGATGCTTTCGATGGCCCTAGAGCTTGCAACAGAGGACGGTGAGTACGAGGATCTCGCCTCAAAATTCTTCGAGCACTTTATCGCCATATCATCAGCTATTAACAACTTTGGTGGCACTGGCCTGTGGGATCAACTCGATGGGTTTTACTACGATCAACTAGAGCTGGAAAATACAACCATTCCACTTCGCGCACGGTCGCTCGTAGGGATCATTCCGATGCTGGTCGTGGAGATCCTTGAGGATCATAAGATCCGCAAACTTCCTGGATTTAAAAAGCGGCTCGATTGGTTTATCGCTAACAATCCAGCTTTAGCCAAGCAATTGGAGGCTTCACACAGGGCCCAAAGCTCTCAGAACGATCCTCAATCGCAGTCACGCGCACGGGACAAGCTCCTCTCGATACCCTCTACTAAGCAATTGATGCGACTCCTTGCCTATGTCCTCGATGAGAACGAATTTCTGTCGCCCTACGGAATGCGATCGCTGTCGCGAGTTCATGCCGATTATCCTTATCGCCTAACCCTTGAGAATAGAGACTATGGAATCGACTACTGCCCAGGAGATTCTAACACCGATTTCTTCGGTGGGAATTCAAATTGGCGCGGTCCTGTGTGGTTTCCGATGAATGCTCTCTTGATTGAGGCACTTGAGAAATATCATGACTTTTATGGAGATGCTTTCAAGGTCGAATGCCCAACTGGGTCAGGCGTCTATATGACTTTGCGAGAGGTCGCCGTGGAGATATCTAGACGGCTCACCTCACTCTTTAGCGCGGCTCCTGACGGCTCTCGGCCGTGTCACGGCGATACTAAGCTCTATGCTAAAGATCCTTACTGGAAGGACCTTATACTTTTTTACGAGCATTTCCACGGCGACAACGGCCGAGGTATCGGAGCGAGCCATCAAACCGGTTGGACCTCGCTTGTGTCAGAGTGTATTGAGCGGTTGTGTGGGAAGGGGTAGGCGCTTTTGACTCACCTCTTGCGGTCTGTGATAGAAGCGCTGAGGAGAAACGGCTAGAGGCTTAGCCGACAATCTCTAAGAACCTTCGCAGTGCGTTTTCTAAAGGCACCACCGATATCCGGCCTTCTTGATATTCCTCTTATGATGCAAAAAGGACTTAGCAAGTCCTAATTTACAAGCTATTGAGATTACTAGATAATTTACTGCTATCCCCCTCCGACCTCCATATCGGCCAAACAATAGTCGCAACATTTAACGGCGTAATCTGCTCTGCACTCTCCACATCCACAACACCCCGCGCCTCACGACGCAGCAGCGCTACAAACGCCCCTGCGCCAAACCCGTGGTGCGGAAAGAGTCTATACGCCGGGACATCACTAAGAGCTGTGCGATACGGCGCTAAAACTGAAACTTCAACAGCCGAGAACTCTGGAAACTTTCTACACAGCCACTCAACGTTATCCTCATTCTCTTCACGCGAAAACGTGCAAGTGGAGTATAATAAGTAACCGCCCGGACGCACCGTAGTTGCGGCATTAGCGAGAATTCTGCGCTGCCTGCGCTCATTCATATTTATTGTAGCCGGGTGAAATGCTCCTGGCGCTGCCATCCCTTTAAGCACAAGCGATTGCCCCGAACACGGCGCATCAACTATTACAAGGTCAAGCCGTTCCGGTACAAGATTAGCTACTAATCCGGGATCACACGAACACACGATCGCTGGATCAATCAGGCAGCGCTGATAGTTTGCAATAAGTGGCGCCGTTCTTTTGCGAATAACTTCATTAGCGATGATGATCTGAGGTGCACAGTAGCGCCAGGCTAGGATCCCCTTTCCACCCGGAGCCGCGCACATATCGAGAATCACACCGCACTGAGCAGATATCTCAGCAAGTGGCGCAACAGCGAACGTGGATGAAAGGTCAAGGACATAGAGAGCGCCTTCTTCATGCGCATTCGACTTGCCTGGACGCTCGCCATCCGCAGCGACATCAATCCACGATGGTAGCCACTCTGGACGCCTTGTATGACGCTCATACACACCATCGTGCGGCTCACTTCTAAGCCACGCTACTGCCCGCACTGCGTGGTCGCCGTGCTCAAGGGCTGCGAACAGCGCTTCTCGCTCAGCTGCATCACTCAAGACGCGATGTACCACCTTCTCGATGTTTTTTGAACGCGCTACTTTTGGTGGCGATGAATTTTTTGACATCTCCCCTAACGACGTCTCCTCTAATTATGTTGAGCAAGATGAAAACGCTCAAGTTGTGCCCGCAGGTCATAGAGCGCCAGTGTGCGCATACTACAGGCTGCCTTTTCCTCGAGGGTCATCTCGCCCATCGTCTTTGCGCTGCCCGTCGGACAAAAGATTGAATCCCAACCGAAACCGGAACCACGCGGCGGAACTACCTCGCCGTATACGACCCCTTCACCGTATATAAAAGACTGCGGCCCGAGAGCGAGCCCAAAGATGGTGCGCACCTCGGCTCGACAATCTCCTTTAGAAGCCGCTAGCTGATGTACCCCTTCTCCACCAAGCGCTTTAAGAAACCACTTAATCAGCGGCCCAGGGAGACCTCCAAGTGCAGCAAGCGAGAGCGATGTATCTTCGATTAGTACCGGTGAATACCCTTGTGCGAGCGCTGCCTGTGCTTTGGCGATAACAACTTTGCGCGGTTCAAGCTCCTGTATCTCTGGAAGATCAAGGTCGATGTGGCGCATCTTGCCTAAGATAGCCTCTACCTCGCGGAGCTTATGGCTGTTCCCCGTGACGAAGTAGACCTCCTGTAAAACCTTATCAACCTTATCCCAGCGACCTGTCATGCTCTCTTTCCACTACCTTCTATTTGAGCATATTTAGTTTCTGTCCGCTAGGACAGGAACCGGAGATAACATTCAGGTTTTCGCCCCTCGAAGCCACTGCGATTTTGGGCAGATGCGCCATTTTCAGACCCGCGACTGCTGTTTTTAGGTTTATGCCAGATGCACGACTACTTCCCGACGATGGTCGCTTTTCCTGTGTTCCCACAGGTAGATACCCTGCCACGTGCCGAGCGCCAAGGTACCTTCAACGACCGGGATAGAGAGCGACACATCAGTCAGGATCGCCTTGATATGTGACGGCATGTCATCAGGCCCCTCAAGGGTATGGGTGAACAGCTTGTCTCGTTCGGGCACGAGCCGATTGAGCCACGCCTCCAAATCAGCACGTGCCGATGGGTCTGCGTTCTCTTGAATCGTTAAACTCGCTGAGGTGTGTCGGATAAACACCGTACACAGCCCCTCTGAAAGACGCGCCTCGTGAACGATCCCCATTACCTCATCGGTGATTTCATAGAGCCCCTGGCCCCGCGTGTGGATCGTTACCTTCTTAACCATAGCCCCGACTCTAAGTTAACGCCTGATGCCAGAAACAGCACTCACCCACTGAGCGAGAGAGCTTACCGGAGTCTGCTCCTTGGTCACCAGGTCCTTTACCTGAACCGCCTTGGTCGCACTATCAATAAAGAGCACGTAGCGCATACCACGCTGCTCTGCATACTCGATCTGCTTACCAAGCTTAGGCGCCTTGTAGTACACCTCTGTCGCTACGCCACAGCTGCGCAGTTCATGGGCCACCTTGTTGCAATCCGCCCGATCCTGTTCGGAGTACACGGTAACCAAAACCTGCGACGGACTCTTTTTGCTAGTATCAACCAACTTCTCTGAAAAGAGCAGCTCCATCAACCGGGTCAAACCGATCGAGACACCAACTCCGGGAAGCTTCTGGTCGGTAAACTCGGAGGCCAAATTATCATAGCGTCCTCCTGAGATAACCGTTCCGAACTCAGGATACTTGAGCAGTCCCACCTCAACGATAACCCCAGTGTAGTAATCGAGCCCACGAGCGAGGCTCACATCAATCACTACGTTTGCCAGTACAGACTCGGGCAAGAGACTACAGATCGTCTCCAGCTCTGAAACACCGTGCTCAATCGCCTCACTGTGCACCCCAAGACCTGCCACCGACTGGGCGAGCTCTCCTGCTTTGCAACGGATCTTTGTCGATGCGAGGATCGTAGCTATCATCTCTGGTGCTACGCCAGGTATCTGGCTTAGCTCGCGACTTACTCCATCAGCACCCACTTTAAGCAGCTTATCAACTGCGATGATCGCCTTCTTTCGTGCCTCTCCGTTTAGTCCGATCGCCTCATAGAGTCCCGCGAGGAGCTTTCTGCTGTTTATACGGATTTCGTAACCGCCCACAGAGAACTCGTTCATCACGAGCCCCACAACACTCAACACCTCTGCATCGCAGGCGAGCGGCAGCTCATTGCGACCGATTATGTCGATGTCGAACTGGTAAAATTCGCGAAAGCGCCCCTTCTGAGGACGGTCGCCACGCCAGACCTTCTGAATCTGGTAGCGCTTAAAAGGGAACATCAGCTCATGCTCATGCTGAGCTACATACCTGGCAAGTGGCACGGTAAGATCAAAGTGCAGCCCCAGCTCTGCCTCATCGCCCTCCTCGGCGCGCAGCCGCTTTACGGCGAAGATCTCTTTGTCGATGACCCCTTTGGACCCAAGGGTAGTCAACAGCTCAACTGCTGGGGTCTCAATCGGCACAAAGCCATAGCTTTCATATATACCCTTGATAGCGCCGATGATCGTATCTTCAGCGATCTTCTGCTCTGGGAGCCACTCGGGGAATCCCGATATCTTTGATGGTTTGGCCATAAGTATTTACTTCCTTCCATCCCTTCCTAGCCTAAAGAGGGGGTTGGGTAAAGGGGCCACTCCTTAGATTGCAGTTTTAATGAGAACTTCGACACTAATTGGCTTCTTTCTGAACTGGTAAATCTGCTTTCCAGATCAATAGACCGGCCCTTTTTATTCAACTTCACAAAGAGCCGGAATAGAGGTATACTCTAGCGTCTATTCGATACACATTGGCGGGGAGCAGCGGAAGATCATGGCAAGGATACCGTGGAGTCAGATCCGAGAGGCATTCGATGGGGAATGGGTTGAGCTGACCGATTGCACGTGGGGATCGTCATCGCTCCAACCTACCGTGGCGCGTGTTCGATTTCACAACGCTAACAGACGCGATTTAATGGCTATGATTGAACGCGCTGGTCGTAAAGATGAGTCAGTCATTATCTTTGTAGGCCCATCACTACCAGCGATTCAGATGCATGACGGGCGCTACTCGTTCTCGGCAGGGTTCTAATCAGATCGACACGCTCTACTGTTCCTAGAGGACTAACTCTCTATGTTTGATGCCACCTCGCTCCTGCGCCTTTATGCACGGTGGCGCAACTCATTCCTCCAGTCCCATACCCCCCAAGAACTCCAAAACAAACAGCTAATCTCCCTATTACGCTCCGCTGCTGATACCCGTTTTGGCAAACAGTATGACTTTGCTTCGATCTCCTCGGTCGAAGAGTATCAACGGCGCGTACCACTTCGAACGTACGAGCAGTTTTGGAAAGATTGTTGGCAAGAGGCGTTTCCGCGCCTCTACAACTGCACCTGGCCCGGTTTGGTAAAAAACATCGCGGTAAGCTCCGGGACATCCTCTGGCACTACTAAATACATCCCCTGCACCGACGACATGCTCGCGTCTAACCGCAAAGCGGCATTTGATCTACTCGTGCACCACGTAACGAATCGGCCACAATCGCGGATTCTCGGGGGTAAGAACTTCTTGCTCGGCGGATCTACCGAGCTTACCTCTCCGACCCCAGGGGTTTTCTGCGGAGATTTAAGTGGCATCGTCGCTAAAGACGTCCCCTGGTGGCTTCAATCGCGTTACTTTCCACCTGCTGAATTGACCACTCTTAAGAATTGGGAGGAGAAGATCGAGGTGTTCGCTCGGGCATCGCTCAGCGAAGATATCAGGATGATCTCCGGAGTTCCGGCGTGGATGATGATCTTCTTTGATGCGTTAAAAGGTATAGCACCAAACGGTAAAGCTGGTGTCGCATCAGTATATTCAAATCTCGAAATGGTTGTTCACGGTGGAGTTAACTTTAGCCCGTATATCGACCGTTTCCGAGATATCCTAGCTGGGTCGCACGCTGAGCTCCGCGAGGTATACCCAGCGAGTGAGGGCTTTATCGCTATCGCTGACCGAGGGTTTGGAGACGGACTACGGATGAATCTCGATCACGGGATATTTTACGAGTTTGTACCTCTCGAGGAGCTCGATAGTGCAACTCCGACTCGCCACTGGATCGGGAACGTCGAACTCGATGTGAACTATGCGGTAGCGATGACCACCTGCGCTGGTCTCTGGTCGTATATCATCGGTGATACGGTGCGTTTCGTCGATATTCGCGTGCCGCGCGTGCTGATTACCGGAAGAACTTCGTATTATCTATCAGCGTTTGGTGAGCATCTGATAGCTGAAGAGATCGAAGATGGGATCACAACAGCATCGCGCACTCACAACCTCCCGGTAAGCGATTACTCCGTAGGGCCGCTATACCCCAAACATGAAGGGGAACTCGGTGGACATATCTACGTAATCGAGTTTGCTGGGGATACTCCGAGCACAGAGACGCTTGAAGCATTTGCTCTAACCCTAGACCAGAAGCTGTGCCAGCGAAACGAAGACTATGATGCACACCGCTCAGGTGGCTTTGGCCTAAAGTCTCCGAGCATAGTGCCTGTGGTACCGGGAACCTTTAGTGCTTGGATGAAGAGTCGTGGAAAACTAGGTGGCCAGAACAAGGTGCCGCGAATTATCACCAAGCTTGAGCTATTAGACGACCTGCTAGGCTTTGTAGGTAGCGCGACTGATGCTATAGCTGCTGAAACGAATCGTGCGCAGCCTTGAGTGTTGCCTCAATCACATCACTCGTATGCGCAGCTGAAACAAAACCTGCTTCAAACTGCGATGGGGCTAGGTACACGCCGCGCTCAAGCATCAGATGAAAGAACTTCTTAAAGCGCGGCACATCAGAGCGCTTAGCATCTTCATAAGAGCTCACCGGACCATCTTGAAAGAAGAACCCAAACATAGTGCCGGTATTACCCGCTGTGAAGGGGATATTAAACCTCTTGGCGCGCTCGGTGAGCCCTCTTACCAGATCTGATGTTGCTTGCGCTGTCCTTTCAAATACCCCCGACTTAGTCCATTCGGTGATGGTTGCCAATCCGGCTACCATGCCTGCCGGGTTACCTGAGAGCGTCCCTGCCTGATACACCGGACCAATCGGCGCAACTACACTCATCACATCCTTACGCCCACCATAGAGACCGACTGGGAAACCACCACCGATAACCTTGCCCAACGTCATCAGGTCTGGTTTTACTTTGAACAATCCTTGAGCACTGGCAAGCGAAACACGAAATCCGGTCATCACTTCATCAAAGCACAGGAGTGCTCCGTACCTCTGCGTTACTGCTCTCAGACCTTCAAGGAAACCCGGGCGCGGCGGGATATACCCGGAGTTGCCGATAACTGGCTCAAGAACTACTACAGCGATGTCGTCGGGAAAGCTCTTAAAGAGCGACTCTACCGCCGCAAGATCATTAAAGGGAAGTGTTAGCGTATCCGCCACGACCGCTGGCAAGATTCCAGCGCAATCAGGAAGCCCAAGTGTCGCTACACCACTACCGGCCTTGGCGAGCAAGGGATCACTCGCTCCGTGGTAGCACCCCTCGAACTTGAGGATCTTCTGCCTACCGGTAAAACCACGAGCAACCCGTACAGCATGCATCACAGCCTCTGTCCCAGAGCTTGTAAAGCGCATCATCTCAAGTGCTGGAAGATGTTTTTGAAGCTCCTTGGCTAAGAGGTATTCAGGCACGCCAGGAGCACCGTAACTCCACCCCTTTGAAAGCTGCTGGGTTACGGCCTCTATCACTACGGTCGGCGCATGACCGAGAACGAGCGGCCCCCAACTGTTGAGGTACTCGATGTAGCGCTTATTATCGAGGTCGAAGAGGTACGGCCCCTCACCCCGTTGCACAACAAATGGCTCCCCACCTACTGACCGCCACGAGCGAACAGGTGAATTTACGCCTCCCGGAAATAGAGCCTGGCACTCTGAGAAGATATTAGCTGATTTACTCTCGCTGGACATATGTGCTTTATAAAGAATTGTTACGTTGCCGATTGTTAGATTGCTGACATGGTACACAAAAAGGGCTCATTGTGGAATTGACAGCGCGTCGCCATGCTCCTGACGACAACAAAAAGCAAGAACAACGATTTCCTAACTCGCTGTTCTCTTTTACTCTTTGTAAAAATTAACACTTCGCCATCCCGAGGCTAAAGTTTTTTTTTCACAAAGAGCCCAGCGAGAACGGCGAGAGAGGGAAGGAGAGGTGAATCACAAACTTAAAGAAGACCTCGCCTTATTTACAGTGGAATAGAGATAAAGGCCCGAATGTTCTCCACACGATAACCCCTCTCATTACTACTTGTGGGTAATAGTGCCCCATTACTACAACTTTAAATCCCTAATCCAGTTGGGCCCTGAGCACACCCTAACTCCGAACGGGTAATCCCTCGTCGCGAGTTTATCGGTTGATGTATGCCCGACAACTTGTGTTGCTACTAATTTACTGTGACGAAGATACTCAAAAGATTTAAAGGAACCAGATGGCTTATCATCGGACCATTTAGCCTCAATGAGCTGAAGTATATTCCCGTTTTCTACAACACAGAAATCAATCTCACTCTTATTCCTGTCCCTAATGTAGTGCAGTGATATCTCTCTACCTTTAACATCCTGCTCCCAGTGCACCTCCCTTAGTAAGGAGCAGGCTATCAAATTCTCGTAACGAGCTCCCTCGTTGCCGAGTACTTGTCCGTTGTCATAGAAGTAGAATTTCGAAGCCTTAGTTAATCCCCGCGTAACATTCTTACTCCAAGGGGTTACCCTAAAAATGATGTAGAGGTTTTCAAGGATCGATATCCAGCGCTTGACTGTTGAGAAATCGACCTGCAAGTCCTCCGCCAGAGAATTGAGCGATACCGTTGATCCCACGCGGTTTCTGAGAAGGAGCACGAGCGTGCTCATCTGATTTATCTCGCGTACCTGCTCTAGATCAATCAGATCCTGCCTAAGGATCAAGTCGAGGTGCGAGCGCCTCCAGCGGGGAGCAAAATCCGGATCGTCGGACAGGTAAGGCTCAGGAAAACCGCCCACATTGAGCAGCTTCTCGAATGAATAGAGGTCTGGGGCCACCTCGCTTAACTCCTTAGCTGTTAAAGGGTGCATTCTGAGTGCAAGATGCCTTCCTGCGAGTGAGTCTCCCGCTCTTTTAGCGATATCTAACCTGGCGCTTCCAGTCACAAGCATCGGAGTCTTATAGCCTCTTTGATCGTAGAGACCCTTTAGGAACAGCTTCCATTTGGGCATCTTATGTAGTTCATCGAATATGAGAAGGCTTGAGTCCTTTCGCCAGCTACGATTGAGTATGGTGTGACGATCCTCATGAACGTCATAATTTAAGTATTCTGGAGTGTCATCGATCGAGAGTGCGAGAGTGGTTTTGCCCGACTGTCGTGGTCCCGAAAGGAGCACGATTTTTCTTTTAAGGTCAGACTTAATTACAGGAGCAAGAGATCGTATCATGCTTATACCTAAATTCGGCAGTTAAGGAGGATGAAAATGGTGCAGATACTCGAAAGCACAA
>JBBALZ010000105.1:0-11233 GCA_040402735.1 Bdellovibrionota bacterium
GCTTTCGAGTATCTGCACCATTTTCATCCTCCTTAACTGCCGAATTTAGGTTAAATCCAACGGAGCGCTCAAGCGCCCGCTGACAGAAACGTTATGCCCTGAAAGGAGCAGAGACATGACCCATAAAGCGGCATTAGTGATTGGTACTTCGCGGAACGATGGAAATACCTGGAAGATGTTACGAGCCGCGAACGAGAATTTAGCGTTGCCTATTTTCGATCTCGCGATCCTACGCATCTCATATTTCGACTATAGCTCAGAAAATCTGACAGACGATTTTATCCCTACTATTGAGAAGCTGCTGACTTTCGACACCATCGGTCTGATCAGTCCAATTTACTGGTACAGTGTCAGTGCGCAAATGAAGACGTTTATCGACCGATTTAGTGATCTTCTCGGACCCCGCAAGGATCTTGGTCGACAGCTTCGCGGCAAGCAGGTTTTTTTGATGTCCACTGGATACTCAGAGAAGAAGTATGCAGAGTGTATGAATCAGATGGTTCAACTCACCTCGGACTACCTCGGAATGAAATATGAGGGGTTTCATTACTGTCGGGTTCCCGAGGACTTAATCATCGCGGATAACATGTTAAAGGAGGCTAGGATATTTCTTGAATCCAAGGTTGAGCATAACAAAAAAATGGTGGCGGATCGCCAAGGCGCCCGCACATAGCAAAGTTATGTGGGTAACAAAATGCTAAAGCAAGACATCCTCGGAGTATGGCAACTCGTTTCGTGCGAAGGTAAAAGCGCCGACGGGCAAAGCTTTCTTCCCTATGGTTCTAATCCAACCGGCAAACTCATCTACACTCAAGATGGACATATGTCGGTCATCTTGATGAATTCAACACGACCTCGTTTCATCTCGGAGGATATTTCCCAGGCAAGTTCGGATGAGATCTCTTCGGCATTTCGAAGCTTCGATGCGTATTCTGGGACCTGGGAGCTAGACAGCAATTCAGGGAAGATAGATCACGCTATCGAAGCCGGTCGGATACCCAACTGGATAGGCGCAAGTCACCCCCGTTTTATATCGATCTTAGACGGCCTTTTGACCCTATCAACCGAGGAGTTTACTATGGGTGAGAGAAACTGGCGTGTTTACGTGTCGTGGAGACGCCCACATAACAATAGATGAGTATTTAATCGTAGGTACGCTAGCTATTTTGAAGGCCGGTCAGCAGATATACCCACCCCGCAGTGCTATTACGGTATCAAGATAATCGGCGAGGCCGTCAAAAGCGGCGCGGCTGCAGGAAGTGAGTTCGGTCGTTACTTCTCTGCAATCAGGAATTTTTCAGGGGCATCCGGCTTGATCCTTTTTGAACCAGACCTGACTGTATTTGATACCGAATTTGTCGTGGTCTCTAACAGCAAGCTCGCCAAAGCGAATAAATAATTGTAGGTAACTACTCAGCAAATTCTTCCGCAATAACGTTAGCCCCTATTAAGGGGCGGCTTTACGGAGCAAAGCGGGGTGGAGATAAT
Organism: Bdellovibrionota bacterium; assembly: GCA_040402735.1. Lineage (GTDB taxonomy): Bacteria > Bdellovibrionota_C > UBA2361 > UBA2361 > OMII01 > OMII01. The sequence continues at coordinate 1,489 of JBBALZ010000105.1, forward strand.
AACTACTCACCAAAAAAGGCACCCCCGACTAGGGGGTGGCAAGAAAAAAGATCCCGCAAAATCGCCTCATTTAGCGACGAAATTACAGCGACGATCTTAAAATCCGGTGAGTAGTTACAATTGTAGCAAATGGCAATTCGTTTGAGCCTGCCTGAGACTCCTATTACAACGATTTCCTCAGTACATGACCCCTAACATGGCACTGAGTGAGCGCAGTTTTTTATCGGCGGTCCAGAGAGGTGCTCCAGATAGAAGTGACGACGCAAGTAAATGCACATCGATCCAACCAATCCCATTTCCCATGAGCTTTCGTGACTCAACAAGCTCGAACACCTCCTCATGCTCAGCTATCGCGACTTGCGGCAGTTCAGCTAGAAGTGTCAGGATCCCCTTGCGATTTTTCAAATTTCCAAAACTAAGCTCGCCAATTACGAATGGATGAGTAGCGACCTCCACCTTTTGCAGGAGCGAAACCAATTCATTACTTCCTCTCCGGAAGTGATCTATCCAAATTGAGGTGTCAACTAAAATCACATTCAGTGCCCTGTCTTACGCCGACGAATTGGGCGCGCGGACTTTTCGGATCCCCCCAGCTCCGCCAAGCGACGACTGCTCTCCCGCGCGATTAAAGCCTCAAGACCGGCCTTCACAAGCGCGGTCTTCTCCCCAATCCCGCTCAGCTTTGAGGCTTTTTTGACCAATATATCGTCAATATTAAGTGTTGTTCTCATGCATATAAGTATGCCTTATAGAGGCATATACTTCAAGCAACTACCCTGTGGTCCACCCCAAATGTGCACCTGAGATCATCCTAAATTCGGCAGTTAAGGAGGGTGAAAATGGTGCAGATACTCGAAAGCACAAAGGATTTTGATATTTGCAGAGGCTTAAGCCCTGGCACCGTCAGGATGAGCACCGCAAATTCAAAAGCTTAAAGTGATTTCGAGTAGATGCGCCATTTTCAGACCCGCAACTGCCGAATTTAGGATAATATACCCTGCGCGAGTGATTTTTGAAAAAAAATCACTCGCAATAGCAGGGCGAGCGCAATCTTGGCGGAGCCAAGTTGCGCCGTAAGAGACAAAAAAACACGTAACTACTCACCGGCTTTTAAGGTCGTCGCTGCAATTTCGTCGCTAAATGAGGTGATTTTGGAGGGTCTTTTTTCTTGCCACCCCCTAGTCGGGGGTGCCTTTTTTGGTGAGTAGTTATTATCTCCTCCCCGCTTTGCTCCGCAAAGCCGCCCCTTAATAGGGGCTAACGTTATTGCGACAGAATTTGCTGAGTAGTTACCCGAATGTATTCGATACCTGACTAATAAGACGACAAGCACGACTCTGTCGTTAATTCTTATTCGGGTACGTTTACGTGCACGAGCACGTGCAGGTGCACGTTTTTGGCAGACTGCTAAAGTGTTACAAAAATGAATGAGGCTGGGTTTAACTACTCACCAAAAAAAGGCACCCCCGACTAGGGCGTGACAAGAAAAAGAATCCGCCAAAATCAGCTCATTTAGTTACAAAATTGCAGCGAAGATCTTAAAATCAGGTGAGTAGTTACGGCTATTCAACGATCATAACGAGCCCTTTGAGGTACTCACCTTCCGGGTGAAATACACTCCAAGGATGGCAAGGCGCCTGCTGGAGGGTGTCGATAATTCGCACAAATCTCCCCGCATTCACCGCTGCTCGCATAACTGCATCACGAAATACCTCTCGTGAGATAAGCTGTGAGCACGAAAAAGAAAAAAGCACGCCCCCTTTCTTGATCTTTTTTAACGCCAAAGTATTAATCGTTTCATATCCCCGCAATGCCCGCTGTATCGCCCGTTGATGCTTGGCAAACGCTGGTGGATCAAGAACAATAAGGTCAAAGGTATCCGGAATCTGCGTTAAATAATTGAAACAATCAGCAACCTCAGTATGGTGCTGCTTACCGGCAAAGTTGGCCACTACATTCTGCCGACAGAGATCGATAGCGGCTCGCGAAGTATCTACTGACACCACCGATTCTGCACCACCAGCGAAGGCATAAACAGAAAAAGCGCCCGTATAACAGAATGCGTTGAGCACTTGCTTACCCGCAGCATATTGCTGAAGAGTCTTGCGGTTGACTCGCTGATCCAGGAAGAATCCCGTCTTCTGTCCGCCAGTTACATCAGCAATAAATCGGAGTCCGTTCTCTGAAAATGCAACTACCTTCGGCGGCTCTGGTATCGTGACCTCGGTTATTATATCGCGGCTTGGCCCACCCTCGGGAGCATCGGGTTCTTGGTCAACGTGAGCCTCTACACGTCGGTAAACAACCTCGCTCACCCTAAGCCCGTTTTCACCCTGCAGTAGCTCCCCGATCATCCCGCGCAAGCGCCACATGCCAGCTGAGTGACACTGCACCACCGCCACATCCCCGTAGACGTCGACGACCAATCCCGGCAGCCCATCACCTTCGGCGTGCACCAACCGAAATCCCGTAGTTTCTGGATTCCCGATTAAACCTAGGCTGCTACGAACATTAATTGCTGATAATATGCGATCCTGGATTAAGGTTCCCTCATCCTTGAGCGAATCAAAAGAGAGCATGCGGATCGCAATTCCTTTAGTTCCCCAGTGGCCACACCCCAGAACTGATCCGTCTTTTGCGCGAACCTCCACAAAGCAGCCCCGTTGCAAAGTACCGTGCCTCTCGGCCACGGCCCCCGAAAACACCCAAGGATGGCGCCTACGTACTGCAACATCCCGTCCCTGTTTAAGGACAACAACTGGACTTAAAGACTTTGAATTCATACGGCTAGCCCCCAACGGGGATGCTAGTCTGCCAGATGTCCTTTAGCAAAGGGAAATCTGTTGAATGCAGGGCATAGCAGTTCCCTAGCAAAGGCTCGCGTAACCGAGGCTTTACCTCGCTTCCCTAAGGCGATACCGAGCAAAGCCGATAAAACTGAGCAGGAGAAGTTCTTGCGGATAATTGAGGCAAAACTCGCCGAAAGTGGCTGACAACGCTAGGTACTATAAAAGTCAAACAGTAAAAGCCTTTCTCGAGACGTCCAAGGTAAAGTCTCTCATGACCCTTAACTTTCACACACTTGAGCACTTAGGAGTTTGTTGTCTTAAAGGGCGCAACTTGGCTTCTTGCGCTAATCATGGGGCCAAGATTGCGTAACGTTATTGCAGCATAATTTTCTGAGTAGTTACCAAAAATGAATGAGGCTGGGCTAGCTTTTACCTCTTAACCGTTGTGTGGCGTAAGGACGACCTGCAAGAGTAATATCACTCTTTATGTCGGTGACACCCTCCACCATTAGAGCAGTTGAAAGAAGCTCATCAACCTCCCTGTGATTCCGCAGATCGCCAGATAGATATGCCACTCCTCCGCGCACATCAACCTGAATTCGGTCAGCTAGTTTCGGATAGTCCTTGCGCAAAGCCTCTCGCACATTTTCAGCTATCTGACTATCGCTCGGGCCGGGACGGATTCGAAGCTCCTCGCGTATACGCTTAGCGGTCGCAGATCTAGCCGCTTCCAGAATCTGCCCCTTCGAGCGCTCTGAATCGACATCACCCTCAAGTAGCATAGCGTCACCGAGGTCCTTGACCCTTATGTTGTACTTAGCGTCACGAATCTGCGAGTTTATCTTGCGAAGAACGGTTTCTACTTCTTGATTATAGGATTGCCCTCCTACGGCCTTGGACTCTCCCGCCAGACCAGGATTGGCAAAGGCACATCGGCCAGCTACCATCCACCCAAGGCACCCTACGATACCCACTACTCTTAAAATGCGCCGCATAGCAACTCTCCCCAACTAAAAGGACTTGATTTCTTAGGTCTTTTTACCGCGCCAGGTAGCCAGCTGGCCATGAGCCCGGCCAGGCGTCGATAAGCTCGTTAAATACAGCGGTTTCCGCGCATTTTTGGCATCCTTTAAGAACAGAGAATTGTGGTAACTACTCAGCAAATGCTGCCTCAATGACGTTAGCCCCTATTAAGGGGCGGATTTGCGGCGCAAATCCGGGGTAAGGGAAAATTAACTATTTTATACTGCGGTGAATAGTTCAAAAAAAAGACCATTAGAGGATGATGCAAAAGCGCCCAAATAGTATTAGTATTGATACTGACTCATAACAGGCTCCAAAAAGTGTCGTCCGAACGGTGGCAATGGCCCGTACGACATTGATAAACATGCAGGATAAGCGAGGAAGCTATGGAAGCTCACCCAACTAAGTTTATTTTTGTAACGGGCGGAGTAGTCTCTTCTATCGGCAAAGGTCTGACCACTGCATGCATAGGAGCGCTGCTTGAGGCGCGCGGCCTTAAAGTCACCGCTGTCAAACTTGATCCCTACATAAACGTAGATCCGGGCACCATGAGCCCGTTCCAGCACGGTGAGGTTTTCGTCACAGATGACGGGGCGGAAACCGATCTCGATCTCGGGCACTATGAGCGATTTATGGGAACCCGCATGTCGAAGCTAAACAACTTCACATCTGGCAAAGTTTACGAGACGGTAATCGCCAACGAAAGACGCGGGGACTATCTTGGCGGAACGGTTCAAGTGATTCCGCACATTACCGATGAGATTAAGCGTAGAATTAAACTAGCCGCTCAAAACTTCGATATCTGTCTGGTAGAAGTTGGTGGCACTGTCGGAGATATCGAGAGCCTTCCCTTTCTGGAGGCTATTCGCCAGATGCGCGCTGATGTTGGAGCGCAAAATACCCTCTATATACACGTTACACTGGTGCCCCACATCGCGACTGCTCACGAGTTTAAAACAAAGCCAACTCAGCACTCAATCAAAGAGGTAACGGGATTTGGTATCGTGCCGAGCATCATTATATGTCGCTCGAATCAAAAGCTCGACGAGAAGATTAAAAATAAGATTAGTTTATTCTGTAATGTCAGTCCCAACTGCGTAATTAACGCCCCGGACGTCCGAACTATTTACGAGCTTCCAACGGTGCTGCACGCCGAAGGGCTGGATCAACGCATAGTTGAATTGCTACACATATGGACCGGAGCACCAAAGCTAGAGCCATGGTTAAAGATCGCCCAATCGCTCACCAACCCGGAGCGCTCTACGGTTACAATAGCGATGGTTGGCAAGTACGTAGATCTTACTGAGAGCTACAAGAGCCTTAGCGAGGCACTGATTCATAGCGGCGTAGCGAACGATTGTCGCATCTCGATTATCTACGTTGATAGCGAAGGGATTGAGAAGAAGGGTGTTGAGACCTCAATCAAAGAGGCTAATAACGGAGTGATGGTCGACGCAATCCTTATTCCTGGTGGCTTTGGAGTTAGAGGTAGCGAAGGCAAGATAGCTGCTGCGCAGTTCGCTCGCACTAACAACATTCCTTACTTCGGCATCTGTCTAGGACTCCAAATAGCTACGATCGAGTATGCCCGAAACGTAGCGAAACTATCGGGGGCCACAAGCACCGAATTCGATGAAAAGGCATCGTGCGCTGTAATAGACATAATGGATAGCCAAAAATCTGTGCACCTAAAAGGTGGCTCAATGCGCCTCGGAGCATACCCGTGTGTTCTTAAAGATGGATCGCACGTACGTGAGATCTACGGAAAATCTCAGATCAGCGAGCGGCACCGTCACCGCTTCGAGGTCAACAATTCATACCGCGATGCTTTGGAGAAGGCTGGTCTAGTTTTCTCCGGGACCTCTCCTGACAACTTCTTAGCCGAGATCATCGAGCTACCCAATCACCCGTGGTTTGTCGGAGTACAATTTCACCCGGAGTTTCAATCAACACCTAAGAATCCCCATCCGCTTTTTACTTCCTTTGTTGCCGCAGCCAAGGCGCGTAAAGCTCAGAGCTGTTCAGACACCAAAGCAGACACCAAAGGAGATGTGCGCACCGCAAACAACGGAGCTGCCGCTAATATCGGTCGCATCGCCGCGGATCCTGATCAGGTAGCTATTGGGTAACGGCTGTGACTGTTGAGATTTCTTCTACTACCAAAGTCGGCCCAGGAGAGAAACTACTACTCATAGCTGGTCCGTGCCAAATCGAATCGCTAGACCACTGTCTTATGATTGGTCGGCACCTGCTACAAGCGACCGCCGCGCTGCCAATATCTCTCGTTTTTAAGGCATCATTTGATAAGGCTAATAGAACCAGCGCAAAGAGCACCAGGGGAGTTGGTATCGAGGAGGGTCTGCGCATTCTCAGTCAGGTTCGCTCTACCTTAGGACTTCCTGTTCTCACTGATGTTCACAATGAAGAGCAAGCTAAGCTTGCTGGAGAGGTCCTCGACGTACTCCAGATTCCCGCATTTCTGTGCCGACAAACCGACCTGCTCATCGCAGCCGGTAAAACGGGCAAAACTGTGCACGTGAAAAAGGGGCAATTTCTGCACCCTTCCGACATGAAGTTCGTGGCAGAAAAGATCGCCTCGACCGGAAATGAGAAGATATTACTCTGCGAGCGTGGCACCTCATTTGGTTATCGCGATCTGGTGATGGATCCCCGCAGCCTGATTATGATGCAAGAAACTGGTTATCCAGTAGTCTTCGATGCAACTCACTCGGTACAACAACTTGGTAGTGGGAGCGGCAGCTCGGGTGGCGCACGACACTACGTGCAGGCATTGGCGCGGGCGGCAGTCGCTGTGGGTGTTGATGGCGTATTTATCGAGTGCCATGAAGATCCCGACCGGGCACCTTCGGATGGTCCGTGCATGCTACCTATTCCCCAGGTAGAGCCCTTATTGAAGGTACTCTGCTCAATCCGTTCAGTAGTGAGCGCCTAGCGCATAAAGAGGTTCCAGTGGCGCTGCACCTGACGCGAAAACAGAGCTTGTGGCTAGGACTTGGGTGCCTCATAGCGTTTTTCTTAGCTAGCTCGATCACCATATATCGCCGAAACTCAGCCCGCGTCCCCACCCAGTCAGGATTAGCCCACTCTGGAGCTCTGAGTAAGGAAGCAATTGAAGGCACCTCTACGCCGTTAGCGACATCAAGCCAGGCCCCTACCTCTCAAACTCCAACTACGGGGCTCGGATTTGTTCTCAACGAGTTTCACCGCAGCCTCGTAAAGGATGGTAAAACCTTGTGGGAGATCAAAGGCGAGCGTGGCAAGTACGACCCTCTAAAAAGCAAAGCTCAGATAACAAAACCAGATCTCAATGTCGTTCGAGAAAACGGTGATACAATCCACCTCACAGCCGACCGTGCCGATCTTGAGCTAACTGGCACGCAACTCTCATCTGCTGAACTCTTTGATAATGTAGTTGCGGTGTATAAAGGCGATACAACAGTCACAACCTCACGAGCTATCTACCGTGAATCAGAGGGTACAGTAGAGATTCCCGTACCGGTTAAACTCGACAGCCCGATGTTTCAGTTAACTGGCAACAAGCTGTTTGCAAAACTTGATTCTCAAGAGATCTTTATCACAAACGGAGTGACCAGCACTATTAAACCGAAAAATAAATAACCGCTATGAAGAACGCTCTCGCACTAATGTCTCTATTTCTGCTGCTCAATCAGATACCGGCAGCATTTGCTCAGAACAAATCTGAAGGATCCTCCCTAGGTGCCTTGGGTAGTAGCTCACTGTTCGGCAATACTGCTAAAGACAAAGATTTCGGAAGCCTTCCAACAAACATCAAATCAGACGCCCTCAACCTTAACGCAAAGGACCGCGTCTTTGTGTACAAGGGTAATGTAGTTGTTACCCAAGGTGATATGACCCTTACCTCCAAGCTGGTTGAAGGCAACTACAACGATCTCAATCAGATCCAAAAGATTACCGCCAAAGGCGATGTAGTGATAACCAAACAAGAGATCAAAGCAACGAGCCAACTAGCAATATACGATGCTGTTTCTTCGATTGTAACCCTCACCGACAATCCTCAACTTCAGCAGGGAGAAAGCGTGCTCATCGCTGACCGAATCAAGGTATATCTCAATGAAGACAGAAGCCAAGCTGAGGGTAATGTGCGAGTGACTTTTGTTAAAACGACACCTACTCCTACACCAGTGCCAGCCACGCCAACGCCCGTAGTCAAGGCCTCGGGCGTTGTAAAAGGTAAGAGTTAGGGGCGCTATAACATCAACCAAGAAAGAGTCGAGCTATAAGCGGGATTCTGTATCGAAAGACGATCATTCATCTGGGCCCCCTGTTGCCAGTGAGCTCAAGCGGCACTACCCGAAGGTCCAGCGCGAGTCACGCTGTCTGCGTTTCCACAGAACGCCTTCCTATTCGGCCTTGCTTCAGTTGGGGTTTACCAAGCCACGAAGTCACCCCCGTGCTGGTGAGCTCTTACCTCACCGTTTCACCGTATCCGCCCCTTACGGGGAGGTCGTCTTCTTTTCTGTGGCACTTTCCGCCGGTCGCCCGGCGCCGCCGCTAACGGCCAACCTACTCTACGAAGTCCCGACTTTCCTCTCAGAGAAAACCCCCAAGCGATCGTCCACTCAACTCTTTCTTGCTTAATGTCTGCAGCTGCTAACTCTCCGCCGGAAGCTTCAATATCCTACCGCATCCCGGACATTTTACCACATCCCCCCGTGAAATCTGAACTGGGACCTGAGGTCCGACCTTCATAAAGCAACCAGCACAACTATCTCGATTTACTACATCTACAATCGGGTCGGCCGGAAAACGCCCTACGACCCTATTGTAAAGTATAAGAGCTTGTGAATTGCCGATCGTCTGTGCTTGACCCAGACGCTCTTGCTGTAACTTGGCAAGCTGTTCCGTATAATCAACCAAGTTCTCACTAGCTGTCTTTTCAAACACTTGCAACTCATCCTTAATGCCTTGCAGCGATGTATCGATTTCTGAGATCTCATTTTCGAGCATCTCAACCTCGCGCATCAGTCCCAAAAGAAGATCTTCACGTTGGCCAATTTGCTTGGACACGTAATCTATTTCTCGTTCGGCTGCTTGCTGTAGCTTGTAATTGTTAAGGGTACCAAGCGCTCGCCTACGATCGTTAATCTTATCTCGTTCAAGCTTTACACCCTTTTCTTCGCGAGCTACCAAGGCCCTCTTATCGGATAAAATCTTTGCTCTAGATTCACGCTTTTGAGTTACACTTAAAGCTGACTGAGCGCGACTCTTTAATTCGCCATCAATCTTTTTTATCTGCGCCTGTAAGATAGCTATCTGACTGTCGAGCTTACTGAGCTGAACAAGTAACGGAAGAACCTGGGGCGTTTGCGCCTCTACCATAAAGCCTCACAACATTTTCAACCTATAGATACTATATCGCCACCCAATACGAGTACACCCAAAAAAGCGATTAATAAGCCAGTTTTGTCACAAAACCAAGAAATGCCCCAGCGCCTCGCAATTCTCTCTTGTTAAATTGGGCTAAAATGCGCGGAACGGATTGTTTAAATGAGTTTGACGATGCCTGGCCGCGCATTTTTATCCCTCTCAGGAACGCCAGCTCTTTCGGAGAAATAGCGCGATAATTGCGCTGCCGTGGCAGGGCATCGCGATTCTCTTCTCTTAAACAGGGCCAAAAATGCGCGGAAGGTATTGTTTTTTTTTGAGTTTAACGACACCTGGCCGCGCATTTTATCCCTGTGAGGAATGCCAGTCCCTTCGAGTAGATAGCGGGAGAATTGCGAGGCCCTGCTGCTGTGGGAATCCCCATTGAAAGTGTTGCATCGCCCCAAGGACAGTTGTATTAAAGGAGCATCAAAAGCGATTTTCATTTTAAGGCCCTATAGCTCAGTTGGTTAGAGCGGCCGGCTCATAACCGGTAGGTCCCTGGT
>JBBALZ010000106.1:0-11095 GCA_040402735.1 Bdellovibrionota bacterium
TTTAGCTTAGTTTAAATTACGCAGATAGGGGGCTTAGTTAGAGGCGCTTACTTTCCACGATTTATTCCGTCGACATCAACTGGGCACCCCTGTGGCACGCTATCGATTTGCACAGGGACTGTGATAACACGATGGGTACAGCCGCTTAAAAGAATGAGAGCAACCACAAGTGAACGCGTAGCGCCCGCCCATCCCTTAAGCCAACCAATCCTAGCTGACTTGATCATCAAAAAGTTCTTCATCATACAAAAGTTACTGCCTGAAAATGATAACAGTATTGATCACCAGTTCTTCAGGTGATGTTACCTCGACCAGCAGATCTTAGACAACACTCTGGAGAGGCTAGAACAGCAGGCTGGAATTGTGTGCTGTTTTCAAATTGTTAAGCTATTCCGACCCGGAGATCTACCGGAAATACTGGATCGTTAACCTGGATATCCCTCACCAAAAAAATCGGGTAGATGTGCAGTTCCGCTGTTCTGAGACGCAACTTTTGAAGAAATATCTTCGATGATCTCTTGGTGCGGTCTACCGCACCGCGCCACGGGGCTGCAGTGCAGCGGAAATACCAATGAAAAGTAATCGACGGAGAATCGAATGAAAAGGTCTCTGAAGATGTCAATTCCCTCATAGATCGGGTTCGCCAAACGATCCGGGTTAGACATATGAGTCTCTTTACGGAGAAGGGGTATATCGGTTGGATTGTTCGATTCATCGAATTTCATGGGGGTAGGCATCCTGCCACCTTGAGTTCTCAATGTGTGTCGGCATTCCTCTCATTTTTGGCGGACTCCGAAAATGTTGCAGCGTCCACGCAGAACCAGGCTCTCAATGCCCTCGTATTTCTATACCGAGAGGTGTTGCAGATCGACCTGGGCAAGCTGGAGGGAATACGGTGGGCAAAGAGACCAGCCTCTCTTCCGGTGGTGCTTAGCCCGAGCGAAGTCACTTCAATCCTGACCAACCTTAAGGGGGTCAATCGTGTGATTGCGAGTCTTCTGTACGGCACTGGGATGCGACTTACAGAGGCGCTCAAGCTACGTGTAAAGCATCTCGATTTTACACTGGGGACGATCTTCATTCGAGATGCAAAGGGCGGTAAGGATCGAACTGTTCCACTCCACAAGGGTCTTAGAGAAGCTCTACAGGCTCAGCTCATTTATGCAAAGAAGCTTCACGAGCTTGATCTCGCAGATGGTTTAGGTGCTGTGTATCTGCCGCACGCGCTGGAGCGCAAATATCCGAATGCAAATAAACAGTGGTGCTGGCAATATGTGTTTCCATCCCATAAGAGGTCAGTCGATCCACGCTCTAAAAGGATCGGCCGCCACCAGTGCACAGTTGGGGTGGACCCAAGTGCGCAGTTGGGGTGGATCAGTACTTAGCTACCGGCTTCCTTAACCGCGCCGCAGCTCTCAGCGTTTGTTTGTTGATGGTGGTTTCGAGGGGCTCATGTGGTACAAGAGCTTCATGGAGCGCTCTGCTCTCTACTCTTAAGGGGTTTATTAACCGCACAAATAGAGGCGGCATGCGTTAGGCCTATACCAGGCACCTTACGCAGCTCAGATTCAGAAGCTCCGAGAATGGCGCTAATCGTTCCGAAATGAGAAATTAGAGCCAGAGCCCGTTTAGATCCGATACCTGGTATCGCAGTGACTACTCGTAGCGCTGGTTCTTTAATTGCATACGCTGGGTTTCTGGGTCTGGGTTTTATCGGACCAGCTGGTGCTCGAACATCCTGATGAGCGATCTGTTTGATAACATAAGCGGTGTGCTGGCCGTCCCGTGTGTGCACGATCGGGATCTGCCAACCTGCGCAGATACGAATATACAGCGACATAAGTGGCTCATCATCGAGGTGAAATCGCATCCCACGCCCTTCGATGATAAGTAACTGTCGACGAAACCTACGCTTCATATCGCGTAGCTGCTTAAAGAGTCGGCCCTCTCGAAGGGTCGCGAAGAAGTCAGGGACAGTTTTTCGCTCAATTCCAAGGTCGTGTACGATGATGTCGGCAGCTTCTAGAAATCTGGTCTCAACCGGATAGTCCACTCGCAGATAATCGATATAGTCAGCGTCGCGTTCGCGACTATCAATAATAATTGTCGGTTTCATCGGAATGAGTTGGTAAAGCCGAAGTCGTATTCATCTTAATTTAAATCAGCCGCTGTAACTTAATCGGATGTTCGTTGATGAAAGTTGCTTCGTCAAAACTTTTGGATTTCACCTGGAAACATCGGAAAGTGAGAGTGGGGAGACCGCGTCCCGTATCCCAAGTGGGCGCGCCAGGGTCACGGGCTAACCGAACTAGGCCGTCAGCAAAGCCGAGCGAAACCTACGAAATCATCGATAAGATGTATGCAGCCGCTCGGGTGGGTAGCTCATCCGCTGATACCCCCTTTACCAGTCGCTAGCCCATGCAACAGTTCGCCTGCGTGAGTAGCAACGAGCAGCATTTGGATTGAGAGTTTCTCCAAAGAGAGAGGACCCCGCTCTCTTTTTCGTAGAATGGGTATCAAGTACACAGTTGTGGTGGACCAGAAGGCGGGGACCAGAAGGCGGTGGGGGTATCAAGTAACTAGCCCAATAGTAACACCCAGGAGACAAGGGCTTGCCGGCAGGGGTTGGCTGGTTATTCAAGCCTTTGTAGATCTTCTTTAAAATGGTGCGTTTGAGCTTTCGTCAATCCCACCAAAATCACTCTCCTCTAGGTTGTCAAAACGGGTGTGCTCACCTGAGAAGGCTACGCGTATCGATCCTGTTGGACCGGTTCTCTGTTTGGCTATGATAATCTCCGCTACACCCTTATCAGGGCTCTCTTTATTGTAGACCTCATCTCGGTAGATAAACATAATCAGGTCGGCGTCCTGTTCGATAGCGCCAGATTCACGGAGATCGGACATCATTGGGCGCTTGTCATTTCTAGACTCTACAGAGCGGTTCAACTGAGACAGAGCCACAACCGGGACATTTAGCTCCTTGGCCAGCGCTTTTAGTGAGCGCGATATATCTGAAATCTCTTGCTCGCGGGAGTGGCTGTAAGCTGGGCTACGCAGCAGTTGTAGGTAATCAACAGCGATAAGCCCTAACTGGTGATCTCGGTGGAGGCGACGCGCTTTAGCGCGTAGTTCAGTAATCGTAATCGCTGGTGTGTCGTCGATAAATATCTCAGCATCAGAGATTCGGCTTGCGCCATCAACTATTCTGGCGAAATCGCGCTCGGAGAGATTACCAGTGCGGACGTTTGAATTATTTATCCGTGACTCACTACAAAGCATCCGCAGGACGAGTTGCTCCTTTGACATCTCTAGGGAGAAAAATGCAACTGGCTTTCTATGATAGATGCCAACGTACTGACTCCATCCTAATACCAAGGCTGTTTTACCCATCGATGGCCGGGCAGCGACGATAACCAGATCCGAGGCTTGGAATCCGGAGGTCATTTTATCGAGCTTAATTAGACCGCTCGGAACGCCGGTGACCACTTCCTTCTGATCGTAGAGCTTCTCAACGATTCGGATAGAGTCTTGAACTATATCACTCACGCGATGGAATGATGAATTAACTCGAAAATCAGAAACTCCAAGGATGCGTTGCTCTGTTGTATCGAGAAACTCTTCGATATCACCTTCTAACTCAAATGCCGAGTTAATTATATCGCTCGATTCATGGATAAGACGTCGCCTGATCGACATCTCTTTGATCATGCGTGCGTAGTAGGCGACGTTTGCGGAATTAGGAACGGCTGAGGCTAGGTATGATAGGCTTTGGACTCCGCCTACTGCATCAAGCTGGCCCATTGAACGTAGTTGTTGTCCGAGCGTTATTAAGTCTATAGGCTCCCGCCTGTCAGATAGAGCCGACATCGCCTCAAAGATCGTCTGATGGGCAGCTTTATAAAAGTCTTCGGCGCGGATGCGCTCCATGCACACATTTATAGCTTGGTTGTCTAAGAGGATACTGCCAAGGACCGACTCCTCCGCATCAAGCGCTTGTGGTGGAATCCTTCCTGAGATGAATTGGGGCGTATTGGCTGGTTTTTTCTCAGGATATTTACGAACTCGTTTCATGGTTGGGAGGTATGCTTTGGAACGACGTTAAGCTTTGTTCGCGATTATTCAGCACAGTGGTGACAAGGTCAATCAAAAACGGGAAAAAAGGGCGTCGCAATTCTCTTCTTTAAAATGGGGCCAAAAATGCACGGAACCTACTGTATTTAATGAGTTTAACGAGATTTAGCCGCGCATTTTTATCCCTACTTCCTCAAGCTCTTTCCATGGAACTACCCGTTCCATATCAGCTAGAAACCGCTCTCTGCGTGTAGTCTTACTCTTCGATGCCCAGTCCGAACCCCAGATTACTCCTTCCAGATCGTCTCTGAACCAGAGAGATCAATCCACTTGGCTGCGGACTTTAGCACGTTACTTCCGGCAAACTGACTGAAGTCGGCCGTTGTAGTGTCAGCTCCTAAGTGCTTGGCTAAACTCATAGGATAGGAAAGGTCGCGAGTTGGGCAGATAACCACAACTGATCTGCGAGTATCTGGAGTTGCGTTGTCAATATGGAGCAACGGGCCACCTGTGCGTGTTGCTGTCTGTAGGGTCGCTGGATCGAGGGTCGGCGCGGATGCTGCCGCTGGTGAGGTATTAGCGTAGTGCTTGGCTGCTTCCAGCTCAGCCGGTAGGTACTCGTTTTCCTTACTGAATGACGACAAACCGAGAGAGAAGGCGACGATGTCTGAGGCCATCTCGATGTCGGTGGACACCTGTCGTTCGACACCTTTTGGCGGAAGACGTTTGACGACTACCGTTAGTCCTGCTCGGGCGACTGCATCAAGAAAGGCGTGCTGTCTAGAATCGTCCTCATGGGGAATAACGGTATAGTATCGGGCCACGACCGGGGTACTACCAGAGGATACCCCGCGCACAAGAGCGCTTAGGTCGACGCGTTTACTTACGCGGCGTGTAGCTCGATCTAAATTGACACCGTCAATAAAGATACCAACGATCCGCTTCTCTTTCTTTTTGATTAAGCCGCCACGTAATTCTTGAAACTTCTTATCGCTCATAGGTTCCTTTGGGAATAAACTTGGGAGAATTAGATCTTCTCTGAGTTTGTCAGGATAAAGATAGCCGCTCGTTGCTATGGACTCTCCGAAAGCGCACTGAGCGTTAAAACCGCGCAGCTTGTGACCGTCTACCCCTATTAATAACCCGGTGAGTATAGCTTACTATTTGTCGGTAAGTACAGGGAGGGCAAATAAACACTTGCGCGGGTAACTTTTTGAAAAGTAATTACTTACCGGATTTTAAGATCGTCGCTGCAATTTCGTCGCTAAATGAGGTGATTTGGAGGATCTTTTTTCTTACCACGGTGCTTTCGAGTATCTGCACCATTTTCATCCCCCTTAACTGCAGAATTTAGGATTATCTCCACCCCGCTTTGCTCCGCAAAACCGCCCACTAATAAGGGCTAACGTTATTGCGGCAGAATTTGCTGAGTAGTTACTTTGAAGAAATTTCGTTCTTATGAAGCAGAGAAAGTAGACGGAAACTACCTGATCTCAACCCTAGTGCCAACTGTAATCATAGAATAGAGCTGATCCATATCGGAGCTCTTTAGCCTTAGGCCGCCGATTTCACGGAGCCAAACTGGTCCGGAGTGTATCGGTGTCTGATCGTTTAAGTACAGCGCGCGTTGGCCGAGGGCTGCACGCATAAATCTGCTGCGACTTCCCTGCTCAGGTACCGGAAGGGATCTCTTTGTAAAGTACTCGTTTGGAGCGTACCACAATGGTTTGTCCTCTTTTAAGGTGATTGAAAATGACCCTTGAGGAAGAACTTGGGCACCCTCTGCTTTAAAAACCTGTGGAGTAGAGCCTGAACGCAGGGCAGTTATCGTCTGTGAGCTTCGAGAGATGACTATCTGCGAGATATCGGATGTCATCAGATCCGCTGTCGCCTTGTCTGCAAGCCGAGCGCGCGGGGCGGAGATCTCCGACGGCACAGGTCGTGAGAGCGCTAAAGAGCCGCTGTCCAGCCAGCCACCTGATCCTGGTGCGCGTGCTCCAAGGGTAGCGCAGCCAGTGCTTAAGAGTGCGCAGAGGCTCATGGCAAGGGAACGGCAGATAATTCTTGCCAACCTGCTACTTTCCACCACCTTAGAAACTGCTCTGTAAATCTTCTGCATAGCAAGACCGACGACTACGGCATTCTTCTCGTACCTAATTTTCTCGTACCTAATTATCGAGAGGTTTAGACTTAAGCCCTTAGACTCAGATTGTTATGATGCAGTTATGACTGCCTAGGGAACGTGAAAAATTAGCGCATCGCATTTAAAGCGACGAAAAAATGCGTAGAACGTACTGCCTTTAGTGAAATGGCCAAGGTTTGATCTGGACAAACGCGGTTAGCCTAGAATAATTTGCAGTGAGTTTAGTATGTTGAATGCTATCATCTTGAAATGACAAAGTGACCAGATTCGAAGAAAGCTTGCCTGGGAAACCAAGTTGGGCTGTACTTTAGGGGTTATTCGAAACCGCCCTCAAACGGCCCCGAGCGCTTAACGCTCTGTGCTTTAGTGGTGTTAATCATCCGGCAGCGGTTAGTACGTTGCAGACTGGTAAGTCGGTCGAGAGGAGAGGGCTAAACGGAATAAGAAACTTATGATAGCGGCCCTGTTGCAGCGGCTTTGCCTGGGAGGCTTTTTCTCCAAATCAGCGCAA
Source organism: Bdellovibrionota bacterium (assembly GCA_040402735.1). GTDB lineage: Bacteria > Bdellovibrionota_C > UBA2361 > UBA2361 > OMII01 > OMII01. Next base: position 6,726 of record JBBALZ010000106.1, read on the forward strand.
ACCATTAAATTAGCGTTAGTACTGTTTGTATTGTCTACCTTGACGTCTGGGTGTGGCTTGCACTTCCGGGGAGGAGATCGCCAAACAGCTCTTGGCACACCAGTTGGTATCACAGCGGATGAAAAGGCGCTGTTTGAGCCTGCTTCTCACTCTCCAAGACAGCTCTATGTCCGGTCGAGTCGAGTTCTGCCGCGGGTAGACCTTGAGCTCACTCCAGAGGTTCAACAGGAGCTCGATAGGTTTATGACCCGCGAAAGGGGTACGGTTGAGGATATTTTAGCCAAAGGCGCTGAGAAATTCGGGCCAATGGCACAAGTCTTAAAAGAGGCCGGCGTTCCAGCAGAGCTGGTTTCTGTGGCAGCGGTTGAAAGTGGGCTAAACGCGCGAGCGGCTAGTCCTGCAGGTGCACGTGGTATGTGGCAGTTTATGAAGACAACCGGAAGATCTTATGGGCTGCAGATTGATAGAAGTAGGGATGATCGTGTAGACGTTAAGAAGTCAACCGAGGCGGCTGCACAGCACTTAAGAGACCTGTTCCTGGCCTTCCAGGATTGGCATCTGGCTCTGGCCGCATACAACGCTGGGCGCGGAGCTATTAACCGGCTGATGGACAGAACCGGCGGAGAGGATTTTTGGGATCTCGCTCGCGGCGGATACTTGCCTGGAGAAACCAAACGATTTGTACCTAAGGTCATAGCGCTCTCGCTCATCGTAAATGACCCAGACCGATACGGATTCGAGGGGTTTGAGGCGGTTGGATAGAATAGTTAGGGTGGGGATGTTTTCGCTCTCAATTCTTGTAGACGACCAGTGGATATCTCCGGTCTATGACCACGTGCACCATGGAAAGATGCTTTCTATGTTCGAGCTTGCACGGTTGGGTTTGGTGGAGTCAATCGGCTTTCCTAATGATGAATTAATAAAGCAGGGCAAGTTACTAGTGGTGACTAGCGTCAACGTGGCGTACAAGCGTGAAGTCAAGCGCGGGGTTGTCGCGGTAACCTGTGACGACGTGTTGATTGAGGACCGCACAATACGGATCGGTCAGAGGATAGTGAACGAGCGCAAGAAGGTGGCGGTAGAGGCCGAGGTTTCACTGATGTTTATGGATCCGGTCGCTCGACGGGGTGCGGATATACCAGACGATTTTAGGGCGGCTCTAGAGTGCAGCTTGCCTAAAACAGGGCGTATATAAACGGCGAAAGTGCCGAGCCTTGAGTTGCCACTATAAGGATTCCAACTAGTAGAAAAACTATGATCATCGGAACAAGCCACCAGGCTTTGCGCTCCCACAAAAGTGAGAATATCTGTTTAATTGTATCTGCTTTGCTCATGCTGCAACCGCTAAATAAATCTGATACCTAAGCAGCAACCTTGTCGCCTGAAGCGGGTTGTTCTGTTGGCTCAGGGGTGGAGAGCTCCCCGATTATTTTATCGACCTCTTCAATAAGAGAGCCGATAGCGTAAGCCCAGACGTACTGTCCTGCTTTCTTACCAGTGAGAACTTCAGCGATCTCACCTTTTTCTTGGACTCGATGCTTGATAAAAAGCTGCTTACCGTCAGTGAGCAGAACCATATCGCTTGGATTCTTGTGAAGCTTAGGTAACCTCTTTCTTAGGTAATCTATACCGCGTCGAAAGCGGTTAACTGGTAAGCCCTCACGCTTCATACGGAACAGCCAGCACAGAAGCAATAGATCCGAATAAGAGTATCGCGGTCGGCCACGACTCTTTGTTTTACCAGTTGTAGGCACCAAATTAGTTCGAGCATAGTAGTTTAAAAGCGCCAGGCCGATCTTCTCATCTCCACCGGTTAATGCTCTCAAAATCTCTTGAACATCTTTCGCAGCGAATTCCCGATCTAAAACGTGAACAGTCATCCTTCGAACTCCCGTACGCCAAAAAGTGTCGCCTTTCGAGGCGCTCTTTACTTCAACTACCTTCAAGTAAAGTACAGCGGCAAACTCAACTGTGTCAATCGGCAAAAACGAGGGTGTGTTGAGGCAAGCACGTTCAGTGGCGATAAGTGCCCGGAGTTACGTTGAAACGGTATCAGCGTTTTTCAAAAAGCCCCAGCACAACGGGAACTTCATCTCGCCCCGGAAGGAACTCCTCTCTTGTCACCCCTTCGTTTTCAGAGACCCCGCCCGATATGTAAAGCTGAGATGAGCCACCTCCATCAAAGTTGAGCGCTTCAACGCAACCGAGCTCAGGGCGAAGTAGCACTGTTTGAAGTTCGCGCAGCGAAGCGCCAAACATTGCCAACGATACACGCATTAGTACTACACTCTTTTCGCGATCGATGCACACGAGCGATATATTGGTCGCGCTGCTTGAGTCTTTTACCCCGACAACCGGCGCTCCCTCGGAGATGAGTCGCGGCCCAGCCTGAGCTGCTTCTAGCACCTTCTCAGCCGAGAAGAGGCTTCTGTGAACTACGCCAATAGTCTCAGATGTTACAAAAAATACCCCGGTGAGAGTGCCGCCACCGTTGTGAACTTTCTGATGCTGAATACCTCGGCTAATCACCACACCTAAAGGTTTACCCTGCTCATCAAAAAAATTGGAATTGATACACGCTGCAGCACCGCTTGCCTTGCACAGCATCTGGGCAGTTGCTTTCTTCCAACCGTATTCGCTAGCCCTGATGGTGCGCGGCGAATAGTGCGAGTTCGATGCGCGCACAGCAACTGCGGAAGATGCAAGTAAGCTGGTAGATGAAACTTGAAAGTGTGATACTTCGAGCGCCTCTGCAAGTTGCTCCCAAACGATAGCTGGTGCGGGAGTGGGAGATGGTTCGTTTGATTGCGCAGATGCACACGATGCATTCAAGCTCCCAAAGGTCAATGTAACTACGAGAATTAGAGTTAGCAAAGCCTCGCTGTGCCGAAAACTAGTGCGCCGTCGGGAATTCGGCGTTGAGTTTGCTCGGGCCTGGAAGCTTACCATCGAGTGACTCCTTGATCCGGGTTTTAAACTCCTCTGGGAACTTCGCCAAAAAGCTGCGCACCGGCATAGCGATTGCGTCTCCGAGGGCGCAAATCGTGTGACCGGCTATCTGTTTGACGATGCTCTCTAAGAGCTCTACATCAGTTGAAACGGCTTGGCCAGCCTGCATGCGGTTGAATATCTTCTCAACCCAATGACCTCCTTCGCGGCATGGTGTGCACTGTCCACACGATTCATGAGCATAGAAATGGGCGAGATTCCGAATGGCATCGACCATATCAACAGAGTCGTCGATTATAATGACTCCGCCTGAGCCAAGCATCGTTCCCAGCTTGCTCCAACCTTCATAGTCCATGACAGCATCTTCTATTTCATCAGCACGTAGTATCGGTGTTGACGAGCCGCCGGGGATTACAGCCTTCAATTTTCTTCCGTTGAGCATACCGCCACACTCCTCTTCGAGGAAGCGCTTGAACGGATAGCCAAGTTCAATCTCGTACACTCCGGGCTTGTTGATGTGTCCAGAGGCGGAGACTAGCTTAGTGCCCTTTGATTTCTCGGTTCCGATCTGCGCGTAGGCGTCCCCGCCGTTGTTGATGATCCACGGCACCGCAGCATAAGTTTCAACGTTGTTGAGAATGGTAGGGGAGTAGTAGAGCCCCATGGTAGCAGGAAAGAATGGCGGCTTTAATCTAGGTTGACCTTTCTTGCCTTCAAGCGATTCGATCAATCCAGTCTCTTCGCCGCAGATGTACGCTCCAGCCCCCCTGTGAACAACCAGGTGTAGTGAGTAATCGCTGCCGAAGATCGAATCTCCTAAGTAGCCCTTGGCATAGCATTCATCGACAGCAGCTTTAAGCACCGTGTACGGGTAGGCATACTCACCTCGAATGTATACGCACATCCAATGGCTCTGCACGGAGAGTGCGGCCACTATCATGCCTTCAATAATAGAGTGCGGGTCGCGCTCAAGAAGTAATCGATCCTTAAAAGTGCCTGGCTCGCTCTCATCAGCGTTGCAAATGATGTAGGTCGGTTTCCCTGTGTTTCGGGGGACAAAGCTCCATTTCTGACCTGCTGGAAAGCCGGCTCCGCCACGCCCACGGAGGCCAGATTTCTTGACTTCGTCGATTATCGCAGCTGGATCCATAGCGAGGGCCTTACGCGCCGCAGTGTATCCCCCACGAGATTCATAACCAGCAAGGGTGTTTTGGCCGGCTTCGTTTATGTTCTTAAGAAGTATCTGGCGGTGTTGGCCCACGGTGTTTTCCTTAAAAAAGAATCGCTCGCATTGATCGCTGCTGATAGACCGCAACTTGCGATGATAGCATAATTTAACAGAAGAGAATTGAGAAGCTCTGCTCTTCTAGGGCTTCGCAATTCTCCCGCTATCTACTTGAAAGGACTGGCATTCCTGATAG
>JBBALZ010000107.1:0-10833 GCA_040402735.1 Bdellovibrionota bacterium
CTTAAAGTGATTTTGAGTAGATGCGCCATTTTCAGACCCGCAACTGCCGAATTTATGTTAAACTCAATAATTCCAACTCCTGCCACCGCGCATAGAGCTTCTCAATCTCCTGCTGCTGCTCGCTTAGCGTCTCGCATAATTGGGTCAGCTTGGCGGCATCCGTGGCGTACTCCCCGGAATCGATCTGCCGCCGAGTTTCCGCGACCCGATCCTCTGCTTTGGATATCAACTCCTCAATCATCGAAAGATCCCTGGCATCTTTGTACGACAGCCGCTTCGCCGTTTTTGAGCTAGCCCCCGCGGCTGTTGTCTCTCCGCCAGTAGCCCCCGACGATGAACGTTGCGAGCTCTCCTCCGCCACGCTCTTGTCTATGCGCCGGAGATCATTGCGATGAGCTTCCCACTGAGCGTAACTCCCGAAAATAGCCGCTTGGCCACTTGCAAGGCCAAGCACCATACTAGCGCTTCGATCTAGGAGGTATCGATCATGAGTAATCAACACAATAGCTCCGGGAAAACTTGCAAACCCCTCCTCCAAATTCTCCAGAGTACCGATGTCTAGGTCGTTTGTTGGCTCATCAAAAACGAGTACATCAGCTCGTTGTAACATACTTTTGGCCAGAATAGCCCGGGCCTTCTCACCTCCGGAGAGAGCCGCGAGATCTCGCGCCAGGTGATTATGCGAAAAGAGAAATCGGGCCGCCCATGCCGCCACGTGGATCGACTCGCCACCAAATACAACCGAATCACCATCGGGGCAGAGAAACTCCCTAAGTTTTAGACCTTCCCGAATCTGACTACGAGCTTGGTCCATAAAAGCAACGTGCAGATTCGGAGCTCTCACGATCCGACCCGCTGTGGGTGGCAACTCGCCCAGAAGCGTCCTTACGAGTGTTGTCTTACCACTTCCATTCGGCCCAACGATCGCCAACCGCGAACCAGGTGAGAGCACTAATGATACATTGGAAAATAGAGTACGTCCCTCAATTTCTTGAGCCACCCGTTCAGCCTTCAACAATTCCTTGGTCTTTCGCTGCGTTGTTGCAAACTCCAGGTCTATTGATGGCCGTTCAGTAACCGCTGCGCTCTTGAGATCACCGATCAGGCGGTGCGCCTCATTGATCCGTGCTCGTGATTTCGTTGTGCGTGCCTTGACTCCTTGACGTAGCCAATCCACCTCTCTACGAACTTTATTCGCTAACGAGTCACGCTGCTGCCTTAGCTGCCCGAGCATCTCTTCGCGGTATTCGATGAAATCGGCATAGCCGCCAGGAGCTGCAATATAGTGGCGCGGATACATCGTATTAACCTCAATCACACGCGATGCTACCCGCTCAATAAAGTAGCGATCGTGACTAACAAAGACGATTGCACACTCAAGCCCATCGAGTAGCTGCTCTAACCACTCGATCGACTCGATATCGAGGTGATTCGTTGGCTCGTCTAATAGAAGACAATCTGGCTCCTCAGCCAATGCACAGGCCAGAGAAAGTCGCTTTCGCCACCCCCCGGAGAGAGTTGATAGACTTACGTTAAAGTCATCAAACCCAGCCAAGCCCAGATACATACTAGAGCGCCGCGCTATCTCATGGTGCTCAAATCCCTTGGCTAACAGATACGCATCGATTACCTCCACCACCGAAGCCTGCTGAACAAAGCGATCCTCTTGCGATACGTAGGCTATCCGCACGCCCTTGCTGACATTGACCCGCCCAGAATCAAGTTCAACCTCTCCCGCCAAGGCCTTTAGTAAGGTCGATTTACCGCAGCCATTCTGTCCAATAAGCGCTACACGCTCGCCCTCTGTAAGAACTAAGCTCAAATCTGAAAACAGCGGCCTTTCACCATAAGCTTTTGTTGCATCTTGTAAACTAATAACTGGGGAATTCCGCATCGACACACTATGGAGAGCTTTGCTAGAATTGACAAGAGCGGAGGATCTCCCCAGGGTATCGTAATTCTCCGGCTATCTACTCGAGAGAGAGCTGGCATCTCTGATAAGGATACAAATGCGCCGCCAGGCGTCGTTAAACTCATTACATACGGTACGTTCCGCGCATTTTTGGCCTCATTGAAGAAGAGAGAATTGCGAAGCCCTGACCGTAGAATTGAGACTGTTGCTTTTTAGGAAGATCAACCATGAAAACACCACCTACCTTTGGTCATAGAGCAGACAACCCGACTCGCAGGAGGCATCGCCAGCTCGCTGCGGGTCTTCGCCCGCTGCCTAACTTATTTGTACGCTCGGTAAGTCTCCTCGCCCTCCTGTACGGAACCCTGACAATTTTGCTTATCGCCGCGGTGGAGTGTGGCTTTATTTCAGCGCTCTCAGCCCTTCTCGGTGGCGTATTTACCGTAATAGTGCAGTTCATAATCGGCCCCTGGATTCTCGACCTATCGCTTAGGTTTCTCTACCGCATAAAGTGGGTTGAATCCTCAGAACTTCCAGAACACGTCAGATCTATTACTCAACGTATCTGCAAAGAACACAATATCCGTTTCCCAAGCTTCGGTATTATCGATGATGGAGCGCCGCAAGCCTTTACCTACGGGCACTATCCGAGTAACGCCCGTGTGGTGCTCAGTCGCGGCATTTTCGAGCTACTTACTCCGGATGAGGTCGATGGTGTAGTAGCGCATGAAATGGGTCACGTATGCCACTGGGACATGGTAGTGATGACCATAGCACAACTTGTACCGCTCCTGGCCTATTACATATATCGTACCGCTGTTGAGGGCGCTGAAAGACGCGGCAAGGAACGCTCGGTTTCAATACTCATCGCAGTGGGCGCTTACTTCGTTTACATGACCAGCCAATTAATCGTTCTGTGGTTTAGCCGCACCCGTGAATACTACGCTGACCGATTCGCGGGCGAGCACGCTAGTTCGCCAAACGCCCTGGCAAGTGCACTTGTAAAGATAGGATACGGATTAGCAAGCGGCGGACCTACAGGCTCAAACGCCACTCCTCCAGATGGACCGCGCGCCTCTCATCTTGGTGGATCTGCTGGCTTTGCAACCCTCAACATCTTCGACAAGCGTTCAGCACTTAACCTTGTTGTAGCGGCGCAGGCTGGAGCTCACGACGGGCACTTCGATCCAGAGATACTCAAAGGCGCACTACAATGGGATCTGTGGAACCCCTGGGCAACTTTCTTTGAGCTCCAATCCACTCATCCACTAATCGCCAAAAGGCTAGAGAGGTTGGGAGACCAATCCGTCACGCTACAGCAGGAGCCTCTCGTCGTCTTTGATCGCCAGAAGCCGGAGTCCTACTGGGATGAGTTTTTTATCGACGTACTAGTCACGCTGTTACCGATGCTCACACTTGTTATAGGTCTAGGGTCGTTAACTATCGGCGCTTTGACAGGCGGTGTGAGCGCAGCTTGGTATGCCACACTTGTGATGGTTCTCGGCATAAGCTCAGTTGTTAAAACACTCCTAGCCTATCGCGGGGCAACATTCCCAAAGAGAACCGTTGCTGACCTACTACAGGAAGTTAAGGTCTCCCCTATTCGCCCCGTTCCGGCGTTGCTACGCGGAACAATCGTCGGCAAGGGGGTGCCAGGGCTTATCTGGAGTGAGGATTTTGTAATCCACGATGGTTCGGGGATAATATTCCTAGACTATCGACAGCCCTTTCGATTCTGGGAGTTCCTATTTGGTCTCTTGCGAGCGAAGAACCTGCAAGGTAAGGAGGTCGAAGTGCGTGGTTGGTACCGTCGGGCTCCTGTTCCCTACCTTGAGCTGGCAACCATAAAAGTTATCTCCGAAGAACGACAGAGACGCTGCTACGTGCGCCTATCGAAACTTTTGACCGGTTGTGCCCTTGCGATCCTAGGGGTGATACTGCTGGTAGTGCTGACTTCTTCTTAAACCCAACCTCATTTATTTTTGGCTCTTCGTGGAATCGAGAAGGATTTTGATATTTGCTGAGGCTTAAACCCTGGCACCGGCAATTCAAAAGACGAAGTGATTTTGAGCATCTGCACCATTTTCATCCTCCTTAACTGCCAAAAATTACTCGCGCAGGGTTTAGCTTTCCCACTCTGTGTGAAAAGTGCCCGGCATATCCTTGCGCTCGTAGGTGTGCGCACCAAAGAAGTCACGCTGTGCCTGCGTTAAGTTCTGCGGCAGATTAGCTGTCCTATAACTGTCAAAGTAGGCTAATGAAGCAGCAAATCCAAGGACTGGTACGCCCCTCTCCACTGCTGTCGCCACTACTTTACGCAGATGAGGGATGCAACGAGTAACTTCAGCCTTCATAAACGTGTCGAGCAAAAGATTTCTCGGCGCCGGCTGAGAGCTAAAGGCCCGACGAATCTCATCGAGGAATTTAGCACGGATGATACAACCGCCCTTCCACAGAGCTGCGATTTCATTGAGCCTTAAATCCCAATTCCATTGGCTTGAAGCCGCCTGGATCAGAGCCATCCCTTGGGCGTATGACATGATCTTTGAAGCGTAGAGTGCGTCGTGCACCGCGGTAATATATGCCTCGCGGTCACCAACAAAATCCTCCGCAGTCGGCCCTTTAAACTCTGTAGCAGCAGCTACTCGCTCATCCTTTAAACTACTCAATGTTCTTGCATCAACCGCCGCCGCGATCGTTGGAATCGAAACTCCTAAATCGAGAGCAACCTGCGCCGTCCACATACCGGTACCTTTTTGTCCGGCTTTATCGAGTATCATATCAACCAAGTAACCGCTGGTATCTGTGTCCTTCTTGCCAAATACTTTAGCGGTAATCTCGATCAGATACGAAGAGAGCGGCCCCTTATTCCAACGCGAGAAGATTGCATGTAGCTCCTCAGGCTTGCACCCAACAACAGTGCGCAACATATCGTAGGCCTCAGCTATAAGCTGCATATCACCGTACTCGATACCGTTATGAACCATCTTAACAAAGTGCCCAGCGCCGTCAGGACCCACATAGTTTGTACACGGCCCATCCACCTGCGCTGCTATGCGCTCAAGAAGCGGTGCTACGATCTTCCAGGCATCTCTGGGACCACCCGGCATCAGACTTGGCCCTTTCAGAGCCCCCTCCTCACCACCACTAATTCCGATACCGAGAAAGTTTAAGCCCATAGCTTTCAACTTCTCCTCTCGGCGAATGGTGTCTTTGAAAAACGCATTTCCACCGTCGATAATTATATCGCCTTTCTCAAGGAGCGGAGCTAGTTGATCGATTACAGCATCGGTTGGTGCGCCAGCTTTGATCATAATAAAGATCTGACGTGGAGCGGCCATGCTGGCAACGAACTCCTCAAGCGAATAGGAAGCGACAAAACCCGCTGGCTTGCCGTTGGCAATCCCGTGACGCTTCATAAACTCGCGCGTGACATCTCCACTGCGGTTAAAGACAGCTACAGGAAAACCGCGGCTCTCAATATTCCGGGCAAGATTTGAGCCCATCACTGCAAGTCCGATCATTCCTACACTTGGCTTTGACATAACAACTCCTCAAGTACCGAGTTTATATTGATTTGCAAAAGTCAGTGCTAGTAAAACTGACCCGCGTTCTGCAGTAAATCACTATAAGATGCATCCTCACCTCTCAAGAAAAACTACGCTCCTGATGGTTATTGCCCCCTTCCCCGTCAACCCCTAGCCTAGACTGTAGCGGCACTTCGATTCAAGCTCTTGGCGCTAAAAGTTGCTCAAATAGGGTCTCGCGAACGGCTCGCGACCCAACATCCACCTGGTAGACCTCGCCATTAACTAGCTCCACTGCCGAGAGCTTATTACCATAGGCTACTCCGGTATCGATCCCGATTCGGTAAGGTAGATTAAAAAAGATATGATTAAACGCCGTATGTCCAAAGATCACCGTCTTACCAAAGGCATGCGGGTTATTTAAGAACGCTTCTCGAATCCAGAGTATATCGTGCTCTTGTTGCTGCTCTAGTGGGCGATCTGGAGATAATCCAGCATGAACAAAAATATAATCTCCGATAGAGACACCCAGCTCGAGGCTCTGCACGAACGATAAATGCTGCTCGGGGATCTTACTCCGAAGCATCCGTAAAGAGTCCAGCTTATCAATCCCATAACTCTTAAAAAATGCTGCTCCGCCGTTACGAATGTAGAACTCGCCGTTTACTCCTCCTAGACCCAAAAAACTGAGCAACATCTGCTCATGATTACCCTTAAGAAAAACCGTTTTAGGCCACTCATGCTGCACCTGTAGCAGAAGATCAATAACTTGATTAGAGCCATTACCCCTATCTATGTAATCCCCAATAAAGACGATCTGATCATCAGCGGTGCACCCCTTGCTATCAACCAAGTGATCGATGATGACGCTCAATTCATCGACATGTCCGTGGATGTCTCCTATGGCGAATAAGCGTGCTGGCATACCCGCAATCGCCCTAATCGGCGATTTACCATCCCCTTCATCGGCAGTTTCTCTATTTCTCATCGCCTAGTTTTAATACCGCCAGAAATGCCTCCTGCGGAATAGATACCTTACCCACCTGTTTCATGCGTTTCTTACCCTCTTTCTGCTTTTCGAGTAATTTACGCTTTCGGGAGATATCCCCTCCATAGCATTTGGCAGTAACGTTTTTGCGCAACGCTTTCACGGTGCTACGCGCAATAACTTTAGCGCCTATGGCTGCCTGGATCGCTATCTCGAACATCTGTCGGTCAATAATGTCTTTTAGTTTCTCGGTTAAGTCCTTACCCCTTTGGTAGGCTTTTTCCCGGTGCACTATGATACTTAAGGCATCGACCGTCTCACCGTTAAGCTTAATATCAAGCTTTACTAAGTCCGACTCCTGATAGCCAACTATCTCATAATCGAATGAAGCGTAACCTTTTGTTAAGGACTTAAGCCGGTCATGAAAATCAAGAACTATCTCATTTAGAGGCAGTTCATACGAGATAACCGCACGCTCAAGTCCATGAAACGCCAAGTTCTTCTGAACCCCACGGCGCTCCTCGCACAGCTTCAGCACGTTGCCTACAAACTCCTTAGGACAGTGAATAGTTGCCTCTACGATCGGCTCCTCTATCCGCAATATATCCTGCACTTGTGGCATCTTTGATGGGTTATCAACGTTCAAAATCGTGCCGTCATTCAACACCATCTTGTACACCACTGAGGGTGCCGTAGTAATAAGGTTGAGCTGAAATTCGCGCTCTAGACGCTCCTGCACGATCTCCATGTGCAACAGCCCGAGGTATCCACAACGATACCCAAAACCAAGCGCTGCTGAGCTCTCAGCCTCGAAGGAAAAAGCGCTGTCGTTTAGACTGAGTTTTTCAAGCGCAGTCTTCAAATTGACATAGTCATCAGCGTCGACCGGAAAGAGCCCACCAAAGACCATCGGTCGCACCTCTTTGAAACCGGGCAGAGGATCCGCAGCCGGTTGACGTACGTGGGTTACGGTGTCACCGATGCGGACATCACGGAGATTCTTAATTGCTGCCGAAAAGTACCCGACCTGGCCACTCGATAGTTCCGCGACCTCTTGAGCATGCGGAGTGAAAACCCCCAACTTATATACGTCGTATTCAGCACCCGTGGAAAAAAAACGCACCTTCTCCCCAGCCTTTAACGTCCCGTCTATAATACGCACCTGGGCTACTACTCCCACATAGGGATCAAACCACGAGTCATAAACCAGTCCACGCAGGGGCGCATCTAAAGCTCCTCGAGTTGGCGGCGGTATCCGTTCAACGATCGCCTCAAGAAGATCCGCCACACCGATACCGGTTTTAGCGCTAATCGGAAGTGCCCTGGAGGTATCTAGACCGATTACCGACTCAACCTCGGCCTTCACCCGCTCAACATCAGCGTTCGGCAGGTCAATTTTGTTAATGACCGGAACGATCTCTAGGTCGTTTTCTATAGCTAAATATACGTTAGCCAGGGTCTGGGCCTCTACTCCTTGCGAAGCATCCACCACGAGTAGCGCCCCTTCACAAGCCGACAGGCTCCGCGACACTTCATAGTTGAAATCAACGTGACCCGGGGTATCAATTAGATTGAGCTGATACGTCTCTCCATTCTTTGCTTTGTACGAGAGCCTAACCGTCTGCGCTTTGATCGTAATGCCGCGTTCGCGCTCCAAATCGAGTTTGTCGAGGAACTGCGACTGCATCTCGCGCTTCTCAAGTGCCCCCGTGGCCTCTAAAATACGGTCGGCCAGGGTCGATTTTCCATGATCGATGTGCGCAATAATGCTAAAATTACGGATTGTAGCTCTGGAATCTGTCACGATCGCTCTCTGTTATCGGCGTTTATTTAGGCCTTCTCACCCTGCGCCAGCCGAACCTTAAAATCTTCGATTGTTTTTGTTAATCCCTGGTCAAGATTAACAACGGGGCTCCAATCAAGCTCACGCTTAGCCAAATCAATATTTGGCTGACGCCTAGTCGGATCATCTTGTGGTAATGGTCTATACACTATTTTTGAACGCGACCCAGTAAGCGTTATTATCCGCTTTGCCAAATCAGCTATCGTCATCTCGTTCGGATTGCCGAGATTTACCGGGCCATTAAATCCATCCCTGTTCATCATTGCGATGATTCCGCGCACAAGATCATCAACGTAGCAAAACGAGCGCGTTTGCAGTCCTTCGCCGTAAACCGTTATATCTTCACCTTTTAGCGCCTGAACTATAAAGTTTGATACCACTCGACCATCGTTAAACAACATACGTGGGCCAAAGGTATTAAAGATGCGCACAATCCTCGTATCGACGTGTCCCTGCTCTTTGTAGTTAACCGTCAAGGTCTCGGCGACACGCTTGCCTTCATCGTAGCAACTACGTGGGCCGATCGGATTAACATTTCCCCAGTAACTTTCAACCTGCGGGTGTTGGAGCGGATCCCCGTATACCTCTGAGGTTGAGGCCAATAAAAACCGTGCATGCGTTCGCTTGGCTACACCAAGCATATTAATAGTTCCGGTGACATTGGTCTTGATCGTCTTAATCGGATTGTACTGATAGTGCACAGGTGATGCTGGGCAGGCTAGGTGGTATACTTGATCACACTCTAACAGAATCGGCTGAGTTACATCGTGTCTCAGAAAATCAAAATTAGGGTTCCCCAGCAAATGCTTGATATTTCTCTTCGTTCCTGTGAATAGGTTATCTACCGCGATAACTTCATGCCCCTGCGACAATAGGACGTCGCAAAGATGTGAACCTATAAAACCTGCTCCACCTGTTACTACGATTCGCGCCATAAATTCTATCCTCTCGCTACCGGTTGACGTCCGATACTATAGTACACGAATCCGTGCTCCTTCATATCCTCAGGATCGTAGATATTTCTCCCGTCAAATATCGTTGGCGTTGTTAAAGTCTGAGCTATCTTCTCAAAATTTGGCTGCCTGAAAGCATTCCACTCAGTGCATACTATCAAGGCATCAGCACCCTCAAGTGCCGCGTAATTGTTCTCAACATACTCCACTGCGGAGCTATCACCGAAACGCTCGCGAAAGGTCTCATTGGCCTCCGGATCGAATGCGCGCACCCTCGCTCCGAGCTGCACCAATTCGGAACATATCGAGAGCGCAGGAGCCTCTCGAACATCATCGGTCTTAGGCTTAAAGGCTAGGCCCCACATGGCAAAGGTTTTGCCCTTTAATTTATCACTCCCGTAATGACTAATTATCTTATGAACTAGCACCTTCTTTTGTGACTGATTCACATCCTCAACGGCTCGTGCTATCCGGAGATCTACATCGTGATCCTTACCGGTACGAATGAGCGCCTGGACATCCTTAGGAAAACACGAACCACCATACCCTATTCCAGGGAAGATAAAACTCATGCCTATTCTCTCATCTGTCCCGATACCGATTCGGACTTGGTTAATATCTGCCCCTGCTTTCTCGCACAGGTTAGCGATCTCATTCATAAACGAAACTCGCAGAGCTAACATCGTGTTAGCCGCGTATTTGGTCATCTCCGCCGACCGAACATCCATCACAAGGATCGGATTATTCGTGCGGACAAACGGGGCGTACAACTCCCGCATCATCTGTGCTGCGTGTTCACTTGCGACTCCCACTACTACCCGATCTGGTCGGAGAAAATCATCGATAGCGGCCCCCTCCTTGAGAAACTCCGGATTGCTAACCACTTCAACTGGGAATTTAGACACCTTTTCGATCTCACGCTTTACTCGATCGGCTGTGCCAACGGGAACGGTGGATTTATCCACGACGATCTTCGGGCCGTTCATACTCTCGCCGATCCCCTTAGCAACACTCAGCACATGAGTTAAATCAGCCGAACCATCCTCATCCTGAGGGGTGCCGACAGCTATGAAGATAATTTCAGAAGCTTCTACTGCGCTCTTGAGCGATGTGGTGAATGAAAGCCTACCAGCCTTAGCGTTACTCTTAACCAGGTCCTCTAGTCCCGGCTCAAAAATCGGCACATTACCAGCCTTAAGAGCCTCTACCTTTTTCTCATTCACGTCGACACAGATAACGTCGTTTCCAGTCTCGGCAAAACATGCCCCAGCAACAAGTCCAACGTATCCGGTGCCCACTACTGCAATATTCATCTTAATAGCTCCACTTTTAAAAATTTGAACCCCTTAGCTGATCGGTAATGCGATGTCACCAACTCGCAAATGCCAATTAAAAACAATAACTTATAGTAATTTTAAGTAAAAGCCTGGTTTGTATTACTGCTCAGGACTTCTGCAAGTCACTATAGCCGGAAGGTTGCTAAAATCAGTTATGGTTAAGGTTATAGCCTAGGATTGTAAGGAGATCAAAGGGTTGCGCGCCATGTACAGGGCATCGCCAGGGCATCGCAATTCTCTTCTCTTAAATAGGGCCAAAAATGCGCGGAACCT
>JBBALZ010000108.1:0-10827 GCA_040402735.1 Bdellovibrionota bacterium
CTGCTTTGCATTTTCAAACCGCTCTGCTGTATGCATTTTTACGGCGCTGTTGACAGTAAGTGTCGATCCGGCACAAAAAGCTTAAAGGCGAAGATCCTCGAAGCCGCATAGACGGCCATTGACGCGACTCCATACGTCACAAGTGCTGAGGGAAACGGCAGTACTCGCCGCGCCGCGCCGATAATAGCAAGTGTTAGTGCTAGGACGCCGACTAAGATAGGGCCCTTAGATCTCCATAATTTGGGAGATTTATAGAGCCTTGGAGTGTGAAACGAGTGCAGCGCAAACGAGGAGATCTCTTTACTAGCCGGCTTAAAAGGCACAAAGGGGAAGCGACCACGCGGTTCCTTGGCAGAAAATTCTGGGCGCGCAAGGGCCTCCTTGTAGGTCGCCATGCTGCCAAATTCTTTCGGCTTAGCCACGGCCCAGGCGGTAATAGCGATAAATATCGGAGCTAGAAGGCAGAAGTGAATGAATGGTCTTACGATTCGTAATCGACTTAATGGAAGTATAAGACCCCATACTAGTAATATTCCATAAGATAGAGATATCGCCACTACAGATGGTGGGTGTATCAGACAGCCGATAGCTATTACTGCCAAGATCCCGCGGTGACTACCTCGAACAGCGAAAAAGAGAAACGCTGCGATAATCGGCCCTGCCCAGCCGCGAGGAAGGCCAGCGGTTATGCGTTGTACGATGTGTCGGCTATGAATCAGCCAAGCAACGGCGAACAATCCTGGTGCGACGCTTCCCGTGAGGTATCGCACTGCGCCGTATATAAAAAAAGCGGTCAGAGTGATTTGGATTAACATTAACCAGTGACCGGTCATCACGGGGTCTCTTGTGAGAACCGTGATACCTAATCCAAGCCAATAGTGCAGGGGAGGGATGTAATTAAACATCATCCGACTCACAAAGTCGTTTTCAAACGCCCCACTTCTAATCGCTCGAAAAAATGGATAGGTTTGTTGGGTCGAGTCGTCAGTTGCCCAATCGGGGTGAAACCAGTACTGAGCGAGTCCGTGTGCGCCGGGTGAGTTGCCCCAGAGAAAACAATAGATGTAAAAAATTAAGAGTACGGCTGAGATGATATCCGCGATAGTCAGACGACGCAGCCATGACAGTAGTTGGGACACTCCACTAGCAACCATGACCACACTCCGGCTAAAATCCTAATGCGGAGCAGTAGCGTATGTTTCTATGCTCGTATCTATGCCGTGAAGTAAACTGCCTGCGTGAAAATAGAGTGAGTTTACGAACTGATTCTCATAACAACTTCCGGTCGAGCCAGTGAATCCGATGAATTGCTGAGTGCCGAGCAGTTTCTCCAGGTCTATCTTGTGTGATAGGAGTACCGCAAAGGGTCTAGAGTTTGTTTGTGCAATTCGCACTTCTAGAAGGTCGTTTTTTCCGTCGTAATCGATCCAGGCGTGATAGGTCTGGCCATCATTAAGACGGTATGGAATATCGGCTTTTGTTACAGACTGAACCGCACCAGCAACATTTATCCCGACATGGTTCTTGACTGAGTCGTTATGCTCAGGGTTAAAAAATGTATCAAATTCAACAGCGATTGAGTCGGGAATTCCAAAATATCCGAGTCCGCTCCCGGTGCTTCCATTGCTATCTAAATTGGGCTTAATGGTGAATGTTAAACCATCGCCTCCAGTTTGCAAGCTTTCGGTGCATAGCGGCTCAGTCATGCGAAATGAGAAGTAAGCGCTAAAAGAGCGGTCTTCTGGCAAGGTCAAAGAGTTTTTGTAGAATGCTCCACCTACTTGCGCCGTTGTCGTTCCTGTTAACTGCAGGGCCCCCTCGTGGTGTTTGGCATTACCGCTAACTTTAACTATTGGCGGATCCATTTCGTTAAAATCAGGCCATGCAAGAGAGATTAATTCATCAGCTCTAACTGATAGAGAGAGGCTAAGAGATATTGTTAGGGCGATTGCGTATATTGAGCTAAATATTGGTTTCATAGAGACCCTCTTATAAGATCCTCTTTATTATACCACGATTGTATGACTATTCGTCAAAATAACCCGGATCCTTTAGGGGATATTTAGGGCGTCGCAATTAAACGGGGCTCAAAATGCATGGAACCTACTGTGTCTAATGAGTTTATCGATGTTTGGCCGCGCTAAGCTGCGCCGTAGGCACTCGCGCTCTGGTGAGTAGTTACATTGAGGTGCTAGCGTAGCGAGTGTCACTGATGCTGCCCCTCAAGCCAGCGCTCGGCTTCTATCGCTGCCATGCAGCCTGAACCCGCTGCGGTAATGGCCTGTCTAAAGACGTGATCCTGGACATCACCGCAGACAAAGACCCCAGGAGTCGTAGTTGATGCTGAGTCTGCTGCGTGCTTGAGGTAGCCGTTTTCATCCATCTGAAGCTGCTCAATAAATAGTTGCGAGTTCGGAGTATGGCCAATCGCTACAAAGATCGCATCGGTGCCTAAAGTCGAAACCTCTCCCGTTTTCGTATCTTCAAGAACGAGCCCTGTAACTCCGTCTTTCTTGTTACCGAGAACCTCTATCGGCTTCTTGTTCCAGACCATCTCTATCTTGGGGTTAGATAGCACGCGCTCCTGCATTATCTTCGATGCGCGGAGTTGGTCGCGGCGGTGAATCAGATAGAGCTTGCTTGCAAAGCGTGTGAGGAATGAGGCCTCTTCGCACGCTGAATCACCTCCACCGATGACCACCATCACTTTGTTCCTAAAAAACGCGCCGTCGCACGTTGCGCAGGTCGATAAGCCGTAGCCTAAGAGTTCGCGTTCGTTCTTGGCGCCGGTGTACTTGGGTGCTGCGCCAGTTGCGATAATAAGCGCATCACATGTAAACGTGCCTGACTGTCCAATAAGGGTGAAGGGGCGCTTTGAGATGTCGGCTTTTACTACTGTATCAACAACGACCTTGGTGCCGAAACGCACCGCCTGTTGCTCCATTCTCTGCATCAGCTCTGGGCCCATAATACCTTCGGGAAATCCCGGGAAGTTCTCAACATCGGTTGTTGTAGTAAGCTGCCCTCCAGCTAGTGGTCCGTGAAGTAAGAGCGGCGATAGATTGGCTCTAGCGGTGTAGACAGCAGCGGTGAGTCCGGCAGGTCCAGATCCTAGGATGATAACTTTATGGTGTAGTGGAGTTGTTGCTGTTGTCTCGCTCATAGTTACCTTATACTCTTTAGCTATCCTATGACCCGCCATTCTAAGATTAAAAAGTTACTGATTGCAAATAGGGGCGAGATCGCCCGGCGGATTAATCGAGCCTGTGCAGCGCTGGGTATTGAGACTGTTTTGGTGGTTTCGGAGCCTGATGCCGCAACGCTGGCTACTCGTGAGGTCGGACAGGTCGTGGCACTTGGTGGCTCTACGGCGAGGGATTCATACCTTAACGTGAGCAAAATCATCGGGGCCGCCCTGGCTTCTGGATGCGACGCTATTCATCCAGGGTATGGATTTCTCTCTGAGGACCCCGATTTTGCCCAGGCAGTTCTTGATGCTGGGCTTACGTTTGTAGGACCCTCACCAGCGAGTATCAGGGCCCTAGGGGTTAAGACAACGGCGCGTGCTAATGTGATCGCTGCCGGTGTTCCGGTTACCCCAGGGAGCGCTGGTGGTTTAAGTGATAGTGAGCTTGCTACAGCGGCTCAGAAGATTGGGCTTCCCGTTATTATTAAAGCAGCAGCAGGTGGGGGTGGTCGTGGGATGCGCATCGTTCGCGATCCAAGTGAGCTAGTCGCTAGCCTTGAGCGCGCTCGCGCTGAGGCGTTAAAGAACTTTGGTAGTGATGCCGTTTATCTTGAGAAGTACATCGAGGAGCCGCGCCACGTTGAGGTGCAACTCTTTGGTGATATGCACGGTAACGTCGTGCATTTCGGTACCAGAGATTGCTCAAGTCAGCGTCGTCACCAAAAGCTGCTTGAAGAGGCCCCGGCTCCGTTTCTCGATCCTGAAACCCGAGAGCGAATCCATCAAGCCGCAGTAGCCGCGGCCAAGAGCGTGGGCTACTACAATGCAGGAACGGCAGAGTTCTTGGTAAAGGGGAGTGAATTCTACTTTTTAGAGATTAACACCCGTATCCAGGTGGAGCATCCGGTGACTGAGGCAGTAACTGGAGTAGATCTTGTGCAGTTGCAGCTAAAGGTGGCGATGGGCGAGAAGCTGCCGTTATCGCAGGAGCAGATCCGTTTTTGTGGCCACGCTATTGAGCTGCGGATTAACGCAGAGGATGTTGCAGAGGGGTTTCGTCCAGCTATCGGAACGATAACCGAGTGGCAAAGTTCGAGTGGTGGCGATATTCGCGAAGATAGTGGGTACCAGGTTGGCGATACGATCCCTGCCTTTTACGACTCGTTGATTAGCAAAGTGATCGTGTACGCCCAGACGCGTAGAGAGGCGATCTATAAGACCTATCAATTTCTAAAGGGGTATAAAATTAACGGCGTGCCAACAACTATCCCGTTTCACGCATGGATCTTGGCTAATCCTGATTTTCAGGAGGATGGAATAGATATTGGATACGTTGAGCGTTGTTTTTCTAAGGCGGGGGCACAGGCTGCCTTGGAATTACTTGTTTGTGATCCGCTTCATAAAGCTTGCGATTCCTCTGGAGCTAGCTCTAAGGAGCTAATAAAAGCCGGAGATAGTGAACTCGCTAATGTACCGCAAGGCGCTACATCGATTGAGCTCACGCATGAGCAGGGTGGAACCTTTCTTGCTGTGCCGCTAGATACTGAAGGAAATCCTCTCGAGCAGAGTGTGTGGCAACGTTCAAATACCCGTAGAGGGGCGCTAGATTATCGAGGCTCATAAACCCGTGAGCGAGTGATTTCGGGAAGCTTTCCTTAGGGCATCGCAATTCTCCCGCTATCTACTGGAAAAAGCTGGCATCAAGTAGGATCATGCCCAAACTACTCTGGTAGGCGATCCTGAGAGGGTTGGCCTCTGGTCAACCGCGCTTGCATTCCTCCAAGCGCTCTAAGTCAGCTCATACCATACGGTATGTTCGGTGTGCCAGCGTTACAGCATGTATTCACTCCCAATTCAGATCCAGTCTCCGCAATTGGAAAGGGTGAGTTCGGTTTTAATACCAGATGGTGAAAACGAATTCGCACTTCGTGTGCTAAGATGTCTTGGTGAGGTTCCTGGTCTAAGGATATCGGTTTTATCCCGCGATAAGTGGGCGCCCACACGATTCTCACGGCATACGTCCCGATTTCTATCGCATAGTATCGATGAAGCAGATCGAGCGCTAATGGAGGTTGTAAGAGATGTAGCTCAGCAAGTTGGTGCTGATGTTATCTTACCGACCGGCTTTGCAGGGATGCGCTTTGTTTCAAGGTTCAGGCAAGATTTAGCACAAGTTGCGCACATTCCTCCGCTAGCTTCCGCGGAAGACCTCGATCGATTTGCCGATAAACTTCTTTTCGCTGAGATACTCGAGCGAGAGGGGATCCCCTATCCAAAGATTGTTCGACTTGAAGCGCGGGTATCTAATACTAAACAGTTGAGCGGTATTAGATTCCCTGCGCTCGTTAAGCCAAGAAATCGTGAAGCTGGTAGTGGCATACGACTATGCGAAACTGCTCACCAGGCGGTTGATTATCTGGCAAATCAAGGCGATCACTCTGATTTCTTCGTTCAGGAATTTGTGCAGGGCTTCGATATCGATTGCAGCGTGCTATGTGATCAGGGCCAGATCCTGGCATATACGATTCAGAAAGGAATAGCGCCAGCAGAAAAGCCATTTTCCCCGGCTGCTGCTATTGAATTTGTTCAAGATAAGGGGGTACTGGAATCGATTGCACGGCTGGTTTCTTCGGTCAGGTGGTCCGGTGTCGCAAATTTTGATCTGGTCTTTGATTGGCAGACGATGGAAGCCAAGGTTCTTGAAGGAAATCCCAGATACTGGAGAAGTCTACACGGCTCGCTACAAGCCGGAGTGAACTTCCCATACCTTGCATGCTTAGCGAGCTGCGGTATTAAGTTTGATTGTCCGGAGTACCGCCATGTGTGTTATGCTGGTCCGGCATCAGCCATGCGTCTTATACTTCAGAACAGACTCGAGAATGAATCGTTGATCGCAGGTTTTGCAGAGAGTGGGATGCGTTACATAGTCAGAGATCCATGTGCAGATCTAGCGATCCAGCTGCGTAAGTTGGGATTGAAAATCCAAACGACAGTGAGCTCTTCGTCACGCAGTTTCATGGAATATCTGCTCTTGCCGCTTTTTAGGTAAGGTCATAACAAAGCGAGTGTTAGCTGATGTTGTATCGACTCTTAGCTCACCGTGATGATCAATCATTATGTTACTCGAGATACTCAACCCCAATCCAGTGCCCTTACCAAGAGGCTTTGTAGTAAAGAAGGGCTTCATGACTTTTTGCGCAATCGATTCTGGTATGCCGTGACCAGAATCAGTTACAGAGATTTCGAAGTGTTCGCCTAATTCCTTCACTGACAGTGCGATCCAGGCCTTTTCGGTGCCGTGAACTGCATCGTGGGCATTGCTCAGAAGGTTTAGCAGCACCTGCGATATCTGAGACTCACGACACTCGATACTCCAGGTTGGGTCGATCTCATCGACTTGTAGTTTAATCCGACTCCGCATCAATCGGGCCTGACACAGGCCGAGGGTCTCCTCAACTATGGTCTTAATTGAGGCTTGCAGAAATCCATCCTGAGTAGCGTCCCTTGAAAATGCCTGTAGTTCAGAGACGATTTTGGAGATTCTTTTGAGACACAGGTCGAGTCTCGCTAGTTGTGTAGCTAGCTCCTCTGGAGAGAGTTTTCCAGTCCGTGATAGTCGCTTAATAATCTCGCTAATCAACGAGATGGTAGAGACAGGATTGTTAATCTCATGCGCTACACCTGCTGATAATTCTCCGAGCGTTGCCATCTTGGAAGCCTGCGCTAACATGGCGAGCTGCTCGCGTTCTTTGCGGGCGCTCTCCAACTTCTCATAAACGCGGCTGAGCTGGATAGCAAACACCTTAAAGAAATCAAGCGATATTCCTAGCTCTACAGCATTATGTCTCGTGTAGAATTCAAGAACCGCTTGAACTTGATCTGCAACTATCACCGGTGCCGCAATTGCGCTCACCTGAGGTAGCTTTGCTAGAGCGGTTTTGCGCAAGAAGAATTCACAACTTGCTGCATCCTGCATCCAGAGTACTTGACGTTCAGCAAGAACCCGTCCTGGAAGGCCGATCCCTTTAGTAAACACGAGGTCTTTGGATAGATCCTGGAGATCCGCATAGGCGGTCTGGTCAGTGACTCTCCAGATCCCAGATGAAGTTAATGTGTCGATACTGGTATGAGAGCAAACTAGTACGTGACCAACCTCCCAGTTCAGAGATTTACATACCGAGTCGATGGCGATCTGATAGGCGGTCTCGATATCGGGTGCCGAATAGGTGGCAAGAGCTACTTCGTGAAGTAGTCGCGCTAGTTTTGCATCCCACTCAAGTTTGGCTTGGGCCTCCTGCGCCTTTTCACGAGCACGAATATGTGCCCTAGAGTAGAGCAGATAATCAAAAAGACTCGCACCACACTCAAAATCAGAGATATCGAGCCCAAGATCTATAACTTGCGTTGCTTCCCAGATTAAAGGTGAAAGTGAGAAGATGAAGTGCGGCTCCTGTTCACGCAACTTTACCACCTGCCCACGAAGCCGGACTCGGGGATTGTTGTTTGCAAGGAGCAGAACCACCTCGCCTTTAGATAGATCGCTAGCGTTTGGTGTTGTGGTGAGTTGAGGTTGTTTAACTATAAATAGATCTCTCCAGCAGTCTCCTGGGTTTATGTCTGGCAGGATTTTTCGCAGAGATCTGCCGACCCTGGTGATACGGTCATGCTCATCGGTTTCAAATGAAAACGGATGCAGAGCATCAAAGGCAGTAGCTGACAGGGTGGCGCTCATAGCGAACTAAACGAGATATCAAACTCATCATGGTCTGAGCGGTGGTCCTTAGGGATGTGGTCTATCTCGATCTTTTCGTTGAATTTATCCGCTAGCCCCTCAAGGATGCCAATTACGAGTGGGCCTAACCCTTTTCGAGCAGAGTGGTAGTGAAGCGTGATGCTATTAGGAGCGTGCTCCTCAACCACGAAGCGTGGAGGATGAAGATCAGGCATCATTGCGCCCATATGACCGTGCATATGATTGAGATTGCGCAGGCAGGTCCGGAGGTCTCGACCGAAGATCTCCATTATCTGTCCGTAACCTTGATTCGCCGTGAATGTCACCCAGCGGTTTCCAAACATTTTGAGTATATCTTCCGGGGTAGCTTGAAGGGCTTCGGCTGTCAATTCAACGAGGCGGTAGGTTAGCGCGTCGTCGTAGGGGAGTAGCTCATCAAAGTCTTCGGCGCTAATTCCCGCAGATAAGCAGATCTTTCTCCAAGTGGTAGCTCCTGCTTTAGCTGCCACCAAGTCTTTAAGCGCCTGGTTGATAAGTCCGTACATAGTATCTAGCCCCTCGTAGTTCGGTCGAACGTAATAGTATGAGCCGACTGACCCATCTGACCTAGGTAATAGTGCTACGAGTTGATTCGTTTTGCGAGGACCATTTGGCTAAAAATTCGCAATGCTGTTTTGCCACACATCGTTCGCATCCTCCTAGATTGACGCAAATTAATAAGGTTTATAGGGCTCTAGTATCTATTCTAGCTAGGGCGTATAAGAGATATGATCAGCAACAGGGTGCCGTTAGGGGTCAGTTGCGTATCTGAAAATGGCTCAGATACGGACCTTGAGGCTGACGTTCTGGGAAGCCTTTCAGGTCGATCTGCTCGTATCCGGACTCAACGCCTTCTCCTCCGTTGCTGTTTAGCTTTGCGACGCCTCTTTAAGCTCTGTGGGCGTTTAAGGATAGTTGGCGTAACGAGCTCTTCATCTTTTCCCTGTAGTTCAAGATTTCTTACTAATACCGCGGGAGAGATCGTTGATATCGGTAGTAGTCCCGATTCAGCTCCACAGAAACCGTTGTCGAGCTCAGGAGAGTCTCCAACAGCAACTATGTTGCTAAGAGATTGAAGGGGAGTTCCAACGAAGTTTACCCCACGCACACACACCTCGCGTCCATTCGGATACACCAGTGTCGCGTACGCGATATCACCAGAGAACGCCTGAAAATCGTAATTTGTTGTGTCGGTCTCTCCGCCGCTCGTTTCATAGACGATCATACCAAACGGCTTCTTTTGACGCTTGATCTCTTGGATGAGCTTAACTTTCAGTTTGTCGAGCGGCTCGCCGTTCTTGGCCTCTATAATTGTAACGGCCATGCGGCTAATCGGTCGTTGGTGATGCTTTGTACGTGCGTGACCATTAGAGTTGTGGCGCCCACGCTTTAGGGCCGCACGGGTTGATAGGAATCCCTTAAGCACGCCATCTTCGATTAGCACCGTATCCTGCGCTTTAACTCCTTCGTCGTCGTAGCTGTATGAGCCGATACACTTAGCGCCGTTAAATTCCTTAATCAATGGGTTGTCGCGCACCGTTATTGGGAGCGAAAAGATCTGCTTTCCCTCTTGCTCCTTAAAGGTCTGTCCCTCACCACTTGATAGTAAACGACTACCCTCTAGTCGGTGACCGACAGCTTCATGAAACAGGAGTCCTGCTGGGCCCGGATAGAGCAGAACTGGACCGGAGAAGGCGTGAATTTTCTTGGCCTGGGCAACCCGCTGGAGCTGTTCGTACTTCTCAAGGATCAGTTTTTTAAAGGTGCGCAGATCGGGAAGCTCGGCAAGCGAGCCGCAATTAAGCACCACCTCTTGCTCAAGTCGCGACCCCTCACGGGTAAGTCGGTGCAAATTGGCGCTTAAACAGAACACCTGGGCGTTCTGAACGGTTATAGTGCCCTCGGTACTCACAAAGATTCGGGTCTCTTGCGAGGCATCGAATTCAACCCAGCTACCAGAAAGCCGTGGTAGCTGCGAGATCCACATAGATATACGTTTGCAGAATTTACTCCACGCGGCATGGTCTACAGATTCCGTACGACCGTAGTGCTTGAACGACGCTCGCTTGGTTCTGGTAAAGGATCTTAGCCCCTGGTTCGGATCGCGGGTTGCGATACGTCCGGCCTCTTTTTGGTTAAAATCAGTGAGCGCTTCCCTAAATTTGCTCTCAAGAAGCTTCCAGACGGTGATTCTTAACCCATCGTAGTCTTTGTCATCGATCGGCACAGAGCAATACGACGAAGACTCTAGCTCGTCATCAAGCTCTCTTAGTCCACCATCGACAACTTGATCGTAATCGTACGATCCGACTCGGAGATCGCAGTAGACGTGGCGTGTTCTGTCGCGCTGTGAGCGGCACTCCGAGCCGCTACTGGCCCAGGTATTAAACCAATGGATATCTCTCAGTAAAAAGGAGCAGTAGTAAGGTTTCGGAAATCCGGGCACGCTCATCTTGAGAGCGCGCCTCGAGTCGCGCTTAAGGATCGGGATCAAACTTTCAACTGTCGATCGCGTGAGCATACTTATAGATTAGGGCATGAGAGGCGAAATCTCAAATCCGAAAGCCTGTTAAAACATCTAATATATTAGGATACTTATACGGTAAATTCGCTTCGGCAGGGGGCAAAAATAATTATAAAAAGTGGAGCGAAAATAAGTGCTACTTAAGGCGGTTTTCCACAGGTTATCCACAGGTTGCTGCACGCGATACTGGAGCTATGGGCTAAGTATCTGAATAGAAGCCTCTTTTAGTATTAGCGCTCGATAACCTTAAACCGGGGATAGGGCATCGCAATTCTCACGTTATCTACTTGAACCTAAATTCGGCAGTTAAGGAGGATGAAAATGGTGCAGATACTCGAAAGCACA
>JBBALZ010000109.1:0-10820 GCA_040402735.1 Bdellovibrionota bacterium
ACGTGCACGAGCACGTGCAGGTGCACGTTTTTGGCAGACTGCTAAAGTGTTACAAGAGTTTTAAGAATGCTCATAGTGAGGAAAGTAGCGCATTCGTGGTAGTAGTCAAGGAGAAAGCGATATGCCCAATAGCTATTCAATCCGTTTGCTGGCCTCAACCCTGTATTACTAAATACACCAAGCTAAGGAGGGAATCTTTTCTCTTTCATAGAGATGCAATTGAGCATCACCCCGAAGGTTTCTCACCACGGGTCTTGGAGCTGCTTCAAAGTGGTAACGTGTCAGAGCGCGAGTACCTCGAAGCGAAGTCCTGGCAGAACGCACATACGCTGGAGATCGATACATTGCTAACGCGGTGCGATGTCCTAGTTTTACCAACAACCCCGACAGCAGCGCCTAGGCGCGCAACTAATCATATTGAATTGGTATCAGGAGAGGTATCGCTGAGAGATGCTCTAGTGCTCCTCACTCTCCCATTCAGTATGGCGGGTGTGCCTACGATCTCGTTACCGCTGCTATCTGCAGAAGGACTGCCAGTCGGACTTCAACTTGTGGCGCGACGTGGACACGATAGCACTTTGATGCGTTGTAGCATGCAGCTGCTCAAAGAAGCGCTTTAGTCTCGCCGCATCCAAGCCTCTTGACAGGGATTTATCGGCAGTCTCTATTCTATAGCGATGTGTAAAAGTCCGTGTCAGTAAAACTGGCTAGGCTTTTGCCGTGCGCCACTATAGTTTGTTGTTTTGATTCGCATCCGCGAATCGATAGCGTTCTCCAAAGGCCGGGAGTTCGCTACGAACTTTTGGAGAACGCTATAGCTGACTGACTATGGCACCTAAAGAGGCTGTAAGAGCCGCAATATGTACGATTTTCTTTACTCTCTCTTCTCCTGGATACCTATGCAACACTTGGCTGTTGTGCAGGGTGGCCTACCCATGGCAACGCTTACATCTCCAGAGTTCCTCATCGCATGTGCACCACTTGCGATACTCTGCCTGCTTAGCTTGTTCCCATGGTGGGCGCGCTTTAATGACTCTCCGTGGATATTTGCTGTTACACACTCGATTCCCTTCTTTATACTGACCTTTAGAGACTCTCTTGGTGACGCAGGTCAAGTAACTGATGCTGTCGGGGCGCGCTACCATATGAGCGAGCCTTTAGCGACATGGACACACTATTGGTTCTTTAAGTTTCTTGCGCCCTACAATATCGGCGCTAAAGATGCCATCGCGTGGAGCTCTCGAGTCGGTGGGGTTTTCTACTGCCTCTTCTTAGCCATGGCCTCGATGCGCCTGTTTCCGGATCTCTCTGCCAGCCGGAGGCTCCTATATCGGCTGATGTTTCTTACTCCAGGGGTCGCACTGCTGTGCTACGGCTATATAGAGAACCCTCCTCTTGCGCTTCCTGCAGAGCAACTTTGGATCGCGGCCTCTGTCGCATTTCTTGCTAATCCCTCATTCCTTAGAGCTGCTGGGTGTGCGGCAGCTCTCGCTCTCACTACAGCAATTCATGGTCGGGCTGGTTTTCTCTTCCCTGCCCTGGCTATCGGCTACATGCTTCCGCCCGGGTCATTACTGCTACGATTTACACGTGGAGCTGTCGGCTCAGTATTCTACTTTGGACTTCTCGGTGCACTGGTCGCGTATATCTTCTATATCGAACCTCACTTTCTCAGTGGAGGTATGCAGGGAAACGTTACCGGTGGCGGTAATCGGCAGATGTTCGTGAAGCTGAGTCAGATATTCACCTATGATCACATCATGGGATACCTGTCTCCTATGCTCATAGCTGGGGGAATTTTAGCTCCGCTTGGCATTACACGACTAATCACCATGTGGTTTAAACCACGACGACTAGATCTGTGGTGCTTGTTTTACTTAGCCGCTTCCCTTGTCTATGTGCTAGGATGGGAATTCGACTACGGTCCATACATCGACTGGGATCTGGTCTTCTCAGCTGTCACTCCATTGATTCTCATGGCTAGCCTGGCTCTGATCCCGAGCCGTATTCCAAACCTCTGTTTTTTGCCCTTTCTACTCGGAACTGTCTACCTAAGCAACACCTTCGCCATTATGGTCAACGGAGCACCACTGGCGTTAAACACAGTTCCCACCGCGCAGCCAGCTGCTCCTTCTATTCAGTGCCAAAACCCTGGATTATTACGAACCTATTACGAAGATGAAGCCCTTTCGGTGCCAGTTGGTACTCCAGAAGCAGATATCCCCCTTCGCGATTACGGCCCGAATGGCGTTCCCTTTCCTGCGCCCGGCAAGCCCCTTGGTGGCTCATTTGTCGGCTATATCTCAATTCCTGAACCTGGCCGCTATCGCTTCTTTCTAGTCGGACAGAGAAACATCAGACTGCGTGTCGGAGAGCAATCTCTAGTTGAACGCTGGATCAATTATGAGTGGCGAGTGACATCGGAGCGAGAGATTCGCTTTCCTGCCGCTGGAAAGTACCCTATATCGATTGAGTTCTTTAGCGCTAACTCAAGTTTTTCAGTACGCCTTGATCTCGAGTCCGCTGGTTACCTCAGGCGAAAAGTAACCCTTGCAGACCTCTGTCACGATTAGGCTGCTGGCTTATTTTTAAGCAGGCCGGCTTAACAATAAGTGCATCTTATGGGTTGCCGCCGTTTAGCCTTCGTGACTAAGCTTTACGAGGATCACTTTAAGCAGTTAAGGTGGATGGAAATGGTGTTGATGATCAAAAGCACGGGGTATTTTGAACATTAAACCTGGTAGAGTCAGGGTGAGCACCGAAATTAAAAACCCAACTTGATTTTGAACAGATGTGTCATTTGCAGACTCGCAACTGCTCTTTCTAGGATTAACGACTATCGCCTTAATTTCATCAGGTCTGCCATGCCATCGCTTCTCTCTAAATTTACCTCTCTCTCAAGACGTACAATCGAGAACATTGCTCTCTACCTTATTTTTGTGGTGGTGTACCTACTTTGGATTAACTCTGTTCCAAGCCGACTTGAGCTATTTGAGAGCTGGATTGATTTTTACCTGCCGCAGATAAAGCTGAATTGGAGCTACTTTCAGCATGAGATCCTCAGCATTAAACCCAATGACAGCAACCAATCTGTTAATGCACCGTTCTGGTTTATCCTCATTCAAACAAGTTTTGGACTATTCGGTAAGGAGCTCTTTGCCTACCGACTCCCCGATGTCTTGGTTACCGCTCTGGCTCCGGTATTTATGGCGGAGATCGTCCGGCGCTTCTTTAGAGCTGACCTGGCGTTCTTGGCTGGTCTCGCTGTAGGCGCTCATCAACACGTTATCGGTTTCGGACGAACCGGTGGGTACATCGGACCAACACTGACCCTTTTATTGGCGACGGTTCTCTACGGATTTTCGGTCGCGCTTGAGAACAACAAAAAATCGTGGCTTCCGTTGGCTTTTACCCTGTTCCTGATGCCTTTTTTCTACTCTACGATTCGCTATTTTTGTCTTATCGCACTCCTTGGTATCGGCTGGAGGTTTCTTGTATCAAAGGAATTTCGACGGACACACTTCCTGCCCCTTTGCGCTACCGTGTTTATGCTGCTTGTCCTTGGATTCGCCCTGACAAAGGGAGCTCAATTATCTCAGGCACTCGTGTTTATCTCCGCACGCGGCGAGCAATTTCTCATCACCGACCAAACTGTTACTGAGGGTTTTGAGTCTGAAAAGATTAAACAGGAGCACCGCTTAAGTTCCCTACTATCGCAGATGATCCCACAACGCATCTCCGAATTGCAAACATTTTACCTAGGTGGACGACGTTTCTTTAATCACCGCTATTTTGTTGAGCAGATCGACAGAAGGTGGAATGTAGTCAAACCGTATCTCTTTACCTTCCTTGCTTTGGGCACCCTTAGTTGCCTTGCACACGCCAGGCAACATCAACGCTACTTGGCTTTGCTTGCTTGGTCTTTACTGTCGTGGTTACCGCTATTGGTTACCACCGGTATTACTGCCAACAGGATGTTACTGGGTGTACCGGCAGATATGCTGATAATCCTCCTTGGAGCATGTGTGCCGATCGATCTCCTTGCACGGCTCTTTCCAGAGAGGCTTCGCTGGATACCTAAGATTCCGCTCTGGATACTAGTAGTGTTCTTTAGCGTCCAGTCGGTCTGGACCTACTTTTACGACTACGTCAAATTTCCAAATCTTTAGGGAAACGTATGGCGTCTCTACGAACACCTATCCTGCCTTACGAAACCGAAGCAGGAACACCACACCCCAGCGGTTTGGTAAGAGGATGCCTAATCTTGATTGCTCTTTCAGCACTTGAGATCTTGGCATTTAGCGTCGGTGGAGCTTTTGCAAAGGTCGCCTCTTATCTCTGGTTTGCGACTGGAACATTTTCGTTAGCGTTCCTGTGCTGGAGATACCTAGCTGCTCTCGCCACAGATCTTCGGCGTGGCGCATTCTGGGGTCTCTTACCTCTAGCGGCGGGTATTCCCGTGTGCTTCTTCTATATAGACTCGTTTGCGTTTCTGAATACCGAGTCGTTATCTGAGCTGCACGACACTTATGAGCAACTAAAAAAATCAGACCACGGGTATACCTCAGTTTTTTGGTTCTCCTACCCGACTCGCTCGCTAATCCTAAACCTGTTACCAACGGCATTCGCTGGGATCTCACCGTGGTCCTACCGAGCAGGTTTTTCATACCCTGTGCTCCTTGGGGCTCTTTTTCTCTTTACCGGAATTCGTCGTTACCACCTAAGAGATCGCGGAGCCTCTGCGGTTGCGGGAATTACTGCTGCTGGCGTCTTTAGTTATCCGATGTTCTGTCAGATTACTCGTTCCTTTGAAATGGCGATCTCGAGTGCAGGTTTTGGCATGTGGGCCATCGGCGCGTTACTGCTTTTCGCCGCTGAGCCAACGGTGGTTACGGCTATCGTAGCGGCCTGGACGATTGGGCTTGTGTCAGCTTCGTTTACATCAGGTCTAGCGCTCGTGGCACTTATCATTTTTCTTATCGCGTTGTGGGCGGCACGGGCCTTTTTGCGACGCGACCGACCAATCGCTTGGTTGGTGTCCTCTACACTGCTACATTGTATAGTTTTTTTCATCGCACTCTACGTAGTGCGCACGCGAGCGCTGCGCCCAAAAGAGATCCCACTCGCCGGGATGTGGGCGAATTTTACCGATGCACTTGGTTATTCGTTCTCTTTTTCACAGGCGGTCTTTACTCCAACAGCTCTTGTAATTCCAACTTTTCTAGCGCTGATATTTGCGCTATCGCTCCGTGGAGGACTTGTATCACTGATTCTCACCGCGTGGTGCTTTCCAGTTATCTGGTCAGCTACTAACCTACACGGAAAGATCGGACCACAGCTACCGTTTGCCCTCTACCGCTCGCTGATTATCGTTCCCGTGTTGCTCTACGTAATGGGTCGCATGCTCCTCTGGTGCTTTTCTCATCTGAATCGAGTCCCGTGGATGAGACCGTTGCTCTCGATTGCACTTGCTGCCGGAATGTACTTTCCGATAAAGCAAACCTTCAACAATCGGGCAATCCTCGTGGCTCCCCGACCACCAGAGGGACGCGAGGTAATTACATCAGAGCTACTCTCGTTTGTTCAAAGATCTGGACTATCTCCGCTCTCTGATGCGTGGATTGCTAACCGCACAGACGAAAAAACTGTAGAGAACTTTCTGCCATGCTTTCAATATTTCCTGCTTAATTGGAAGCGTGTCGACCGCGGACAGCCACTCCCAACGGATAACGCGCAGCAGAAAAAACCCGGTGTAATCGTTACTATGCCGGGCGATCCTCTCACCCAACAATCGTTCCCAGGATATAAGGCCGAAGTCACAACCCTGCCAGTGACTCTGTCCCGGCAGAGCTCGCTTACGCTCGCTGCAGTTACGCTCCGCCCTGAGTAGTTACAATCGTAACTATCCCTGCCGCGCCTCTGCTAAAGTGCCAACGCCGGAGTTAACTGCTGTATCAACTTCGTAGATCAACATGCGCTGTCCGTTAGCTACAGAGTATTCAATCACGGTCTCCCTACCCTGTGGATAGGTCTGCTTGAGAAGCTTTCGCCACTCTTCACGCTGTGGTGTGGGCTGAAAGACAAAGAGATAGTGCCTCCACGTGCGACCTTTCTTTATCACTTCAATCTGAGAAGCAAGTTGCGAGAGCGTATAGTATCCACTATCTACTATCGGCTCCGGAGCTAGTATCTGTTCTAGAGCGCCCTTACGACCCTCGTTCGCTGTTGCAAAAGCTATCGAAGCGTTTGTCTGACGCATACGCGTATAGAGCGAATAGAACATCTCACACCTTCGCTCATCTGCTAAATATACAACCAGGGTATCATCCTTAAGCACACCGAGAACCGAATCTCCTGCTTCCATCTGTATGGGACGCGCGGTGTATCTGGAAAAAAATGCGGTCGTCTGGGATATTCCAAGGCAGACAATGAGACTAACAAGCACTAGCCCCTGTATAGCCCGAGCAAGTACATGCGAGCCGCGGCGAGCTACTGTGTCAATTAACCAACAAAACTCAAGCACCCCCAAGACTAGACAAAGTATTAAGCTGACAGCAATTCGGCGATCCGCCAATTCGGTAGCCATTCCCGGAATAAGCCCACCTGCAATCATCCCGATAAAGACCAAGGCCTCTGGGCGTTTTATAATAAATATAAGCCGAGTAAACGCTAGCACTGAGAATACGACTGTAAACGAGGAGAGCGAGCGTGCTGGTAAAACAGTAGCGTGATTGGTCCAATGAGTTGGCGATGCGGGCGCGTAGAAAACCTCGTAAAAGAAATACAGGCCCTGCCCGAGCATCTGCTTAATCCGTTCTAATTGAGAGACATGCGCGTCGGCAGGATAGGGATTGTCAAATGGATGCAGCAACATTAATTGGCCGTGCACCAAATAGTATACAAGCGAGCGAAGCGCTATAAAAAACAAGAGACCAACGAACACTAAGAGCAGCTTCGAGTAATTTCCGCGCCAATCTTTACGCTGAAATAAAAGCACAGCAAAGGCCGCGGCCAAAGGACCAAACAGGACTAACTTGGCCGAGGGATAGACAAATTTCGTAACTGGCATTAAAAGCGCAACCGGAAGGAAGCTTGACCAAGTACGCACGCTAAGTGCGTTAAAGGTAGCCCAAGCCAGCAATAGCGCCAGCACAACAGGAATATGGTGCATCACCGGTAATCGTGACCATTCCAGATCTAGAGGGCCAAGCACATAAAGAATCAGTCCAAGCATCGCTGCAAAGACGCCTCGTAGATTTCTCATAAAGAAATACATGACAACACAGCCTATAAGACTGATTGCTACTCCTAGGATCCGCTCATCTAAGTAGAAAAGGGTTGGATGATCCAAGCGTGTAAATATCTTGTGCAGCAGCACCCACGACATCCCAGAGGACTGCTGAACGTACGCCCCGACCTCTTGTTCCAGTATTCGCTTCCACGATTCAGCCACCAATCGGTGTGGGCAGGCCTCAGCATCGTAGCCTGATGGATTTACATTAAGCTGATAGAAACGAGTCACAGATGCAAAAGCGAGGATTAAGACGACAAAGACCACCTCGACCACTGATACCTTTGCCACCATTCGTCTAGCTTCTATCCAGCTCTTGGTAAGTAGTTCAGGCGCTTTCCTTAGCAAAATGGTAAAGCTTAACAAAGCCGCAGCTAAAGCGCAGAGGTGGTATACTAGGGTGTGTAAGCTGCCTCGTTTAAGAGCTGCTAGCTCCCCAAGGCCTGACAGTATTAACGCCGTTAGGTAGAACAGGCACCACAAACTAAAAGCTCGTCGCCAAAGTAGTCCGAGAACAATCAGTGCTACTCCTAGAGCAGCAGATACCATCTCGTACTGAGCGTAGTGCCAGTGACGATTTAGAATGTACGTTCCGAGTCGAGCAACTGCCGCAACTGGTCCCCCTACAACCGATAAGCACATAACGCCCGCAGCCTCGGCGTCCAGGCACTGCTGACGTAGCAGCCAAAATGCGATAACTACCAGGAGCAGGGTAGCAATCTGAAATAATCGCAGGCCTTTTGTATCAGTATTCAACATGACAAAAAAACCTACCTCCTAAAACGCATAAACCAGAAGCAATATCACAACGACTAACTGTGAAATACTATAGTGATGTGCAAAATTCCGTGCCAGTAAAATGGGCAAGGCTTTTGTCCCACATCACTATAGTTTGTTGTTTTGATTCGCATCCACCAATCGATAGCGTTCTCCAAAAGCCCGTAATTCGCTATCGACTTTTGGATAACGCTATAGCAGAGTAGAAGGTACACGATATGTTAATATTCCTCTGGCAGTCGAGATGTAAAAGTATCCTCGTCTTGCGGAAAGTGCTTATTGACCCTGCTTAGGTAAAAATACGTAACTGAAGATCGGCGGGTCCATATACATTCCCCTCAGCATACAGTAGGTTCCGCGCATTTCTGGCCCCCTTTTAGAGAAGAGAATTGCGAAGCCCTGAAAACATGACTATTGACGCCCAATACGCTGCCCCAGATACTATAAATGCTAAAAAAGAGCAGTTAATCCAGATGTAAACCTAAATTCGGCAGTTGCGGGTCTGCAGAAAATATGAAAGAAAATAAGCAATCAAAAACCATCGCACTCCAAATTAAACAGATACTGGTAACCTTTAGTATACTCTTTAGCCTGGGGTTACTCTGCGCTGGAATTTACCAGCTAAACAACCTGACCGAGAACACACTTATTGCCTATTCTCTCATTTCTGCAGGATCAATCTTGCTGATCTTGCTTCCGTCACAAGCGCGGATAAATCTAAATCCACTTCTGCTGAAAATCGGATTGGTGCTGGCGTTGGGAGTAAGCGCTGTAAATCAAGTTAAAGCCTCTTCTATGCTCTTAAGTAATCACCTTATAGCTTGGCAGAACTTCTCATCTGTATGGTTAGTCAGCCTCGCTTGCTTCGTCGCCGCCTTTGCGGCTTGGCAGCAGCTACGCAAAACTACCCCGGTGCAACAAGAGCGAATCGACATGACCTTGAGCTGGATGGTGTTCTTTATCGCCTTTTTGTTACGTTCCTGGAACGTTGTTACTCGGTCTCCTATAGCGATTCAGGATGAAATTCAAGTTTTCTCGGGGTTACTCTCCACGGGGGGCTACGTGAACGTGAACCCATTAACTACATTGAACGCATTTCCATCGTTCTATTATTGGGCCATATCATACCTATATCGCCCCTTTTACCCGATGGTAGATCTCTTAATGTTTCAGAAACTCCTTGTTGCTGCGGCAGGCGCCGCTTCGGTTTCTCTTTGGTATCTGATAGTGCGACACTTTCACACCAGATCTGTTGCCCTGGTTTTAGCCTCCCTGTTGTCATTTATGGGGTGGCACTGGGTCAACTCAAGGTTTCTTTACTGCTACCCTTATGATCTGGCTTTCTCAGCCGCTGGAATACTTTGCACGCTCATATCGCTACGTGACAGGAACGTATTCCATGCGATGCTTGCTGGTCTATTTTGTTCTTTAACTATCATATTTCAAAAATCCGGGCTTCTGGTATGCCCGCTAATAGCATACATCTTCTTTGAAAAGCTGATTAAGCAAGGGTCCAATCAACGAAAGGAAACGCTTCTCTGCGCTGCCGTATGGGCTGTTTCTATCGCTTTTTTCTATATGCCATTCGTCGTTTTTTCCCTCAGCCCAAATAATCCGGAAGGGGTGTTACCTCGGCAAATGGGCATATTAGCCGGCCGAAATGCCGAACTCGCGCGGGCAGGCATAGGGCAGTTGAACGCTGTTACCCTTATGATTACCGATGTATTTTTGCAGCTTCAATGGTTTGAATTCGATCACGTAAGACATATCTTTAGGCTAAAGGGGCCGATCTTAGAACCGGTCTTATCGGGGCTATTTATCTTGGGATTTGTGAGAGTAGTTTTTTCTTCAATTAAGGAATTTTCTTCGCGAATGTGCCTAATCGGTTTCGCACTCTTTTCCCTGCCGATGATAATATCCTTTCCTATCGACAGCGGCATAGAGCATGGCCTATCACGTAGAATGCTTTGCTGCTCTCCTTTTATAGCATGGATGGCTGCCCTTGGAGCATCACTGGCGGTTCAACGAATTGTGCCTTCAAGATTACATATCACAACCCTAGTTGCTCTATGCTGTGGATCGGCGTATGGAAATTTCTTTTACCTTATGAAGGACTATCTGGGCACTAATAATCCCCGGGACATAGCGGCTCACAAAGATTTGGCGATTCAACGCTCAAGTTCAACCCTTCTACTACGCTCTCTGGCGACCTCTGGTTTTCAAGTTATTTATTACTGGGACTCAAGACCGCTTGCGGGTGCGCTATCAACTACGGACCTAAGACATGTCACTCTCGATTTTCCGAATATTAAGCATGTAGACTCAATCCAGGAGCTCAGATCTCAGATATCCAACGGCGGCGAAGCTCCACAGTTCATCGTGATTCCGGCCTCTACTGTTTTTATGGATAAATTCTATCAGGACATTCCCTCACAAATAAGCGATCTAGTCCCCTCTCATCTTTGGATTCCAGGCCCCACGGATACCCACATGATTCCCACGTCATGGTATGCTTTTGTACGCGCTTTTAATAAACCTTAGGGCTTCGCAATTCTCCCGCTATCTACTAGAAAGGACTGGCATTCCTGATAGGGATAAAAATGCGCGGCTAAATTCCGTTAAACTCATTAAATACAGTAGGTTCCGCGCATTTTTGGCCCCATTTAAGAGAAGAGAATTGTGATGCCCTATAGGGCTTCGCAATTCTCCCGCTATCTACTAGAAAGGACTGGCATTCCTGATAGGGATAAAA
>JBBALZ010000110.1:0-10776 GCA_040402735.1 Bdellovibrionota bacterium
GCAGTTAAGGAGGATGAAAATGGTGCAGATACTCGAAAGCACAAAGGATTTTGAATTTTCGGTGATTACCCTGATGGTGCCAGGGCTGCGACTCCGAAAAGTTCAAAATACGTAACACTTTAGCACTTTGCCAAAATCATCCTAAACGGCAGCCCCGAAGGGGCGCTATCTCCAGCGCGCCGTTTTGGAATCGCTGATGATCTTGGCGGGCACGAACGCGGCTGGACAGAGTCCAGCCCTCCAGGTCGCGGGTCCTCCTCCCTGATGAGAATAGCTGGACGAGCGCAATCTTGGCCCCATGATTGCGCTCGCCCTAGCTATTGCGTAGGGCTTCGCAATTCTCCCGCTATCTACTGGAAAGGACTGGCATTCCTGATAGGGATAAAAATGCGCGGCTAAATACCGTTAAACCTATTAAATACAGTAGGTTCCGCGCATTTTTGGCCCCATTTAAGAGAAGAGAATTGCGATGCTCTAGCTATTGCGAGTGATTTTTGACAAAATCACTCGTGCAGGGTTTACTTTGTGCGTGACGGCGCTCTTATTTTTACTCAAAAATCTCGACCATTTTCGGCGCAGGTTCGCTCTGCTGCTCCTGGCAGGAATTATAGACGGCGCCGTGCTCTTTTCAGTCCCCCTGCTCATCTCCGTCTTTCTTCGATCTGATTTTGACATTGCGCGCGCCAAATCACTTCTGTGTCTTATGGCCATCGCAATCTCCTGTTCGCTCATCCTCCAATTCCTGATTCGAAAGATGGGCGAAAGTCTCGCTCCAGAGCTCGCGAATCACCTACGACTTAAGATATTCTCAACTCTCGAGTCACTATCAATCCAACAGCTCGCGCAACGTCATTCGGGTTATCTCCTTTCGTTAACGAGCCAGGTTTCAGATGGTATCGGATCTCTCGGCAGCACGGTCATTTGGCTTGCGGGGCACGCGGGAGTAACCCTCTCGTTGTTTTTCATCATGACCGCCAGGGAATCCCCCCCCGTCGCTCTTGCGAACGCTACGCTATTCTCACTCTTCATGCTGACCAGCGTTTACTTAGCGCGAAAAATCTCCAAGCTCTCCGCTGAGGAAAGCCGAGCTCGCGCTATGATGACAGAGCGTTTCGCTGATTGCATCGCCAACCTTCAAACCATTAAACGCCTCCGCCTTCGTTCATTCGCCGAGCAGCTAATTAGCGATGTATGCTCTAATCACAATCAAGCCGCGCGAAACTTACAGTCATTTCACGCGCGCCGCTGGAGCATCTTACACGGACTATTCTACCTCTCCTTTCTTGTCACTACCTACTGCCTCTTATCGGGCGTCACACACGGCTGGATAGCGGCTTCAATGATGGTTATTTTTGTGAGCGCCTTTACATCGGTGCGTGGCTATCTTGAACGACTCTCTGAGCTCATAAAGCAGTGTATGGAGCTCGGCGCGTTTCTCAACAATGCCCGGGATATCCTACCCAAGTCGGGCCACATCGCCTCCGTAGAGGAGATTACGACGTGGAGGATTATAAGAGCTAAAGACCTATACTTCTCGTATAGCGGGGCATCTTCGGGGATCTCTATCCCCTCATTCTCCCTCTGCGCGGGGGATAAAATCACCATTACGGGGGAATCCGGTCAGGGCAAGTCAACGATTCTCTTGCTCTTGGCAGGGCTACTCCCCGCGACCAAAGGGCAGATATCTATCGACGACACACCGTACGCGGCTCTTCCCGAGGGTTCCCCCTCTCAATTAATGGCAACGGTCTCGCAAGAAACTGAGCTATTGGACCTATCGATTAGACATAATCTAGCGCTCGACAGCGCGAAATCTGACGAGGCAATCGTCTCTCTTTTAGTCGAGCTTGGCCTTGGGAATTGGCTCTCTTCGTTGCCAGAGGGACTGGAAACCAGGGTTGGCGAAAAGGGCCTGCAAGTCTCAGCGGGACAAAAACAGCGCTTGAGCATCGCACGGGCGATACTGATGGATCGACCGATAATTGTGCTCGACGAACCGACCTCTCACCTAGACACCGAAAGCGAACGAAGGGTAGTAGCTTGCCTCTCCAAACATCTAGCTACCCGCTCCGCCATTATCGTTTCTCACCGAGATGTTTTTGGCGATATCACTACACGGAGAATGCTTATGCAGGAGCGAACGCTTCATGACCTCGCATGAACCAATACAAACCGTTCCAGCTTGTACCCGATAAAACCCAGGCAGAACAAACCTCTTGTTGAGCGCTCTTGATGCACTAAGAGGAACATCTTTGAATAAAGCTCTATCGACGCTTAGCCGCGCATTTTTATCCCTGTCAGGAATGCCAGTTCTTTTAAGTAGATAACGGCAGAATTGCAAAGCCCTAGTTAGGGGCCTGGAATGGGCAGCCTGATGTGTTATAGAGTATGGTGCATCTGGGAGTATCAGCTTCTTGCTCGAATGGGGCTGCGCACACGAGCACAGAGCCCACGAGCATGACCGCCACCCACTTCAAACCAACGCTAGTCCCTTTTTTACGAGGCCCATCTTTTGACGAGGAATATTATGAGTGCACATCAGCCCCAACCTGATTTTCTCCGTCTACACCCCTCTGACAACGTGGTCGTAGCTCTCGCAGAGCTCCTCGAAGGCGCATCAGTTGAAGGGGTTACCGTGCGTCAGCCTATTAAGCGCGGCCACAAGGTGTGCACACATCCGATTAAAAAGGGAGAGATCATCCGCAAGTACGGCCAGGTGATCGGCTGGGCAGCCAACTCTATCGAGCCTGGAGATCATGTACACGTCCACAACGTTGAGCTGCAGAAGCTCTCGATGGACTATGAGTATGCGACCGAGCGTCCTCAGACTCCAGAGCTTCCGGAATGGGCCCATAATCGCACGTTTATGGGTTACCCACGCGAGGACAGCAGAGTAGGCACCCGTAATTTTATCTTAGTGGCGAGCACTGTAAACTGCTCCGCAACGGTTGTACGCGGAATCGCTGCGGCTATTAAGCCCCTACTCTCTCAATATCCAAACGTAGACGGCGTGCTTGCAATCACTCACAAGACCGGGTGTGGAATCGTGTATGGAACTCCCCAGCACGATCAGTTCGCTCGAGTTATAGCGGGATACGCCAAGCACCCGAACGTTTCGCGTTGTTTGATGATCGGCCTTGGGTGTGAGGTTGGTGGCATCCCGTATCTCTCCGGCAATAAGGACTTTGTGCCTGAAACAGCTCTGCGGAAGGGCGTCCCGGGAGAAGCTCTCAAGCGTGGCAGAGTTGAAGCATTCACGATGCAGGATGTTGGTGGCACCAGAAAAGCTATCGACCTCGGAGTTTCAATCATCAAGGAGTGGCTACCTGAGGTTAACGCTCTTAAACGTGTGGCTACACCGATTTCAAAGTTAGTGCTTGGCACAAACTGTGGCGGCTCGGACGGATACTCGGGACTCACAGCGAATCCAGCGGTCGGTGAGGTTGTCGATATCTTGGCCGCCGCTGGAGCAACCGGTATCTTGGCTGAAACGCCGGAAACGTTCGGAGCACACCACATCTTCGCGCGCCGCGCAGTTACTCCGGAAGTTGGCAAACGCCTGATTGAGAAGATCCAGTGGTGGGAGGAATACACTGCGAAGTTCGGGGCTTCATGTGATGGCAACCCGTCATCTGGCAACAAGGAGGGCGGTTTAACTACTATCCTTGAGAAATCACTAGGCGCAGCTATGAAGGGCGGCTCGACAGTGCTTAACGCAGTGTACGACTATGCGCAGCAGGTAGAGCTGGGACGGGGCTTTGTATTTATGGACACCCCAGGACTCGATCCAACATCGGTCACCGGACTACTCGCGGGTGGGGCGAACGTTATCGTATTTACGACCGGACGTGGCAGCTGCTTTGGTTCTAAGCCCGCACCGACAGTAAAGGTTGCTACCAATTCAACGATGTACCAGAGGATGATTGATGATATGGATATAAATGCTGGGTGCATCATCGAAGGCACACCTCGATCGGTCGTGGCACGAGAGCTCTTCGAGCAGATTATCGCCGTTGCAAGTGGCGCTAAATCAAAGAGCGAATCGTTTGGCTACGGAGACGAAGAGTTTGCTCCGTGGGATATCGGTCCAACGATGTAAGGCGAGAGTTGCTGACGATTGAATCGCATAAGAGCGCTCAATTTATTGTTGTTTTGAGTTTGTATGTAGGAGGATTACACTATGAAGCTTATTCGTTTTGGGGAGCTACAAAAAGAGAAACCTGGAGTAGAGCTAGCCGATGGCTCACGCCTTGATGTATCGGCATTTGGCGAAGATTACAACGAACAGTTCTTCGGTTCTGACGGCATAAGCCGCCTTGAGCGCTGGCTTAAAAACAACCGCAGCGAGTGCCCAACGTTAGCACCTTCAACACGTCTTGGCTCGTGCGTGTGCCGTCCAAGCAAGATTATCTGTGTCGGTCTGAACTTTCGTGACCACGCGGCTGAGTCAGGACTTGAACTGCCGAAAGAGCCCGTTATCTTTTTCAAAGCGACAACTGCTCTGAACGGACCAAACGACAACGTAGTGATCCCCAAAAACGCTGAAAAGACCGATTGGGAGGTTGAGTTGGCTGTTGTAATCGGCAAGCGTGCTTCGTATGTCGATGAAAGCGAGGCGCTCGATTACGTAGCTGGCTACGCGCTGCACAATGACTATAGCGAACGGGCATTTCAGATCGAGCGTTCTGGTCAGTGGGTCAAGGGCAAGAGTTGTGACACATTCGCGCCTCTTGGCCCAGTGATGGCGACTCAGGATGAGATCCCTGACGTAAATAATCTAAAGATGTGGCTCACCGTTAACGGCAAAACGATGCAAAACGGAACCTCTGCTGATATGGTCTTTAAGGTACCGTTTCTCGTTAGCTATATTAGCCAGTTTATGACCCTACTTCCTGGAGACGTGATCAGCACAGGCACTCCAGCAGGAGTTGGGTTTGGATTTAAACCGCCTGTGTACCTCAAGGATGGCGATGTAGTCCGATTGGGGATCGACTACCTGGGGGAATCGCAGCAAACGCTAATAGCCTACAAACCTAGGGAATAGGAGCTATATGACCGCATCCACGCTGGCATCTTTGGGAATCAAGCATGCTATTGATACTCATATCCATCCGTGGAGGCTAAACGATCTCCCGCCGGTTATTCAGGGTGCGCGCACGGTTCGTCCAGACCTGGCGCAGGATTACTCACCGGCCCGAGTCATTGATACCGCCACTGCGAGTGGTTGCGCGGGGGTTATCTTCGTTCAGGCACGCGACCCAAATGAGGGAAACGAGGCGGAGGCTCAGTTTTTTATCGCTGCAGCGCAGGAGCATCCGCAGGTTTTGGGGTGTGTTGTCGGAATTGATCTACTAGATACGAAGGGCACAGAGCGTTTTATCGATACTATAAAGATGCATACATGTGTCAAAAGCTGTCGGATGATCGCTCCAGAGAACCTCGGAGTCGGAATTCTTTCAGATAGCCGCACACAAAGCACTGCACGCATGCTTGGGGAACATGGTCTGCGCCTCGATCTCTTGATTCGTTCGGGCAACCCAGGGCAGCTTGCAGAGGGTGTGCGGCTCGTTCAGTGGCTCGCAAACAACAGCGAAACGATCGTTGTAGGCGACCACCTCCTCAAGCCAACGGGTGTGAGCGAAGGAAAACCTACACAGGAGTGGATAGCGGCGCTCTCTGAGCTTGCTAGCTGCGAGAACTTCTTTATGAAGCTTTCGGGGCTTCCTGGTGAGGTTGCACCTGGTAGTGACCACAATGTTTTTTGGCCATTCTTTGACGCCGCTCTTGAGGCTTTGGGGGCCAAACGCCTACTTTTTGGATCGGATCATCCCGTGTCATACAGCCATGCTGCATCGGTTGCTGCTGTAGCCGAGTGGATAAGCGCGCGCGGCCTAGTAGACGATGGCGTTGCTCAAGAGATATTTGTTGAGAGTGCTAAGCGGGCGTATGGGCTAAAGGCGTAGTGAGATAGGGAGGCGAGGCGAAAATTATCAGCTTCTTGATAAGGAAGCAAGGAAGCGGTCGATACCTTATCAATCAATCATCAATGAGGTGCCACTTAAGCTTGCTGCGTAATCCGTGGCACTAAAGCGGACCCCTTGATGATCCCGACCTCCGCAAGCTCCTCAAAAAGCGCCCGTGGCAGCTCTCGCTCAATCGAAGCTTTTACTGCATCAAGATGCTCAGGAGTAGATGCTCCTATAATGACTCCGGCAACCTGCGGGTGCGCCAGAACAAATTGCAACGCTGCTGCGCGCGGGGATTGCTCACCGTGCTTTTCAACGATAGACCAGAGCTTACACGCCTTGGCGTAGCTCTCATCGCTAATATAGTTGTAGTTAAACGTAACCGGCATATTGAGATCCCCGCGGTAGTACCACCGCGTTACACCATCCTTACCTGGGCAGCGGATCGCTTTGCGCGGATCCTCTGCTAATAATCGCGAGCAGAACGGACCGGCAACACGGTACTCAAGACCGAGACGACTGCAGAGATCAAAGATCCCCTCGTGCGCGAAGCTCTGATCGATTAAAGTATACGTTGTCGTTGAAACATAGGTGAGTAGCCCCGGATGGCGCTCTACGAGGGTCTTAAGAGCTGTAGTCTCCTTCCCACCATATCCGATCTGGCGCACAAAACCTGAGCGCTTGAGGTCAGCGATAGCGCGCAATCCATCGTCTAGCCTCTCCCACGACATCGATGCATCCTCAGTAAGAGCATCCCACGGGTCATGTAATGAGAGTCCATCGATATACGATGTACGCAGCGTCTCTAGACTCCGCAGAGTAGTCTGCATTACTGAATCGTAGTCTACCCTCCACTTGTGCGTGAAGCGGCGATTAGGCTCTCCCAGGGTCCAAAAATCGGGTTGAGTAGTATCTCGTTCATCTACGCA
This sequence comes from Bdellovibrionota bacterium, assembly GCA_040402735.1. Classification (GTDB taxonomy): domain Bacteria; phylum Bdellovibrionota_C; class UBA2361; order UBA2361; family OMII01; genus OMII01. Next base: position 6,896 of record JBBALZ010000110.1, read on the forward strand.
GGGATAGAGGGCACGCAACGCCTTGGTCGATAGATATAAAGAGTCACGCGCTGCCCCGATCTGCTCGAAAGCTCGACCCAGAAAGAATTCGCTAGCCCCCCAACCATAGAGTGGTGCAGTATCAAATCGAGTTATGCCCAAGTCGAGCGCTCTCTGTACTATCGATACAGCTCTAGGGACATCGGGCACCTTTCCGTCAAGAAATAAGCCACCCAAATTAGCTGTGCCGAGAATTATCTTTGAGGGATCGAAACGCATAAGCTAAAACCTCATATATTAACAAGCTTCCTTGGATATCTCCGTACTCTCTTAGTGACTATCACCCGGCTCGTCTATCACTAAAACGATGAGACGTTTTGGGCCGTGCGCTCCAAGAACGAGAATTCTTTCGATATCAGCGGTACGAGATGGTCCGGTAATGATCGTTCCATAGCTCCAACTGCGATCGTCGTGCACTGCTGTCAGCCACGAGGAGAGGCAAGCGATTAACTGCGCACTCGTCGCAACTACACAGTGCACCGGGGGGAGCACCGACAATCTCCTGCCACCTGCCGTCGTAGCACGCAGCACAATGCTGCCTGTTCTAGATATCAGCGCATCAGCTTGAGTAAAGGCGCACTGCATCCCCTCTACCGCTGTGTGAGCTAACGTCTCCTCGTCTACTACTGTCATCTGCTGCTCTAAAGATTCCAGATCCAGAGAACCTTTAAACAAACGATCAAGCAATGCAGTCCTCTGCCTACCGCAGCGCACAAATCCAGATTCTCGCGCCAGCAGGGCGATCTTCTGGGCTGCCTCCTGAGGCGTGGCCACCCTATGCACCTCGCCTTTAAGAGCAGTAAGCTTTCGAGAGAACTGTTCAAATAGTGCCTCTCGATCAGCCGCAGGGATATCAGCAAAGACTCGCTCTACTACGAATCTCGGACGCTCACGCAACTCACCCCTTCTCCGCGTAGCACGCAACTTGTCTAAAATTACCTGCCTACTCTCCATGTCGACTCCACCACGATGAAAACGATCTTGCTGCTGGCTGCGGAAGCTTGGCCGTCAATTTAGGTGAAACGCAACCAAGCGCTTGCAGGACAACTCGCACTGCTCGCGCACCAATATCAACTACAAAACGACTCTTCATCGCTAAAGCCCATCCTTTTAGCGCAGTTTGCCAGAATAAGCTCGGAGCTGTCTCGTTGGCCTCCTGCCGATTGGTAAGCAACATATGGTGTAGCGGTATATTCACAGGACACACATCGGTGCACGCACCACAGAGACTCGATGCAAACGCCAAGTGCCCCCAGTCGCGCATCCCTTTGAGGTGCGGCGTAATAACTGCGCCGATAGGCCCAGAATATGGAGTGTTGTATGTATGCCCGCCAACTGTCTTGTATACCGGACACGCATTGAGGCAGGCGCCACACCTTATACAGCTTAAGGCATCACGCACCTCCGGCTTGCGGTAGATCTCTGAGCGTCCGTTATCGAGCAGCAAGAGGTACATAACCTCTGGGCCATCAGCTTCTCCATCCTGGCGCGGGCCACGAATAATCGAGTTGTAGGCTGTCATCTGCTGCCCTGTACCACTGGTGGAGAGCAGCGGCAAGAAGAGCTCTAAATCGTTTATGCTAGGCAAGATCTTCTCTATCCCTGCGATAGAGAGATGCACCCTAGGGCAGGCGGTTGACAGCCGCGCATTCCCTTCGTTCTCAAGAATCAGGATAGCGCCATCATCAGCGAGCAGAAAGTTTGCTCCGCTAATCCCAAGATCTGCCGTAATATACACATCTCGCAGATGTCGCCGCGCAATATCGGTCAATTCCTCCGCATCAGTAGTGGGTTCACATCCAAGAGTGCGCTGAAATATCTCACTAATCTCCTCCTTCGATTTGTGCATCGCTGGAGTTACGATGTGATAGGGCTTCTCGCCATTTAATTGGACGATTAGTTCGCCGAGATCGCTCTCAAGTGTCTCAATACCCTTATGCTCGAGGAACTCGTTTAACTCAAGCTCCTCTGAGGTCATCGACTTTGATTTAACTACTTTGCGTATTCCGTGGCGTGCTATGATCTGATCAACTATCCGATGCGCATCGGCTACATCTTTAGCCCACAAGACCTGCATACCATTATTACTTGCGTTCTGCTCAAAGAGCTCAAGAAGCTCTGGTAGGTGATCGAGCACGTATCGCTTTATCTCGGCTGCTGTTCCGCGGGCCTCTTGCCAATCGATAAACTGACTGGCCTTTTGATTGACCACGACCGAGTCATAGCTAGCAATAACTTTAAGTAGCCGCTTACGATGCGTCTCATCTGAGGCTTTTACCTCTGATGAACCTATAAATCGCGAGTGCTCAGAGGCGCTTCCCATACCTACTCCGTAATCCCCATGGCATCTACGAGAAACTCAACTGTGTGCCTAATCGGTGTTGCAAATCCCTGCTGCGCTGCTGCTGTTCTAAGGTGCATGATACACCCCGGATCGTTTGAGAGGATCTCATCGGCCCCAACTTGTTGGCACATCTCAAGTCTAGTTTTTGCCATCCCCTGTGATATCCCTTGAAACTTCTGGCAGAAAAGCCCTCCAAATCCACAGCACACCGGCTCTAGGGAGGGATCAACTAACTCAAGCCCCTCGATGCCGGCAAACAAATCACGGTACTCGGTGCGCAGCTCAAGCTCTCGGGCTGAGTGACACGAGTTATGAAAGGCTACGCGCTTGTGGCACGAGCCCGTAATCTTGTCGAGCAGGTTGTGCTGTCGCAAAAATTCAGATAACTCAAACACACGCGAGCCGAGCGCAGACGCTGCCGCCTCATCTCGGTCGCCGTGAAACACCTCAGGGTAGTACTTTCGAATCATCGCCGTGCACGAACCCGACGGGCAAACTATCTGCTGGTCAGCAAGCACACCTTGCGAGAGGGTTCGGACGACCTTGCGCGCGACTGATTTAGCTTCGTTTATCTGGCCGGCGTTGAACGCAGGCTGTCCACAACAGGTAATTGAACTATCAAAATTAACCTGGAAACCGAAGTGCCTGAGTAGCTTAACCAGAGCGATACCCATCTCAGGATAGAGCTGATCAACAAGGCATGGAGCAAAAAGGATAACGTTCTGCATGGATGCTATCTTGCCCTAACTTTTGCGACAGGCCAACACTACGTTTTGACCTGCTTACCCTGCGTTAACACTCAACTTTTTCTTGGTACGGGCTCTTGCCGCGCGCGCTGCCTGGTGCCGAGATTCGATGGCATCGCCGATCTCCGCTGCTAGGTTCGGAGATTGATTAAGCAGGTCACCGATCGTCTTACCGTCAAAGACCATCACACGGGTATCAGAGATCGCCGCAATCTCTATCGCATCAGCGGAAGGACCCGCCGTAAGCTGTTCTCCAAAACACTCACCTGGCCCGATCTGACCTATTTCTACAAGCACTCCATCAGCCGAAAGCGCTCGCAAGCGCGCCTGTCCGCTAAGAATGAGCGCAAACCCAGAGAAGCTACTGCCGACTACCTGAACCGTTTCGCCCGCGGCATACTCCATAACTCGTGGCGTCGCTGCGGGTGAGTTCTGGATAGCATGTTTAAATCGTGGATAGTTCCGCAGCCATTCGCTCGGCTCAACCTTGGGGGCTCCTGGATTCTCGCCTGGGCTGTACTCCATAGTTATCGGGAAAGGTATCGTTAATCCCGACCTTCTAACTGCGTACCATAGCCTGGTCATAAACTGGTCGCGAGCCGCCGCCAACTCCTCCTGTTTGGCTACCGAAAACGAGACCCTGTAGATAACCGAGAAGTCACTGTACTCTACCGTCCTAACCGCTGGCGCAGGATCGTTTAACCTAAATTCGGCAGTTAAGGAGGATGAAAATGGTGCAGATACTCGAAAGC
>JBBALZ010000111.1:0-10741 GCA_040402735.1 Bdellovibrionota bacterium
CATTTAGCGACGAAATTGCAGCGACGATCTTAAAATCCGGTGAGTAGTTACGGGTTAACGCCTATCAACACACCCTAAGCCACTTGGCATGCGCATATCACGGCACCCCCTACGACGCTCTTCCGGTGTGCACTTTCGCTCACTCGGACTAAATCCTGGAGGACAGCGATCTGCTGGAGGGGCTGGCCGCGTATACGCTGGAGGGATCGGCTGCTTATTTTTCTCGCGCTCCAAACGGCGCCGCTCCTCCTCTAATCTCTCGCGCTCACGCTCTAAATCGCGACGCTCTCGTCGATAGGGATCGTTGCCATAGTATCCGCTACCACCCCCGTAATAAGGAGCACCACCATAATACGGGGATGGAGGCGGAGGACTGTAACCTCCACCGTATCCGTAGGGGTCATTAAGGTTGGTGCATCCACACAATCCTGCTGTGCTTAAAACCGAGAAAAGAGCTGCCATGAATCCGCGATTAATGATTAGTTTTTTTAGCATACTTTGTCCCTTTACTGATTCCAGTTGCACACGATTAGACGTAATCCTCATCGAGCGCTCTCACGTTCTATTGAAGCACAGTCTCACAATTGCGCAATATAAAACGGTGCTGCAAAGTTCTATTTTTCTCCCTCGGCCAAGACTATATCCACCGCAAATCTTTGGGCTGATTCCCCTTCCTGAACCACAAGCTTGGCGCTCTCCCCAACAACGCTGCCAGCTCGAATAACATCATCCAAGACGGTGTTAAGAATCTCCAGATTCTTACTATTCGCCTTTATCGTTAACGCAGAGATCCCCCAGCGCTGGCCCTTTTGAGCCGCAGTTTTTGCCCCGCGAATCACCGACACTACCTCTGTTGCTGCAGCCAGAGCTTGAGGATCTCCAGTGATATCCGCCGTCTCGCTCACTTCAGGCCAACGGGTTGTGTGAACCGAGGCATCGCGCCCATCTCCCGCAAAGCGCCACGACCATACCTCCTCTGTTATATACGGAATAAACGGAGCCAATAGTCGTATAAACGTCTTAAGACACCAGTAAAGTGATGCGTGAGCCGACTCCCTGCCTATCTTATCCTGCTCGTTGTACGATCGAGCTTTAACTAACTCCACGTAATTATCACAAAACTCCCAAAACTTCTCCTCTACCGTTTGAAGCGCAAGTGCGTAATCAAAACGCGCAAACGCATCTGTCGCCACTCGAACGACCTCTGTCAACGTTGTTACCATGGCGCAGTCAAGTGGATGTCGTATCGCTTGAACTCCGGGGACTGGATCCGCAAGCTGCATAAGCACAAAGCGGCTGGCATTAAAGAGCTTAACCACCAATTTGCTGCCGATCTTAAAAACCGCTGGATCGCACGCAGTGTCTGCGCCAAGGCGTGCTCGCCCCGCCCAGTAACGAACTGCATCCGATGAGTATTCGGCTAAGAGTCCCTCAGGTGTTACCACATTGCCCTTTGACTTACTCATCTTCTTACGGTCAGGGTCGAGCACCCACCCTGAAATGACCACATTTTTCCAGGGGATCTGATCCTCATGCATCCACGCCTTTACTATCGTGCTAAAAGCCCACGTGCGGATAATCTCATGCGCTTGGGGTCGGATATCCATTGGAAATAGCTTGCTGTGCTGGTCTGGGTTGAGAACCCAATGACTTTGAATCTGCGGGGTCATCGACGAGGTGGCCCAGGTATCCATCACATCCGGATCACCGCAAAAGCCTCCTGGCTGATTCCGCTGAGCCTCTGTATATCCAGGTGGCAGATCACTAGACGGATCAACCGGAAGACGATCGCGTGTCGCAAAGATAGGCTGACCATGCTGAATCTCGCCTGCTTGATTAATCGGATACCAAACAGGAAAAGGGACCCCGAAGAATCGTTGACGACTGATACACCAATCGGTGTTTAAACCCTCGACCCAATTCTCGTATCGCAGCCGCATGTGCTCTGGATGCCACGCTATCTTTCGCCCCTGCGCGATCAGGGCCTCCTTGTGATCTATCGTTCTGATAAACCACTGCCTTGTCGTTATAAATTCTACTGGGCGATCGCCCTTTTCGTAAAACTTCACCGCGTGCGATATCGGCTTTGGCTCTCCTTGCAAAGCGGCGGCTTTGCCATCAACGGCACTCCCAGCTTGTGCAAGCATATCCGCGATTACCTTCTTTGCCTTACGAATATCGAGACCGGCCAACTTGGCGTAGTTTGCCTTAGCCAGGTCTGAGTTAACTGACTCAAAAGGTGCTTCATCAAACTCTATATCGAGCAAGGTTCCCTTAAGAGAAACTATCGGCTTAGCCGGCAACTTGGACTTCTTCCACCAATCTACGTCGTTGGCATCACCGAAGGTGCAAACCATCAAGATCCCCGAGCCTTTCTCTGGATCCGCGTGCTCCGCTGGAAGAATCGGCACTCGCGCGTGAAAGAGCGGCGTTATCGCGAACTTACCGAAAAGCGACTTGTAGCGCGCATCATCGGGATGAGCGACAACTGCTATACATGCTGGTAAGAGCTCAGGTCTCGTTGTCGAGATGGTAAAAGCCCCTCCTCCCTCTACTCCGAACTGAATATCATGGAAGGCTCCTGGAACTTCTCTATCTTCGATCTCGGCTTGGGCCACTGCTGACTTAAAGTCAACGTCCCACATGGTTGGAGCCTCAATGCTGTAGACCTGCTTCTTCTCTACTAAATCAAGAAATGATAGTTGCGATACCCGGGTGCAGTGCGCTCCCACTGTAGAGTAAGTACGCGACCAATCAAGCGACAAACCAAGCTGCTTCCACAGCCCCTCAAAAGTCTTTTCATCCTCGTGTGTAAGGAGTTCGCAAGCTTCAACAAAGTTTTTTCGCGATACCTCCTGAGGAGCTACCTTTTCCTTGCTGTTTGGGTCTATCTTTGTTGGCCTCCAGCTAGCATCGTAGGCGACTGCTGGATTGCACCTGATATTGTACACATTTTGCACTCGCCGCTCAGTTGGTAGCCCGTTATCATCCCATCCCATCGGATACGAGATGTTCTTTCCGCGCATCCTCTGAAAGCGCGCGATGACATCGGTCTGGGTGTAGCTAAAAACGTGTCCAAGGTGAAGCGATCCCGATACGGTGGGCGGCGGAGTGTCGACTACAAAGTTATCACTACGAGACTTTGTTGCATCCCAGCGGTAAACCTGAGAGCGATCCCAGGTCTCCATCCAACGCTTTTCTACACTGGCGTGATCGTACTTCTCTGGAATCTCTCTCTTCATCGAACGTTCCTAACTGCTTCTTGCCGTTAAAGTTATTACTTAGGGAAGGCCGGCAAAACCTGCCCGTAGCGAAAAAGTGGAGGTTCAAGTTGACATTCGATTTTCGAGATGGGAAAAACCCCAGGTGTATCCACTGCGATACCTAGAGGATTTTTCCCCATCTCGAAAACTCGAAGAGCGACTTGAAGATCCGCTTTCGCAGCAGGAATGGGTTTTGCCGGCCTTCCTTAGGTTAGATTCGCCCAGATTCCTTTAAACATCAAGGGGTTCTGCTAGTCAGTCTAACTTCGGTCTCGGTAGTTCAAATGCGCTTTCCGCTACGGGGCAACGAAGTCCTATTGTCCTTAATTCGGCAGTTAAGGAGGATGAAAATGGTGCAGATGCTCAAATGAGTAGGTACACGAATAGTTATGAATAAAGTGCAGTCACCACAACCAGATTGGAAGCCTGGAGACCCAATACGTTCTCCAGTTGGCGAGATGGTAACTCTTGATCCAGCTTCTTTGGATATTACCGCATCTTACAAGCTTTTAGTTGGAACGATAATTCCGCGACCGATCGCGTTTATTACGACGCTCTGCGTTAATGGACAGGTCAACGCGGCGCCTTTTAGCACGTTTAATCTGGTAACCGCAAAACCAATGACGATCGTCTTTACGATAGCTATTAAGAGCGATGGCACAAAGAAAGATACTCTACTCAATATAGAACGTACGAGAGAATTCGTGGTGAATTCGGCAGGCGTGTGGTTGGTGGAGGCGCTGAATCACTGCTCGGGTGAGTTTGCCTACGGAGTGAGTGAGCTAGAGCAGGTGGGACTAACGACCCTGCCGTCGGAGGTAGTGGCGCCGCCGCGTATTAGGGAGTCGGCCGTCCACATGGAGTGTCGCGTGCATTCTCTGGTTGATGTTGGAGGAGGTGCCCCCGGATCTGCTACGGTTATAATCGGTGAGGTAGTTCGATACCACATTCACAAGGCAGCATACGAGCAGGGTAAAATTTCAGCGAGTGAACTACAACCTGTAGCCCGACTTGCAGGGCTGCAATACGGATTGATCGGTGATGTGTTTGAGCTATCTCGGCCGAAGGTGGGTGTGGAGTAAAAGAGTGCATGAACCTAAATTCGGCAGTTGCGGGTAGGATTGGCCTTGGGGGGCGGGTGCCAGAGATTAGGCCGCGATCCTAGCTCACACCAACTCGAACCACATCAGATACCTCCCCAGCGAGTGCTACTCCACGTAATGCTACCACGCGCATGAGCTTTGTGCCTGCTGCAACATTCACCCCGCGCTCCAAATAAACTTCGGGACCAACAACTGCACCGGCGGCTATACAACATTCAGGCCCGATTATCACCGAACCACGTAGCTGAACATCCGCCGCTAATTTGGCACTCGGATCAACCTGCACGCTGGGACTCTGCTCAGCCAAAAATCGTATGTTTAAAGCAAGCAGGTCGTCCACGGTAGTGAGGTCGCACCTCTCCGAGACCTCTTCTCCCGCAACCATCTCGCCTCTCGCACACCACTGTGCCAGTAGCGAGGGCAACTCATACTCACCACGAGTAGAGAGATTGATCGTCCCAAGCTCAGCAAAAATATCCGAGTTGAAAACATACAACGGCAGCGCCGTTATATCCGAGATACGCTGCTCAGGCCCCGGCTTCTCAATCAAGTGCTCGATAAAACCACCTCGCATCGCCACCACCGAACGTGCCTCCAGTGAGGTATCTGCGCTTACCCGCAACACTCCGACAGTTGCTCTGGGATTTAGTTGCAGATGCAGTTGACACACCTCTTGAATATCGCTACCACTGACTAAACTATCACACGCAGAGACGATAAAGCTTCCTGCTACCTGACCCTCACAAGCTCGTAGCGCATCTCCACTACCACGTGGAATTGCTTGCTCAACTATCTGAACCTCACCTCGACCTGTAAAATAGCTCTTAAGCTCGCTATCACCAGGTGCGGCAACTACCACGTATCGAGAAACCCCTGCTAGAGCCAGTTGATCAATTACACGCTGAATCATCGGCTTGCCAGCAACGGGAGCCAGCGCCTTCGAACGGCCACGAGTCACCTGTTTTAAACGGGTTCCTCTTCCAGCAGCAAGAATTACAGCGGTATCAATCATCTAAGCTCTTGCACCTCACCCAGGCAGCTCATCTTGCAAAGATGCACAGAATAACTATCCGCAAGTTCAGGATGTCTAGCTGTGTAGCGCTGATGTAGCTGTGCAACCAGAGAATCCCGCCTAGAAGGATCTATCAGCGCTAAACAACACCCCTGAAAACCCCCACCGCAAAAACGCGATCCATACACACCAGATTGCTCCGAGAGGATCTCATAAAGAGAAACAAGCGCTGGACTTCCACTCTGATAGTTCTCGATAGAGGAGCGTCCCGACTCGGTAATCAACTTACCAAAGCCTACAATATCACCACAAACCCAGGCCTTAATGCCGTCCTGCACTCGCTGTGCCTCGCTAAAAAAGTGTCGCGCACGCCTGCGCAATGTCTCAGGGAGATCGTTTTCGTGAGCCTCGTATACTTCACGCGGAACATCTCCCAGCCTAACCCACTGGCCAGCCGAGAGCCTAGCTCTCCTAAGGAGCTCTCTAGCCGCTTCACGACATTCCGCCACACGCTGGTTAAAGGGAGTTGCGGTCAATTGTCGACTTAAACCTGAATAAACAACCAACACCTCCCACGGCACACTCGTTGGTCCAAGCAGAAGCGACTGCGCGCTACTATTTTGACAATCAATAACCGTTAGAGAATCAATCTTACTGTGGGCTATAACCGATTGATCGAGGATCCCGTTGTGCAGCTCGAGGTAACCGTTCTCTATCTGAGAGACAAGTGAGACTAGATCTGCGCTAGACAAGACTCTGCCCTGTGCATACGAAAGCGCTTTGAGGTAGGCTATAGAGACTGCGGCCGAAGAGCTCAAACCACCGATCGGCATCACGCCATCAATAATCCCTTGAAATCCACACCTAAGCTCCATGCCAGGCATTACGCTTGAATTAGAGAGGTATAAAACGGCGCCTTTCAGATAATTTGCCCAGTCGCCCGTAATCTTAGGAGGCAGATCGTTAAATGGCACCACCGTCCGCTGATTAAAAACTGTGCTAAATACATCCGCCTGACGAGCATCAGTTACCGATCCAATTAGGTCAATCGAACGGTCGATAGCAAAACCCGTAACAACTCCTCCCTGATGATCACTGTGCGCACCGAGTGGACAGAGGCGTAGTGGAATAGAAACCACAAATAGAGATGCAAAAGGTTTAGCTGTTCTACGGGCTTCAAACTCACGCTCGTACATCTGGCGCAACCGCTCTATTCGCGCATCTACTGTTTCGGGCACCACGATCGTAACGTCTCGGTCTTGCATGAGGTCACTCACTAGCCGCTACATTTTTAAGTTGTTGTATTGGTTAATACGCGAAACATCATCCAGGCCACAAGATATGCTAAAGCGCACACACAAAATAGCGGAACGTAAGAACCTGTATACTCAATAAGATGCCCTGCAAGCTCTGCCAGCAGTATCCCGCCTACAGCTCCGGCCATGCCGCCAAATCCAATAACAGAAGCAACCGAGTCCCGCGGGACAAGCGATGAGGCCGATGCAAAGAGATTAGCCGACCAACCCTGGTGAGCGGCGGTAGCGAGACTTAGTAAAAGGACTGCCAGCCACACACTTTTAGTATACGCCAGAGCCAACACCGAGAGTACAACAATCGAACATACAAGCATTACTTTGAGCCGAGCAGAGCGGGCCTCGTGGCCGCGACGAACAAGATAGCTAGACCACCACCCACCTCCGATACTACCTATGTCGGCTGCCAGGTAAATAATAACCAGTGGAGCACCTAGCGCCAGCAGGTTAAGGTCATACGTTACGCTTAAGTACTTAGGGATCCAGTATAAGTAAAACCACCAGACGGGATCAGTTAGAAACTTGGCTACAGCAAACCCCCAAGTAGCCGGCAAACGCAGCACTTGCGACCATCTTACCCGCTCTGCGCCAACTGCTCGCCGAGTAACTCCTTGCGGTGGGGCACGAAACAGAAACAACGCCAAAATAAGCCAGAGAAAGCCAACTGCGCCAAGAGCAATAAACGCAGCCTGCCAACCGAAGCGGATCGCCAAAAACGGCACCAGAATTGGACTAATCACAGCACCAACGTTAGACCCACAATTAAAGATACCAATTGCGAGAGGACGCTCCCTTTCTGGAAACCATTCAGCCACACTTTTAATTGCTGCCGGAAAGTTTGCAGCTTCGGCCAATCCAAGCCCAAACCGAGCCATAGCAAAGTGCCAGCCATTTCTAGCGATTCCATGCGCCATAGAGGCGAGGCTCCACAGAAACACCGCAAGCGATAAGCCGACTCGACTGCCGACTCGATCAACAAGCCAGCCACTGAAAAACAATCCGATGGCGTATGCTGTCTGAAAGGCGGTAACGATATGCCCATACGTTACCTCACTCCAACCGAACTCTCGCTCTAACTCAGGCGCAAGAATGCCAAGCACCTGCCTATCCATGTAATTACAGGTTGTCGCGAAAAAAAGCAGCGCACAGATAACCCAGCGGTACGCCCCTGAGCCGTGCTGTATGACTGTTCTATCAGTTCTCATAATCCTAAATTCGGCAGTTGCGGGTCTGAAAATGGCGCATCTACTCAAAATCACTGTGACTTTTGAATTTTCGGTGCTCACCCTGACGGTGCCAGGGTTGCGCTTCCGAAAAATTCAAAATCCTTCGTGCTTTTGAGCATCTGCACCATTTTCATCCTCCTTAACTGCCGAATTTAGGATAATATCTACTGTAACTACTCACCGGATCGTAAGATCGTCGCTGCAATTTCGTCGCTCAATGAGGTGATTTTGGCGCACCCTTTTTCTTGTCACCCCCTAGTCAGAGGTGCCCTTTTTTTTGGTGAGTAGTTACTATCTACTTATCATACTAGCCGCATATTGCACGTCATAGCTAGTAAAGAAGCTCCGCAGGAGCAGTTCTTAGCGAAGTATAAATGGCGGAGGTCCTGTGCAGTACAACAGATCCTTTACATCAGGGAGCTCCTTGCGTCTGATCCCAACACGTCCCGCCGTGTTAATAATATCTATTCCGCGAACCTGATATCCGTAATCAAGTCTCGCGAATGTATCCTGAAAAAAGGAAAGGTCTTGAGGCCGCTCCTTCTCGATGAATCTGCGTGCGCACACATATTGAATGTACGAACGGTCTGAGATGATGTCATGCGTTTTGTTGAACGAAAATACCGTTGCTGGCTGCTCCGGAAAAGCTAGATCAAGATATGACGCCAGCAACAGATCACTCACCCCAACTCGCTCAGCAGATTCACGAACAATCGCTAGCGATTGACGAGGTTGATGCAGCTTGACAAATATAGACAAATTCTCACGAAAACTAAGCACTGATTGAATGACAAATATCAGCAAAGCCATTTCGACCCACAAGCGTCTTTGCGCGCTGCGCTCAATTATCAAGATAGCCGCCAAAAAACCCACCACTGCCACACTATAAAAGTGTTCAAAGTGTGCTGGAGCCGCGTAAGCGCCACTTACCACCTGTACATTAGGACCGACCCACGTTGAGGCAACGAGCACTGGAATCCATGGCTGTAGTCGGGTAGGAACTCTTCCCCTTAAAAAAATAAGTAGGCAGACGGCTACTATACCCATTACTGAGACCATAGGAAGGCGCGAATTAAACGAGTGCCACAATGTCTGTGGATTTGGATTTGCAAACCTAAACAGCCCCATAGCACAACCAACCGCTATCCAAGCAATTATAAGGCGAAGCACCAGATTCCACCGCTTATGACCTACCAGGGCTACGCATATAAACAGAACGGGCAGTCTGACAAATGAGTAAAGAACGGGAACAAGGACAAGCGACATGGGAAACAGCAGTCGCGAGCGCACGAAGAGGTTTAGCCATACCACTACCACAAGAAACGACAGTTGAGGCTCCGGGCTACGTGCAAAGGGAAGCTCTGGAAACACCGGAGATACTACCCACTCTAGATATCTGTCGGAGAGTGACAGCGACCTCAAGAGATCAAATACCGGATTTAAAGGACCAAACAGCAGTGGCAAAATAAATACCAACACAGCGCCACAGCGCGCCCGATCTCGATCGTAGCCAGATATAAACAGTAGACGGTACAGACCAAGAACGATCCCAACACTCGCTAGGACATCGAACAGCACATTACAGTACCCACCAGACATTCCGTGTTCGTGAAGCCACAATACGAGGTAGCTCGACACTCTGTGCATGACAAACGCCTGTTTGACATACGATGCAAATGGATAAGACAAATAGCTCGACTCATCGATAGCGTTGGCATAAAAAATCACCCCACCTGTTTTAAGCGCTTGGTAGATCGGAAAAGCAAGTAAGCCGACAAGTATTAAGCTTAAAGAGGCGAGAAAATGCCCCCAAGAAAACCTATCACCCTGGCTGTTATCATCCACGCGAGTTATCACTGCCGATCCAAAAATTAACGGGGCGAACCGTTGCTACTCACTGTAACGTTATAACTTATACCGCTCCTTGAGCTGCTGCTGCAATACAAACCCTGCGCGAGTGATTCCAAAATCAATCCCGCAGCGTAGCCCCCTGTGGATAACTTGTGGGCAATACTGTTTCGCAAATCAATCTTTCACCCAAATGTCGCAAAAAAATGACGCTCCTTCACTGAATCTGTCGGTCAAGTGAAGTGTATAGAGACGTGCAATGTTAGTGTGAGAGATACGCGGGGTAGCCCAGTGGCTACATGGTTGCTCAGATTCGGCCTTGTATCAGAACAAGGCTTATTACACTTTAACCTAAATTCGGCAATTAAGGATGATGAAAATGGTGCAGATGCTCAAGAGCACGAAGGATTTCGAATTTTTCGGAAGCGCAACCCTGGCACCGCCAGGGTGAGCACCGCAAATTCAGAAGCCACAGTAATTTTGAGTAGATGCGCTATTTTCAGACCCGCAACTGCCGAATTTAGGTTTAAAGCTCTTGTTGCTCACGAGTTACCCACAGGGGGCTACGCTCTGACTATTACCCACATCCTGGGAGATCTTCTTTTACAAAGTGTGACGACAACAGAAAGTAAGAACAACGATTTCCTGACTCGCTGTTCTCTTTTACTCTTTGTAAAAATAAAGTAACTACTCAGCACTTTGCAGAACGAGAAGCTAAAAGCAGCAGCCCCGTCGGGGCAGACAACAGCGCCGGATCTAATTCCCGTCCCGTTAGGGCGGGAATCCGGCGCTAAGAGTGTTAAGCGTTAGTAAATGTAGAGAGGTTTAAGTTAAGTGTTTCGATAGATGTACTTAAAGCCCAACGACCTAACGATAGAGCCAAGAGTAGAGTTATCCATAGGGGGCGAAGCGAAGGGATCTCAAAATCAATCCCGCAGCGTAGCCCCCTGTGGGTAACTCGTGAGCAACAAGAGCT
>JBBALZ010000112.1:0-10664 GCA_040402735.1 Bdellovibrionota bacterium
GGATCCCAAAATCAATCCCGCAGCGTAGCCCCCTGTGGGTAACTCGTGAGCAACAGACACTTTTTAAGGCGTAAAAGAGCTGGGTGTCTAACACCGTACTCTCTTTAAGGAACTTCAAGATAACCATTCCACATACTGAGCCCAACCGATGTGGCAGCTAAAAAAGAGCATACCTGAGCTTCTTTTCGGCAACGCGTACAAACAAAGGAGGGGAAGGATTCCATTCCAAGGAACTACTATTCCCATCCCCTACCCAGTCAACCGCAGCGAGGTGTGGCGGGGTACGGCTCAGATGAACCGGGCCGGGGAGCTGGGTACTGCTGGTTATGCTAAGTCAGCATTTAAATGCGGATCTTGGTCGGTGTTAACAATTGCGAGTGATTTTTTTCAAAAATAACTCGCGCAGGGTTTACTATACATGACGATTCTAGAACCCCTCCTCAACAACGGGAAACGACACATGTTGGATTGTATTTAGTATCGGTATGAGCGTGATATTTACCAGTTCTGAGTGAAATTCGTTGTGGATTCGGGATATGATTAGTTTAATATCTTGCCCTTTGGGTGCATCTATTTCTAATTCGATATCCCAACTGCCGAGGCAATCAATCAGTAGCTTGATAAATCGTTCCCGCTTAGCGATTGAGATAAGTTTATTGCGTATTTCAGATTTGATGGCTCTAAATGTTAATTGCGCTCGGTATTGCCGCACCTCTAAACTCATCAGGTCTAGTCTATAGCCAAAACCAAGAAGTATGCCTTGAGCGTGAAGATTGTTTATTCGTCGCTGCAACGTAGTTAAGGGGATGCCAATACTTTTTGAGATGTCTCTAATAGATTCAAATTTCATTCTGCTCAGGGCAGATAGCGCTTTACGATCTAGATCATCAATTATTTGGCGCGTAGGCACTCCTCCGAATGAAAAGCTATGTTCTTTATAACCCCGCGGCCCAAGGAACCATCGTGGAAAGCGGTGTCTTCTAAAGCGAGCACAAACCTGCCTTTTAAGAATGCTATCGGAAAAATTACCAAGTATCCTTTCAAAGATGCTGTGCGCCGCGATTGGGCTTGATGCGATAAGATTACACATGAGATCGAACTCTCCGCCTACCTCTGCAATCCAGGAGATGTTAGGACATTTCCCAAGTGAGTCGATTAATCTTCTTCGTGTCGCAAGATCCTTGGGTGCTATCGCTAAATTAAGACCAAATTCGGTGTATCCAAGCTGAGCGAGATCTATAACAGCGGTCTTACCAAGTATTACTCCCGCGTCGATAAGTCGAGAAATTCTACGATAAACAGCTGGGACAGTTGTCCCGACGATACGAGCGATAGCCGCAGCATTAAGTTCAGCGTTTAATTCAATTGCAGCGAGTATGCGCTTATCGAGTGCGGTAATAATCATAAAACGACCCATAATATAATTTATAACGGGTCAAATCCACTATGTTTTGCAATATAGAAAGATTTCTAACCAAACTAAGGTAGTTAATTTTATAAGGAGATGTCTCTATGAAAACCCACTTACCTGTAGCAAGCTCAAATCAAGCGCAAGGCTTAACACTACCTCGGCGGGTCGGTCTTTTAGGCGGAGTCAGTTGGCATTCTACCCTGGAATATTACAAAATAATCAACACGGTAGTTCAGCAAAATTTGGGTGGCTTACATTCCGCCGAAATTATTATGTTTAGTTTCAATTTTGCCGAGGTTGAAGAGCATCAACGCAGGGGAGACTGGGAGTCTTTGACCAACCTAATTGTTGATGAAGGACTAAGGCTTAAAAATGCCGGTGCTCAGTGTTTAGTGATATGTAGCAATACGCTCCATATGATGGCCGATGATGTTATTGAGAGAGTTGGCGTGCCACTAATTCATATTGCCGATTCCACGGCAGAGCTAATATTAGTTCAGCGTATTACTCAGCTAGGTCTCCTTGGAACCCGTCCCACAATGGAGGGAGATTTTTACACCGATAGGCTGCGCAAAAGATATAATTTAGAGGTAATCATACCGCCACCCGAGGCCAGAGGTGAAATACATAGAGTAATATTCGAGGAGCTTTGCAAGGGCGATATCCGAGATGAGGCCAGAGTTTTTTTTGAGGGGGGTAATATCCGAGCTAGTCCAAAGAGGAGCAGAAGGAATCATTCTTGGATGTACAGAGATTGAGCACCTCATTACTGAAAATTATGCGCGAGTTCCCATCTTCGCAACAGCTAAGATTCACGCAGAGGCCGTAGCTAGGTGGTCATTAAGGCTAGATTCGGCAGCGAAGGTCTTAAAATCCGGTGGGTAGTTGCCTAAAATTCAACCCTCAAGCTGCTTCTCAAACGTACAGTGTAGCGTTATGCTCTGTTTAAGTTAGGACCTTTAAGACACACCTATTGTAGCGATTCAATGATCGATCTTCACCCACCTGCTAGCGGCTTACCTCTCGCCAGTGTTGTGTTGCTGTGTGTGGTTGAGATGCTACGATGCGTCCCGCGTGCAAGAGCTATTCTTAACCCGCTACGAACCACAGCCGTTTCAGCGTGTGTTGTAGCAGTCATAGCCGCCTTTGTGTCGGGGTATCAGGCGAGTAGTCGGGCAATAGCATTGGCACCGCACGTTGAAATCGCCATGGGTTGGCACCATTCACTTGGTAAGGGGCTGCTGGCCACGTCTCTTTTATTGGCTACGTTTTATTATCTCAGTCGGGTAGCAAAGCATGGAGCCCGATTGATGAGTGCGTTGTACTATATTGTCGTGGCTATCTATGTGGCTTTAACTGTGTGGGTGGGTACCCTTGGTGGTCAGTTGGTATTTACCTACGGGGTCAATGTGTTGCGGTAATCGGGATAAGTATTACGGATAAACATCGTGAATCTATCTAATAAATTAACTCGTACATCGATTCTTTTTTGGGCCGTACTTTGTAGTCGGCAAGGGACGTTACGAGGTCGGTTACTTGGGTGAGTACGGAAAGCGATTTGGTTCGAGTGACCGGATGATTAATGCGTTTATGCTCTCAGCAGCGTTTAATTTTTAGGCGGAGAGGTCACCAGTTTTTCAAGCAGTGTTAGGTTTGCAGCCTTCTTGGCTTGCCATTTGTGGGTCGCAGCTGGTGTAAGCCATCGGTGATTACAAACTAGAGCGAGGGTTTTTTTTCGAAACGAATCGAGATCTTCACCGAGCTCACAGCGCTGTAGTTCGCTCTTTTCAAAAAAGTCATCACGACCGAAGTTAGCCAGGTCTGCATCAAGGAGATACCGCGAAAGCGGATGCGACGCTACCTGTTTGTATGAGGTTCCATCTGTGATAAGAGCGGTATCGAGTATCATCTGGCCGATAAGCTCTATCTCACGAGCGCTAAAATCCTTGGAGCCTTGCAGATAGCGCTTTGTGGCATCTGCTGCGAGGGGTTCGTTGTTGGTATTCGACCAGATAAATCCAATATCGTGCCATGCGGCAGCTACGGCGAGTAGTTCAATGTCACGAGTCGCTAAGTTATCGGTAATAGCTAGCTCGACTACCTCAGAGAGCACATCTTCTGTATGTGCGTAGGCGTGGTACAGCAGGGTAGACGGAAGTTGCGAGCGCAGCATTTCAAGTGCTGTTGTGACCGCAGGGAGTTGCTTGAGCGCTTTAAGTTGATGCGCAACGTTCATCTGTATCCTAAGTGTAAACTCTTGCCGACACCTTTTGACCCGTAAACATCGTATAAGGTATGGTACTGCGACGCTAGAGAGCACTAAACCATGACAGCCGCCGAACTCGATCCAGCAGCACGACCTCAATCTCTTTCAGAAAGTACGACCCTGTACTCATCACGTCAGTCAATCGTTACACTTCTCATGCTCGCCCGTCCACAGCTGCTGACCTTCCTCGGGGGCCTTGTAGCCCTCGCAGTTGGGAGTTCAGTAAACCTACTCCTCCCCGAGTTGGTAAGACGCATCCTTGATCCTGGTAGATTCGAATGGGTGATCTCGCATCTACCAACCATCGTTTTGGGTCTTGGGGGTTTATTTTTGCTCCAAGGGATAGCCTTCTTTCTGCGCTCGTATCTCTTTGGGTTGGTTGGCCAGCGCGTGTATGCGGACTTGCGAGAGCGACTTTTTCGGAGTGTCTTACTCAAGGATATAGCGTTTTTCGACGCAAACCGCGCGAGCGATCTAGCGGCCCGCATCAATTCCGACGCGGCTCTGGTTCAAGATGCAGTTTCGGTAAAGCTCTCGGTAATTATCCGGTATGGACTCCAGGTGGTGCTGGGCGTTGTACTGATGCTGTGCATGTCGTGGAAGCTTACCCTCGCGATCGTGGTGAGTGTGCTCGTGCTTGTTGGTGGATCACTGCTTTTCATATCAAAGCTTCGCCTTGCCTCACGCGCATATCAAGATGCGCTAGCTCGGTTCACTTCGTTCGCCTCTGAGTCTTTCGGCGGAGTAAAGATAGTCCGAGCGCTTGGTGCGGTCCCCCAATTGACACAACGCGCGGTAGTTACAAATACACAAGCGCGAGTATCTGGAGAGCAACGAGTCCTGGTCGGCGCTGGATTCTCTTCGGGAGCGAGCGCGTTGCTGAATATCTTGCTACTCTTTGTTGCTTGGTACGGAGTCACTCTGGTTATCGGAGGAGCGCTTCCGTTGAATGAATTGGCGGCGTTTGTATTGTATGGCGCAATCGTTGCCGTTTCGTTTTCATTTCTTTTAGGAGCTTACACGGATCTCATGCAGGGGCTTGGGGGACTTGAGCGGGTGCTCCAGTTAATTGATGGAGACATACGTGGTGCAACAGGAGAGAGGGATCTATCGCAGAGGATCACTGGCGGTAGTCCGACTGAGTTTTCAGCAAGCGCAGGTATAGCAGTTACGTGCAAAGGGGTCCGATTTGCGTACCCTGGAAGGAGTGAGCAACCGGCACTTGTAGATCTATCGTGTGCGATCGCTGCTGGCTCACTTACCGCCTTTGTTGGCCCATCAGGCTCCGGGAAGAGCTCCCTTGCGCAGCTTTTATGCAGGCTTTATACGCCCAGCGCCGGTGCGATAACGTGTAATGGCGTTGACCTTGCTAGGCTAGGTGAATCTGTTGTTCGAGAGAAGATCGCATGGGTACCGCAGGAACCGATGCTCTTTGGCTTTACGGTGCTTGAGAATATCTTGCTTGGTAATGAGAAGCTTTTGCGCGATGAGGCGCTTAAGATACTTACGGGTTGGGAGTTTTTAGATTTTGTTGCTACCCTTGAATCTGGTTTTGACACCCCACTTGGCGAGTACGGCAGCTTGCTCAGTGGAGGCCAACGACAGCGACTCGCCATAGCGCGAGCATTATTGCGCAAACCAGCTCTGCTAATTCTCGATGAAGCCACTTCTGGACTCGATAGCGATACCGAAGGGCAGGTGCTTAGAGTAATTCGCAGGTATCTGCCGGGAGCGACCGTCGTTATGATCTCACATCGACTATCAACCGTGAAAGATGCCGATTATATCTACGTGCTCAATCAAGGTTGCGTAGTGGAGCAGGGAACTCATAGTGATCTCGCACGCGGCGCAGGGCTTTACAGTCAATACGCGGAGCGTCAGTCGCTTGGGTAAAAATTAGTCGTGCAGAACTACCCATTCGTGCGCTAATTATCTTAGACAAACTCGCACACCTCTTACCGAGGCGGATTGGAGTGGCAATCCGCACTTTGAGGAGCAGTGGTCAAGACACATCCCGATGGCGCGCTCAGGTGTGCCTGCTGATTGTGCTGGCCCAGCTGTGTTTTTCCTCTCAAGCGATGCGGCCTACGTTACTGCACAGATGTTGTACGTCGACGGTGGTAATACCGCTGCGCAACTGGTACATCTCTAAGCGTTACCGTTAGCGCTTATTAGCCGCCAACACCTTCTTACGGATTCGCACAGAAACTGGCGTAACTTCAACAAGCTCATCATCACGGATAAACTCAATAGCCTTTTCTAAGCTCATCGGAACCACTGGAGTAAGGATTACGTTCTCATCCTTAGCGGCTGCGCGAATATTGGTGAGTTTTTTCTCACGGCAGATATTAACATTAAGGTCGTTATCTCGGTTGTGCTCGCCTACTACCATGCCCTCGTAAACTGGATCCCCCGGTTGAACGAAGATCTTACCGCGTGGTTGCAGTCCGAAGATCGCGTAAGGAATCGCCTCACCCTGACGATCGGCTACAAGAGAGCCGCTCAAGCGTGACACGAACTCACCCTTGAACGGCTCATAGCCCTTAAGATAGGAGTTCATAATACCCGTGCCACGTGTATCGGTGAGAAATTCGTTACGGTATCCGATCAGACCGCGAGATGGAATTTCGAATTCGAGCCGCACGCGGCCTGAGCCGTGATTGACCATATTCACCATCTTACCACGGCGGAGTGCTAGCTTCTCAGAGAGAATTCCGATAAAGGCTTCGTCGCAGTCGATTAAAACGCGCTCTATAGGCTCGTGCTGCTCACCGTTAACCTCTTTAAAGATAATCTGCGGGCGGCCAACGCAGAGCTCAAAATTTTCACGGCGCATGGTCTCAATCAGGATAGCCATCTGAAATTCGCCGCGGCCGCGCACCAGTACACTCTCGTCCTCCTTGGAGTCCTCGATCTTAAGCGCCACGTTAAAAAGCGCCTCTTTGTAGAGTCGCTCCTTAATCTTTTGAGGTTGTACTATTTTGCCTTCACGCCCTGAAAAGGGAGATGTGTTGGCCATAAATTTCATTGAGATCGTTGGCTCATCGACTACTAATCGCGCAAGTGCTTGTGGATTGTCGAGAGTACAGATCGTGTCACCGATAGATACGTCCTCCACCCCTGAGAGAATAATGATCTCGCCAGCCTGGGCCTCATCTACTTCTTCAAAGTTAATTCCTTGGTACACCTGGAGCTTAGTTACTCGTAGTGGTCTAGCTTTACCGTCAGCGCCGATACACCCAAGGCGCTCGTTTTTGCGCGCGCTACCGTTAAATACACGGCCAATAGCTAGTCGCCCTAAATAATCAGAGTACGATAGGTTTGAAACGAGCATCTGGAACGGCTTGGTAGGATCGTACGACGGGCCGGGGATGTCTTTTACGATTGCATCAAAGAGCGGCGCTAGATTTGTGCCGCGCTCCTCCAGGGAGGTCTGTGCTATACCGTCGCGGCCGATGGCGTACAGTAGCGGGAAATCTAGCTGATCTTCTGTAGCGTCTAGATCGATAAAGAGATCGTACACCTCATTAAGCACCTCTTGCGGGCGTGCATCTTGGCGGTCGATCTTGTTAATCACCACGATAATCGAACGCTTGGCCTCGAGGGCTTTACGGAGTACGAAACGGGTTTGTGGTAGGGGGCCCTCAGATGAGTCAACGAGCAGCACTACACCGTCAACCATCATCATCGCGCGCTCAACCTCACCACCGAAGTCGGCGTGACCTGGCGTGTCGAGGATATTGATCTTTACATCGCCCCACTTTACTGAGCAGTTTTTGGCGGCGATAGTAATTCCGCGCTCACGCTCAAGATCCATGCTATCCATAACCCGGTCAGCAACCTCCTGGTTTGAGCGGAACATTCCGCTTTGGCGGAAGAGGTGGTCTACCAGGGTCGTTTTTCCGTGATCAACGTGGGCGATAATCGCTATATTACGAATAGATCTGTTTTTTTCGATTTTTACTTCTTCCATGGGGCAGCATGGTAGCCTGAAAGTGGGTTTCAGTCACCCCTTTGGCCCCCTTTTATCAAACCCTTAGGCGAGCCGTTAGACTGTCAGGTGAAGCCCAACAAACCCCAGAAGGTTCCAAAGGCGATATTTGCGGCCTTACGCTAGGGATTCCAGCGGCCAAGCAGAAGGGAGTTCATCGATAGCGTAAGAGGTGTCGATGAACATAGGGATCGGTTAAGGCGCTCTAACGTTAGCGATCCCGTACGACTTCGTGATGTCCTTGATTGAATGGGCATCCTGGCGCTCATTCTACCGACTTTACCATCAACGAAGTTGTCGAGGTCAAACACAGATTTCGCAGACCTCGCCGAAACCTTTTGCGAAGACGGGCGAATCAGTGCCTTCCTCCAAGACGCACACTCAAGCAGGTACATCGAGACATTCCAAGTTGTCTTTGCCCTTCACTCCCCTCCCTGTCTTTCCTTGTTCCTCGACCCTCCTCAATCGCTCTCTGGTGGCTGCTGGAGGGCGTGATTCAGAAAGATGCCCCAAACCAGCTACTTGCAAAGAGTCATTTGCTCTTCATGCTCTCCTGTCGCTGCTGCCATCGCCTACTCCTGGCCAATCATAGCACCAGATTGCCGTTCCCACAGATGCTTATATATACCACCGTGCGCAAGCAGGTCGTCGTGAGAGCCGCTCTCAACAATTTCGCCCTTGGAGAGGACGATAATTCTATCCATATTACGTAATGTTGAGAGCCGGTGAGCTATTGCGATAACGGTCTTCCCCGCCCAAAGATTCTCAAACGCCTCCTTGATCCGCTCTTCGCTTTCGCTATCCAGAGCACTCGTTGCTTCATCAAGTATAATGATCGGCTTCTCGCGAATAAGGGCCCGAGCAATAGCGATCCGTTGTCGCTGCCCCGCTGAGAGTTTAATCCCTCGCTCTCCCACCAGCGTTTCAAATCTCTCTGGCAGTCGATCGATGAACTCACTTGCGAGGGAGCGCCGAGCAGCCTCCTCTAAGTGCTCTTGTGCACAGAGGGCGGGCGGGAGGTTATAGGCGATGTTCTCTCGTAGCGTTCGATTAAAGAGCGCCGTGTCTTGTGGCACGTACGTAAGAAGCTGAACAAGCTGTCCGCGCTCTATAGGCTTTCCGTCGATCAGCAGAGCACCCCGCTCTAACCCATAGTAGCCGAGTAATAGCTTGATCAGCGTGGTTTTCCCGCTTCCGCTCCGCCCAACAATCCCCACCTTCTCTCCCTTTTTAAGTGAAAGTGAAAGATTCTTAAGGACAGCGATACCAGGCGCATCTGGATATGAAAATTCAAGGTTCCGTATCTCAAGAGAGGATTCAAAGGCGGGGATCTCCTCGAGCTTTCTGGGTACCTCTGCAAAGCTCGGAGCCGCATCAAAAGACGCACCTTCAAAGAGGTATCCATACGACTCATTAGCTCTTGCTAGACGCTTGCTGAGATCCGAGAACTGAAAGATCGTATTCCAAATCAAGCTCGCATAGAGGATCAGGCTTGCTAAGAATGTCGAGAACTCTCCTATTCCTATCTCTCCGGTGACAAAGAGGTGAACATTTAAAAGGGTGGTGATAGGCCACACGACGACTCGGACTACCGTGCTAAGCGCCGTCCAGAAGACGATGGTGTTATTGTAGGAGTCTCGAGCTGCATCAGCGAATGAGGCGAGCCCCTCTCGGAGCAGTCGCTCTTCATGATGCTCGGCTTTAAAAGCCTTAACGCTCACGTAGTTGGAAAACGCGTCAAATACAATTCCGCTCACATCTCCCGATCTGTCTGTTACGCGGGCCTCCTGCTTGAGGACTGGCGGCAGCTTCTTTGTGCTTACATACAACATGACGAAAATACTGATCGTGAAGATACTCGCCGTGAGGCCGTTTACCGTCCAAAGAGTAATCAGGAGGACCGGAAGAAATATAAGCTGCTGTAAGTAGTCATAGAAGACGAGCTGTACGAACTCACGAAACTCCCGTCCTAAACTCGACATGTAGCTGGATATCTTTCCGGAGAACCTATTCACATAGTAGTCGTAGTCTCGACTGATTACCTGACGAAAGACCCAGGAATCAAATTGAAACAGGTCTCTGAGGATGTATTGAGAGTAGACATATTCCGCCACATGCCAAAAGAACCAGTGAACGAGATTGCAGGAGATGAAGAGGAACGCGATGTACCATATACGCCCCGCATCGATCGGGGTTGTTGTCACTGCTGTTGTTAACAACCCGGTCATGTAGGGGACGAGGTTGATCGCGAGCCCGGCTATAAAAAAGAGGATGAGCACAAATCCGTACATCCTCTTATGGATTAGAATAAACTGAACAAAGAGCCTTAGGGCCTTATATCTGTAACGAAGCTCCGACGCCGTCATATGATTAAGAAAAAGCGATCCATTTGCCAATCCTTATCCAGATTCGGGCAGTTTTTGCAGTGATGGATAGTTGCTATGTAGACCCCTAAAAGAATACCTCCACAATCGTAAGTAATCTAGGAGATTGTAATGAGTAATAGCGCAGCTACTCAAAATTACTTTAAGCTTTTGAATTTGCGGTGCTCACCCTGACGGTGCCAGGGTTTAAGCCCCCGCAAAATTCAAAATCCTTTGTGCTTTCGAGGATCAGCACCGTTTTCATCCTCCTTAACTGCCGAATTTAGGATGATACGCATCTGCGCTTTGCATTTGGGGCGTGCACATCCGCCTCCTTGGATTCTGGCTACAGCAGCAGCTAACAAAACGTCGCGTAAGCGAGATTTTGCCGGCCTTCCCTTGCAATAGCCCCCGATTAACTCCTCGCCTCGAATATCTCCGTGAGCCCCTCGCTCCAGTGCATGCACCTCACCGCTTCGTACTGCTTGGCCTCCGTATCTCTGGACAACACCACTATTTTAGGGCTTCTCAATCCCCAATCTAACCACCTAAAGTACCGATGTTTTTTTAATCGCTTACCAAAAGTGGAAAGATAAATTAGGTTCGACCTTGCGAAGGAGCGCAAAGTCGATG
>JBBALZ010000113.1:0-10530 GCA_040402735.1 Bdellovibrionota bacterium
GGTTAGCGCCGTTACCGAGCAAAAACTCGCGTAAGCGAGGTTTTGCCTCGTCTCCATAGGACTAAAGCCTCAGCCATTTCAGCTGAGTCTTCCAGTTTTCAAAAAACTTCTGACTACTCGGCTGCACGTGGCGCCAGGGAACTTGTAGGCATCGTAGAGGCTCTTCTTATTGGGACATTTTTCCATCGCTACATCCTCGTATTAAACTCTATGCCGTGTCCAGCCCTCCAGGTGGTGTTTGGCAAACTGCTAAAGTGTTGCCACAAATTAATTCGCACGTGTCTAGTTTCCAGCAACATCACTCGTGGCGTAACGCATCCAAAGTCTCAATTCGCGAAGCACGCCAGGCTGGTCCAACACCGAAGGCAATTCCTACTACAACTGCCAGTACAAACGCTGGCAAAACTATCCATAGCGGAGCCCGCATATCAAACGTTGGAAAGAAAACTCTTAGGCCGTAAGTTAGCAACATAGAACCACCAACTCCGATAACCCCACTGAGAAAAGACAGCCCCACCGCCTCTGCCAGAAACTGCTCGAGAATATCGCGCTTACGCGCTCCTACTGCGCGACGAATTCCGATCTCCTGGGTGCGTTCTACCACAGAGACCCACGTTATATTCATAATACCAATACCACCAACAACCATAGAGATCGCCGCTATCGCCGCCAGCACATACGTCAACATCGACAGGATTGTGTTCATACTCTCCATCATTGAGACCTGCGTTAGGACGGTAAAATCCTCCTCTCCTTCACGACGATCCTTAAGAATCTGGGTGATCTCAGCAACTGCATCATCAATACCGACTCGTGAAGATGCGCGCGCTCTAATTCCAAAGAGCTTATCTTCGTTAAAGAGCTTTAAGGCGGCTTCGGTTGGAATAAATCCAAGCTCATCGAAACTTAAGCCTAGCTTATCGCCCATCGGCGCAAGCACTCCAACTACCCTGTATTCACTCTCATTAAGCTTGATGGCCCGCCCGATCGGATCATCATCACCAAACAGCTGCACTGCTATATTACTTCCCAGCACAACTACACGCCTTCGGTACTCATCCTCCTCGCGAGTAAAGTAGCCTCCTCTTCCGGGAGCGAGCGCTATAATCTGAGGAAACTGTTCATTGGTGCCAAATACGGTAATATTGCTGATCGACTCATCACGCCGCGCTGAAACAGTGCCCATAACCAACCCGGAGACAGCTTGCACATTGAGCGCGCGCTTTTCAATCGCTGCAACATCGGCTGTCGTCATCTTACGTTGTGCCGCACCTACTGGAGGGCCAAAGTGAGTCTTCTTATCCGACTTGCCGGGCTGAATAACGATCAGGTTTGAACCGAGCCCCTCAAACTCTCGCAATACGTATTTCTTAGCGCCCTCGCCAAGCGACACCAACAACACGACCGATGCCACCCCAATAACCATCCCAAGGATAGTGAGCGCAGTTCGTAATTTCTGGGATAACAACGACTCAAACGACATCCTGACTGTTTCACGGTACTGCATACGTTCTCCATGCATCTCCCCTACTTGGGAAAAATCGCCCTGTAGCTTGGCGCAACCTGCTAACAGGAGACCAACCTACCATCCCCCAAAACGATCCGGCGTTTAGCGCGCTGAGCGATTGAATTATCGTGCGTAACCATCACAACAGTTACACCTTCTCTGTTTAAACCTTCAACTAGCGCCACGATCTCTCCACCAACCTTTGAATCGAGGTTTCCCGTAGGCTCATCGGCAAAGAGCACCCGCGGATTGTTAACTATAGCTCGCGCGATCGCTACTCGCTGGCGTTGGCCTCCAGATAGCTGGTTCGGTAGATGATTCATCCTATCGTTCAGACCAACGACTGTAAGAGCCCGCTCTGCCCGTTCGCGCTGCTCACGTTCCGGTAGTGCTTTTTCATAGCTCGATGCGTACGCCAGCGGCATCATCACATTACGCAGCGCCGATACACGGGGTAACAGGTGAAAGCTCTGAAATACAAATCCCATGGTGCGATTGCGAAGCTTGGCACACTCCTCATCAGAGAGGTCTTGAGTTGGTGCTGTGTTTATACAGTAGTGACCAGATGTCGGACGATCAAGAAGACCTAAGATGTATAGCAGCGTTGATTTACCACTCCCTGAGGCACCGGTAATAGCGACCCATTCACCATGCTCAATGGTAAGCGACACATCTGATAGAGCTTCTATCAGCTCATCTCCTCGATAAAACACCTTCGACACCGATTCTAAAGAGAGTAACGTGGTCACCTGCTATTCTCCCTCATTAGCGCTTTATCGTAACAGCTAATCCATCAGTAAGTTCGACCCTCTCTGATGGCATGACAACCTGCTCTCCAACATCGAGACCAGAGACTATTTCAGTCAGGTTGTAACCAGTGAGTCCAACTACTACAGGTCTCTTCAATACCCTCTGACCACGCAGCGTAAAAACATACCTCCCACTTCCGCGCCCAAGGACCGTGCGCGACAACACTACCGTCACATCACTCTTGGTAGCGGTGACGATCTCAACATCAGCCGAGGCTCCTGCGGGTAAGAGTATATCCTCACTCTCTAGGTTAAGTTCCACTTCGCTGGTGCGGTCTTGCTCACGAACACTACTCACAAACGGAATGACCTTGCGTACCACTGCTTTAAAAGGCTCTCGGCGCACCGCAAGCACCTTAACTCGCGCCTGCATCCCGAGCCGCACCTTAGGAAGATCAACCTCATCGATCTCAACTGTTACATAACGCGGCTGAGTATCGATAAGTCGTATCGGCGCTAAAGGAATAACCGCCGTAATCTGTGAGAGCTGCCCTACCTCTATATTCTTCTCGGCGACGATCCCCTCAAACGGCGCACGGATCAGACTCTTTTCATAAGCAGTAACAGCGGCATCGTAGTTACCCTGCGCTTGAATTACATTACTACGTGATGCTGCCTGGCTTTGTTGCAAGGTCTTTGCTCGTGCCAGCTCCTCTTGGGCTACATCAAGCCTCGACTTAAGATCGCCATTTTCGATCTGCGCTATAACCATTCCCTTGGGCACCCGCTCTCCCAGGTGTACATTAACCTCGCGAACACGCCCTACAGCACCGAAGGCCAACTCTGCTAACTGCTCTGCTTTTACCGTTCCTGAATTAACTCCCGACACACTCTCTTCAATCGCACCGCGCGAAACCTCAACAACTGCAACCTCAGGCTTCTCTTTGCAAGCAGATGCAAAACTGCACAAACAAAAAAGCGCCAACGCGCTCACTGCTGAGCGCGCGACGCTTTGTAAGGCCTGATCGCAAAAACCGTAGCCCACTTATAGGCAACGCTTTACTGCTGCAAGCGCTGCTGCATAGTCAGGCTCGTTAGCGATCTCAGTTACGTAGTCTACGTGAACGATCTTGCCACCCTTATCAACAACGAACACTGCTCGTGCCAGGAGTCCTAAGTCAACAAGATCAACACCGAAAGTCTTGCCGAAGGTGCGATACTTGTAATCGCTAAACGCCGCAACGCGTTCTACCCCCTCAGCCGCGCACCATCGCTTTAGCGCAAACGGGAGATCGCGACTGACTGCCGCAATTACAACATCACTTGAGAGGCTAGCGGCCTCCTGATTAAAACGTTTAGTTTCAACCGCGCACACTGGCGTATCGATACTGGGGATCACTATCAGCACCAGAACCTTGCCAGCAAATGTGGCATTAGTCGCATCTGACATATCAGCCGCCGTTAAAGTAAACGCTGGAAGCGGCATACCCTCTTCTACGCAGCGTCCCTCAACTTTGAGTGGTGCGCCTTTCATGGTGATCGTTTCATTGTTCTTTGCCATATATCCATTGTCTCCTTACTAAATACTAGGCTTAATTTATTCTTCGTAACTACTCACCGGATTTTAAGATCGTCGCTGCAATTTCGTCGCTCAATGAGCTGATTTTGGCGGATCTTTTTCCTTGCCTTCCCCAAAGTCGTCAGGGGTGCCTTTTTTTGGTGAGTAGTTATAATCCTAAATTCGGCAGTTGCGGGTCTGAAAATAGCGCATCTACTCAAAATCACTGCGTCTTTTGAATTGTCGGTGCTCACCCTGACGGTGCCAGGGTTGCGCCTCCGACAAGTTCAAAATACTTTGTGCTTTTGAGTACCTGCGCTATTTTCATCCTCCTTAACTGCCGAATTTAGGATAATCTTCTTATACAAGCCCTTATTGTCTATGCAACTGCCCAATATCACAACAAATTATCAGAATTTTCTCAAGTCATCGCTGCGTCTTGACTAGATCAGGCATCAAAAGGTGTGGTTGTGGGATAAAACGTAACCACTCGCAGGGAGTAGTCCTATGATTAAGAACATGGCACCTCCATCCGGAACTGTGAAACGGAGAAATGCCACTAATCCTAGTGCTGCTACCCCCTCTCCTAATTACGCGCAGATAGGTGAGCTTAATGGCGCTACGATCAATCCAGTAGCCAGCAAAACTCCAACTGACTATGATGCACTTAGTCCAGCAGCTCGACCTCCCATAGGATTTACGGAGTTTAATCAGCGACATGGAGCCGAAAAACAGATTGGGCCAACCTCTCTAAGAGTTAAGGTTATGGCCGCATGAGTACGCAACACCCCTCCTCCCAGAATTCAGACCAGACTGTCTGTCGCCTCACACTAGTAGGCCCAGCATCAAAACGAGCCGCGCGTCCTTCACCACTCAAACTCCAGATTCATAACCCGCCACAGTGGCGCAGGCTCGTGCTTGAACTCAAAATAGGTAGTCCGCGTTGTCCTGACTGGGATCACGCCAACCTCTGCGTTACAGCGATTCAGGATCTCGTAAAGCTTGCTAATGGGTATATGTCCGATGAGGTCGTCACGGCGCTCACTACCCACATGGAGGTCGTCTCCTATGAGACTTTCAATCGACCCCCGCGCAGGTAAACCAGGGCTTCGCGATTATCCCGCTATCTATACCACCGCACGTTTGTCTGGACCCTTGTAAGCAACATACTCAGAGCTAAAGCCTCACGATATCGTCACGGCTGTTTTATACAGATGCCTTACTTAAGGAGCACACAAACTATGCAAATTTTACCACCCTCAAAACTGACACAAAGAAATATCACCTGATCGGAATCCCATGAGGAAGGCCTTCTGGCGCTGTTCTGATGTTCCGTGCGTGAAGCTCTCCGGTGATACCGTCTGGCCCGATGAACGCTGAATATGGTCATCACCTACGGCAGCAGCAGTAGCTAGCCCCTCCTCTATATCTCCCTGCTCAAGAAAATCGCGCTGCTGATTGGCGTAGTAGGCCCACAAACCTGCATAGCAATCAGCCTGCAACTCAACAGCTATAGACTCTCGTTGATCGCTCTTTCGACGCATCCGTTCAGGATGAAGTAGTGTCTGTACGTGATGTCCTACTTCATGCGCCACTACATAGGCCAATGAAAAATCACCCTTACCGCCTAGCTTTAAGAGATCATCCATAAAGCTTAAGTCTAGATAAACACGTCGGTCAGCTGGGCAGTAAAACGGCCCTGAAGCCCTCTGGCCCATACCACACGCCGTATCGGTGCTACCGCGAAAGAGTACAAGTGGCGTTGGCGTATATGAACGGCCTAGTTTCTGAAAGATATCTCCCCAGCGATCCTCAAGATCAGCCAACGTAACCGACACCAACCCCTTTGAATCATCTGAATCGAAGGCAGATTGCGCCGCTCGTGGGCCCATCGGTGCTGTTGCCTGTTGTTGCTGTAGCTCGTTCTGTAAGAGTGAGAGCACCGCTCGCGGGTCGCCACCCAGGAGATACACGACGATACCAAGTGCCACGACACCGCCAAGGCCGACCTTTGGTCCTGCACGACGACCGCCTGGCATTCGAAAACCGCCAGATGAACCACCACTTGCGCGCTGATCAATTACATTGTCACTTTGACGTCTGCCGGACCATTTCATAGTATCAAGCATTATCGCCCAAATTTAAGCAATCGAAAACCTCTTAAATTGCAGGTCAGGGCCTCGCAATTCTCCCGCTATCTACTAGAAAGGACTGGCATTCCTGATAGGGATAAAAATGCGCGGCTAAATACCGTTAAACTCATTAAAGACAGTAGGTTCCGCGCATTTTTGGCCCCATTTTAGAGAAGAGAATTGCGATGCCCTGATTGCATGTAACTACTCAGCACTTTGTACCGCGTATTTACGCCGCCGTTTTATTGAAACTACCTAAAATCCAACAGCCATAAGGCTACAACAAGCGCTAAACCAATCACGCACGTAAATGGCAAACCTATACGCATGAAATCACGCGCCTTGTACCCACCTGCTCCAGTAACAATCAGATTTGACCGACAACTCGTTGGCAACATAAACGAGAGCGAGCTACCGAGCGTCACCGCAACAAGCAACCCCGTTGGTGAGCCTCCGCTGTATCTAGCGATCTCTAATGCTATTGGCCCCAGGAAGATCACGCCAACTGAACTATCGATCGTTTGGCTAACTACACTTCCAGCGATAAGAAAACAAACTGCCAAAACAATCGGCGGGACACTCTCAGCAACTCCACGAGCCAGCGGCACAACGGCACTTGTTGCTGCTGCATGCTCAACTGCATGACCAAGAGGAATCATAAGCGCCAGTAGAAAAACAACTCGCCAATCGATCTCTCTGTATACCTGCTCCATAGATATCGCGCCGGTAAATACCACTAGGCATGCAGCAAAAAATGCGGCTTCATGCGGAGGAATACCAGCGACTATTGGAGCAAACATAAGAAGCAGAAGAGCAAGAAGTGAGTAGAGCGATTTAAGAGAAAGCTTAGGAGTCTGTCGATGCTCTGAGAGTAGCAGAAAATCAGCATCCTTAGCCAACACCGGAAAACTCTTGCGTGGGCCCTGCACAAGAAGCGCATCACCATAGAGTAGCGGTAAGGCCGATGAGAGTGAGAGCATCGGCTTACCATCGCGCCACAATGCAAGCACCTGCGAACCGTATTTCTCACGAAAATGTAGATCAGCTAAGGTCTTGCCGATAAGCTCTGAGCGCGGGGTAATAATTAATTCAACGATACCGACATCGGATGATTCAATCTCGGATGAGGCCGCCTCTCCTTCAAACGACAACTCGCTTAGCGCCTCTCGACGATGAGCCTCCTCAGGAGCACCACTCACCAGGTAGCGCTCGCCTTGTCGTAAAATGTGATCAGCGGTGAGCCGCGGCAGACTCTCCTCGCCTGAACTTTCTATTGTGGGCACATCAAACCACTCAATCGTTCCCTGCTGCGGAATACGGCCAAGAATTGATAGCTTTGTATCGTGCGCCAAACGGTGCAGCGGAGCTCCAGCCCATCCTCCAGCTTGAATTGATATAGTAAATAAGTTCTCCTTGAGCACATCCGCTGGATTCGGCAGATCTCGCACATCAAGGTCTAACAGCGGCGAATCCTCTGTATATCGTCCCGCTATACAACCAACTATCGCATCACCTTTGTGAACCATCGAATCGAGAAACCAGCTAGGCGGTCTAGACTCCCAGGCGTAGTCAAGCGCAGCTCGCGCTATCGCTAGTGGAACTATCCCCGTAGAGCGTAAAAGCTCACGCAGTAGCACTACGTGTGTTTCGGTGTGCACCTCGCGGATAGTGCACTGCACGATCTGAAAACCAGCCTCGATTGAGGCAATGATCTCTGGCGCCGGATCCTCAATGGTCAACCCTTGTAAGGCCTGCACCTGACTACAGCGCTCAGGATTACCTCGCACAAGCAAGACATCTCGTGCGTGCAGCTCCTCTGACGCTGTTGGTGACAACAACTTACGACCGCCGCGGATAATAGTAACTACCACCCCACCGATAAACGATCCGAATCGAAGCTCACCGAGCGTTTTTCCAGCCACCTTGGATCTCTCTGGAACACGAACCGAAAATATCCGATCCTGAAGGTGATAGAGCGCTCTTAAATCGGTAATACGACGGGTCGTTCCGTGTGACTTGCGAATTGGAAGTAGCTTATAGCCGACTGTGACCATAAACGTGATTCCAGCCAGTATCGCTACAATTGCGTAGGGACTAAACTCGAAGAACGAAAGTTGTGGTAAGCCCCTGTGGCGAACAAGCTCCGCTGCCAAAATGTTAGGTGGTGTGCCGATTACAGTAAGCATGCCGCCAAGCGTGACTCCGAACGCAAGCGGAATAAAAAGCCGTGATGGCGCTATATTCACCTCGTGCGACAGGACAGCCACAGCTGGCATAAGTAATGTTGCAGCCGAGATATTATTCATACACGAGGACACTAGCGCTGAGACCAACATAATAATCCCAATAGCGATGCGCTCATTTGAACCTGCGTAGCGTTGAATGTACCGAGCAATGGCATCGCTAACTCCAGTTACTCGAAGCGCCCCGGCGACAAATAAGGTCGAGACCATCACAACAACTACAGGAGAAGAGAATCCAGAGAAGGCCTCCTCAGCGCTGACAAATCCGCCCAGGAGCAACGAGACCACCACTGCCATGGCAGTCACGTCAACCGGAACACGCTCGGTGATGAACATCATCACCATAACTACCACTACGCCAAGTAATGCCCATGAGTGGAGGGTAGTCGATATTGTGCCTACGTCCATACTGTTATGCGTACGTTATTAGACAATTGAGTAGCGCTGGCTAAACAGATCAGCTCCGGGCTCTGCCCGCAATCGACCGTTAGCTGTTAGGTGTTGCACTATTGAGAAGATCGTCTCTGCTGATGCGGGCTCGTGTAGCTCATGCGCTATCTCATCCACTGTTAGATCGCTCTTCTCAGACGATAGCAGACCTACTATGCGTCCTTGTAGCTGCAACACTGCCGCTGCTGCCTTCTTTCCGGCCTCAACACCAGGCTGGTGATAAGCATTAACGTTAATCAATGCGGCGTAAAGCCCGACTGCTCGCTCAAAGAGGGCGATCAACATTCCAACGTAGTACTCACTCACCTCAGGAATAGTTACTGTAATACTCTCACGGCCCTTTTCAAAGAGCGCCTGACGGGTCCCAAGATAAAACCCTGTCAGATAGTCACCACTGGTTACGCCTGGCTCTACTTCGACTACCTCTGGGCGCAATGATGCAGCGTGACCCGCCGCAACTGTCCGCGGTGAACGATCGCGCAAAACCTCGATGAATACAGCGAAGAAATTGTGCACTCCATCTCGAAGCTGCTGGACGTAGGCGTGCTGATCGGTTGAGCCTTTGTTTCCATACACCGCGATACCCTGGCTTACCGTAGCACCGGCTAGGTCGTGCTCCTTCCCGAGGCTCTCCATTACTAGCTGCTGCAAGTACCTACTAAACAGCTCAAGTCGATCATTGTACGGAAGCACAACCATGTCCTTATTGCCTTTACCGCAGCCACAGTGGTACCACCCAAGCGCCATCAACGCCGCTGGGTTTGCCTGGAGATCGCGCGACCTAGTGAGCTGATCCATATCCGCTGCCCCCTTGAGCACAGACGCGAGATCAAAACCTTGGAGCGCCATGGGCAAAAGCCCTACCGCGCTACACTCACTGGTGCGCCCTCCGACCCAATCCCACATCGGGAAGCGCTCGAGCCACCCTTCTGCTACAGCGGTTGTATCGAGCTCACTACCCGCTCCCGTGACAGCCACAAAGTGCCTGCGGTAATCGAGCCCGGCCGCCTCAAAGGCGCGTTTTGCTATCACTTGGCCGTTACGGGTCTCTTTGGTGCCGCCAGATTTAGAGATAACCACCACCAATGTTGACAAGAGATCTGTGGTTCCAAAGATCACCTTAGCCATACCGTCGGGATCGGTATTATCAAAAAACGAGATAGTCATCGGATCTGTTGCCGATGAAAGCGCCTGAGATACAAACTGCGGCCCGAGAGCGGATCCTCCTATGCCCACGACAAGTATGTGCCTAAATCGAGCTCCTGGCCTGGGAGCTACTTCACCTGAATGAACCTTGCTCGCAAACAATCGTATCTTGGCGATGGTTGAGGTTATAGCGTCGCGGATCTCGTCCGACGGAGCGCGCTCAGGAGCGCGCAGCCAGTAGTGACCAACCATGCGCTTTTCATCGGGATTGGCGATCGCCCCGCGCTCAAGCTGCTCCATTGCGTCCCAGGCCGCCTGCATACGCGGATTAAGCCGCTCAAGATAACTCTTGTCATAGGTCAGACGACTCGTATCGAGTGCAAAACCGCTCGCGGCATCGTATACCAAGCGCTCTCTAAAAATGTCCCAGCGGTCTGTTGTGGTCATACAATCTCTTCATCAATCTCTTTATTACTGCTCTGGTTGATTAGCTAACTATTAACCACGTTTAACACGATCGCAATCGCTGCTGATTATCAAACTTACCTAGTGCCTCGCAGCTCGCAACTCACTCTGTGAGCTATGCCATGGACTTTCCAAACGACTCAGGTAGGACTTAACGTAGAAAATCGTCTAAAGAGGCCAACGATGTATCAGACACTGACCACTCGGGTATCCCAAGAAGATTATCCTAAATTCGGCAGTTAAGGAGGATGAAAATGGTGCAGATGCTCGAAAGCACAAA
>JBBALZ010000114.1:0-10458 GCA_040402735.1 Bdellovibrionota bacterium
TCTTGGAGTGAGCTTTGATAACGGCTTCCCCTTACTGCACAAGATGTATGACGGTAACATCCACAACGTAAAGATATTTGGTAACTACTCAGCAAATTCTGCCGCAATAACGTTAACTGCGGTAAATAGCTGCAATTTTACACCACTTTTGTGCGCTCTAGCGCCGAAATATCGCTCAAAAAGCAACTGGTGGCTATGTGGTTCGTCATTAACGTGATCAGTCATTAACCAAGAGTTTAGCCTCCCTAGGCATCGCCAGCCAGGAGCGTTGAGATGAGCGAGATTCCGACGCCATGGCGTTAAATAGCGGATCGGCTTGTGCCAATGTGATAATCTTGCCGTTGTCGAGCTGAACTAACATCGATTGCTTTGAATCACCGGCGTGCACATCAGCGCTTGAGAGTTCATGCAGGTAATAGCGCGGCTCGAGACCGAGCTTGTTTAAGGCAGCGACTGTTTTAGAGATTAACTCCTGCTTGTGTTGCGCGTTTTCGGTCCGGATCGTTTTAAATAGCTTGCGATTCAGAATCCGTTGGCTCAGATCTCTTAGCACCGTATCATCGCTCCGTGACCATCGCGTCAAATGGTAGCGCCACCAAGACTCACGCATAGCAAAGATAGTATCCAGATCTAGATCAGCGACTGAGCGAGCAGCGAGAGCTACCTGCATCGTCTCATCTCTAAATCCCAAAGCATCGCCAAGATCTCTAGCTCGTTCAACAACGGCGCGATTTATCGTATCGGCGGCAAGAAGCACCCGGTGTTGATACACCTGGCGATACATCGCATGTCGCGACACGGCAAAGTGCATCATCGCGTCGAGTCGATTCTCTCTGAGCGCAAGCTGTCTGTCAGCCGTGATAACGATTGAGTCTGCCAGTGCGGGAATATTGTATTTGCCATAGCTGACACCTGCCAGAATACTGTCTACAGCCGACCAATTACCTCGATCAACATTCCATCCGCCGCCAGAGATAAGTTGCCAGGTCCATGCCGGTACCTGCTCACTCTCAGAAAGAATTGCGAGAATTTGAGAGCGTAGGTCAGGCGCAAAGGCATCACAGATAGAGGATATCTCAGGGTCATTGCTAATTACCGACTCAGCGAGCGACTCGTGTGAATCAGGTTGACCAGGAAACCATGTCTTGAATGCGGTGTGAGAGCCTGGTGCAAGATGCCCAACGTCGTGTAATAAAGCGGCTGCCAGAATGGCGGGACGAAATTGAGCAACTTCCTCAGGGTGATTCGCAGCTAGTTTGTTAAGAACTAATTTAGCCAGGTACGCTACTCCCAGGCAGTGACCGAATCGCGAATGCTCTGAGAACATGTATACAAGTCGCGTGTTAGCGGTCTGACTTATGTCTCGTAATCGTTGAAACCAGGCGCTATCCAGAAGATTGAGGACCAGCCTCTCAGCAGGGTCATCTGAAGAGAATGAGATTGATTGGTGGACAACGTCTGCAAATGTGATCTCGGCCATCTTGTGAGCTCCTACGTGTCAGGTGTTAACAATGGTATCGGTCTTTGTCCTACTACGGATATGCCAAAACTATCGAGACCTACCAGGTTCTTTTGGGTTGATGACAGCAGCTCAATCTGCGAGATACCCAAATCCCTTAAGATCTGCGCGCCTACACCATACTCTCTCATGCCAGCTGATAGCGGAACAGTGGAAGGGGAAGGGGATGGGGATGGGGATGGGGATGGGGATGCGCATTCTGGCGTTTGATTCATAGCGTGTTCAGCTAAAGAGCTTCGCCTTAAATATAGCAGCACCCCGCTCTCATGTTCCGCTAGAGCGCGCAGAGAGCCTGTTATCTGTTGTCGGGTCGCAGGAGACACACCGCCAAAAACATCAGCCACAGTATTCTCCACCTGAACTCGAACAAGCACAGGCTTATCTCTTGGTATATCTCCTTTCACCAGCGCCACATGCTCTACATCGTGTATTATAGAGCGATAGGCGATCGCCTTAACTGTGCCGGCCTCGCGAGTGGGTAGAGCGGCTTCTGAGAGTCGAACAATCAGGTGCTCGCGCAAGAGTCGATGCTGTATAATTTGTGAGATAGTAATCGCGGGAACTTGATTTTCGGCGGCCCAGATCCTAGCCGCATCAGCAGATATAAAATCGCCACTGCTATCCAAGAAATCAACAAAGAGAGCCGCATCAGTGAATCCAGCGAGGGTGACTATATCAATAGCAGCCTCCGGGATCCCGGCCTTTACAAGGCTGCCACCCTGTTTGGTACCAACCGGGAATATGTGTCCCGGTTTGACGAGCGCTCTAGGGTGAGGGTGTATTCCTCCGAGCACGGAGATCGTTGTTGCTCTGTCTGAGGCGCTGATCCCTGTAGTTACTCCTTGGCGCGCCTCTACTGAGGTAAATTGAGCCAGGATAGCACTATGCCTAGCGATCGCTGGAGCTTGTGAGTTGGGCATCGGGGTTAGCATAAACGCCGCAGCGCGTTCCGGAGTAATCGCAACAAACGTCAATCCTCCAGTCGTTCCGATAATTCGATTGACCTCATCGGCGCTGATACCCTGCGCCGGGGCGACCAGCACCGAACGGTTATCGCCTATATCATCGCTCAGTACGCATAGTCTCGTGCGCGTAAAATCCTCGATCTCTCTCTGGCAGGTTGTCATGCGCCCAATTACACCAGAGTTTGAGCCGAGAGTCACTTGTAGGGATGGAAGCTTTTTGTGGAGTGAAAAAACGCTGAACTCATTTTTAGAAACGGTAGTCTCGGTATAGAGGCGCCTCTTAGATCCTCTAACCACCTGAAATCAATCATGCTATTCGCCGCCTAAAATATCGTTTAAGAAAAGCCGGGCTATCTCCGAACCTATTCTTAAGCGAGGCGAAGTGCCAAGCGCTGGGATGCAAATCCGTCTTTTAGAAGTACAGGAAGTAGCTAGTATGGAAACAGAAGTATCAGTGGTAAAGATTGATGAAGTTAGTGCGTCGGATAGAGAGATAATTCGGGCCCGAAGAACCGCTTTTGTAGCTCGATTCATAGTCCTTAGGGAGGGCAAAAGGACCAAAGCCCATAGAACAATAGAGATGATGGAGTGGGATGATCTCGCGACCGTTGAAGAGTTGTCGGCGAGGTTTCGACAGGCATTTGTCGATAATGGCGATGTGATGATGCCGGTCGATCGTGATTTACGTCGAGCGCTGGCGCACTCGTATCGCTCTCTAAAGTTTTTCATTAAAGAGTATGAGCGCCGGGCCACACAAGATTTTATCGCGGCTCTGGAAGACTACGGGTATTCGAATGATCTGCTATTTTCAGATGAAGACCAGCCGCGCTCAGGGGGGTGGAGTCTCCCTCGAGAGTTAAAGCGAATGAAAGCAGAGAGAGAAGCGGCAGCGAAAGCTCCGCCTAGAGCATCACGAAAGAACCGCCGCGGTTCTCACGAGGGGACTCGAATCTAGCGCTGCGCAGCAAAGCCTGGCTATTTGAACCCTAGCGCAGGATTTAGTACCTAGCCTCGGCGTTAGCAGCCTTCTTTGCGGCACCAGCGAGAGCGAAGTGCACTCTACGATTCTTGGCATGAGCCTCCTCGGACTGGCTTGGATCTAAAGGGATCTCTTCGCCATAGCTGATAGTCTCAATGCGTGACGATGGGATTCCTATAGCGATAAGTGCCGATTTTACCGCCCTAGCTCGCTCAGCTCCCAAAGCCATATTATACTCCGCGGTACCGCGCTCATCGCAGTGACCTTCAAGAACAACCCGCAGGTCACTCTGTTCTGAAAGTGTGCGCGAATTAGCCTCTAAATCGTTACGAGCAGCACCCTCAACTGCGTACGAATCAAATCCGAAGTGAATATCTCTGAACATACCCGATCCTTCGGCAGTGGGTATGTTGCCCGCGCCAAATCTACCCTCACGTTGAGCAGCAAGATCAGATTCCGAGAGGGCCCCATCTTCCGATTCTCCGCTCCCCGAGCTAAACCATGAACAGCCGGAGGTCAGAAGAGAGAGCGATACAAGTGAGGTGAGAAAAAGAGTATTAAAAAAAGGTTTCATAGTTTTATTAAGTTAAGTAGTAATACTCTGAGAATAGTCGCACTCATGGTCGGGGAGCGCAACGGGTTCTTTTATCTTAGGGCTTCGCAATTCTCCCGCGATCTACTTGAAAGGACTGGCATTCCTGATAGGGATAAAAATGCGCGGCTAAATACCGTTAAACTTATTAAATACAGTAGGTTCCGCGCATTTTTGGCCCCATTTAAGAGAAGAGAATTGCGATGCCCTACTTTTATCTCAGCATGGAGAGTTTATGGAGCAGGTTAAGGCTTATTTCGCGCATAATCGAGATCGTTTTATTGATGAGTGGCGCGAGTTCCTATCTTTTAAGAGCATCAGCGCAGATCCGCACCACCAAGAGGACTGCGAGGCTTGTGCGGATTGGTTGCGACAGCACCTGACAAATATCGGTTTTGAGGCCCAGGTATGGAGCTCTCAGACAAAGCCGCTGGTATTTGCCGAGCGCAAGGGTAATCCGAATAGGCCAGTAGTTCTGTTTTATGGGCACTACGACGTTCAGCCGGTTGATCCGCTCGATCTTTGGCGTAGTAATCCCTTTGATGGAACTATTCGCGATGGGCGGATGTACGCGCGCGGGGCAGAGGATAACAAAGGACAAGTATTCTTTTTTTGTAAAGCGCTCGAAGCGTTGCTGCGAACGGGAGCTGACCTACCAACCATCAAAATACTAATCGAGGGAGAGGAGGAGAGCGGCAGTGAGGCGCTTCATGCAGGGCTGACAGGATGGGGTAAAGCCCTATCCGCGGATATCCTCATGGTGTGTGATACAGACATGCTAGAGCCCGGCAGACCCGCAATAACCATGGGTTTGCGCGGAATCGCTCACTGTGAAGTGCGCGTTCACGGGCCAGCTATGGATCTTCACTCAGGGATGTACGGCGGGGTGGTGCTAAATCCCTTACAGGCGCTGACGCGGATACTAGCATCGCTGCACAGCCCCGATGGCGCGGTTGCGGTGGCTGGGTTTTATGAGGGTGCTCACGAGCCAACACCTGAAGAGACAGCGCTTGTAACCGAGGCTCCGATAGACTTAGAGCAGATGTCAGAGCATGTTGGCGTGCCCTTTAAGGGTGGAGAGCTCCGATTTAGCCCCTTAGAGCGACGCGGTTTACGCCCAACCCTGGAGATAAATGGGGTAGGGGGTGGCTATCAAGGAGCTGGTGGTAAGACTGTAATCCCTTCGTATGGAATGGCAAAGCTCTCAATGCGACTTGTTGCAGGGCAGGATCCGCAAAGAATTTTGCAAGCAGTTGTTAAGCATCTTGAAGGCATGGCTTCTGATGCCGCTCGAATTGAGGTGCTTGATCAATCTGTGGGCGGAGCCGCGCTACAGCTCCCGGTAAACTCAGATGTGGTAAAGATAGCTGAACGCGCTATTGAAAAAGGTTTCGGAGTAAAACCAGTCTACATCTGGAATGGGGCCAGTATACCGATTATTCCTGCTCTTTCGCGAGCATCTGGTGCCAAACCGCTGCTTGTCGGTTTTGGGCTCGATCAGGACAATATTCATTCGCCAAATGAGTCGTTTTCTTTACAACAGTTTGAAGAAGGCTTTAGGTACGTTACCCATTTTCTGTGTGAGCTATGAAGCACATTCCCCTAGCCGAGCGTTTGAGGCCGCAACGATTTGAGGACTTTGCTGGGTTAGAAGCTTTTGATGCGCGCCTGGTAAGCCAGCTAAACAGCGGTGAGGGCAGGCTGCCGTCTATGATCCTATGGGGACCGCCTGGATCGGGAAAAACAACATTAGCTAAATTAGTGGGATCTAGATTCGACTGCGATTTTGTGCAGCTATCGGCAGTGCTGTCCGGTGTCAAAGATGTGCGCGAAGTTGTCGAGCGCGCCAAAGATGCGGCTAAGCCCACATTGCTCTTTGTCGACGAGATACATCGCTTCAACAAGGCACAGCAAGATGCCTTTCTACCGCATGTAGAGTCGGGAGTGTTAGCGCTGATCGGCGCGACCACTGAAAACCCATCATTCTACCTCACCGGAGCCTTGTTATCGAGGTGTCGAGTAGTGATTCTGGCTCCTCTTTCCGAGAAAGCGCTGATAACGGTTCTTGCTCGCGGTGAAGCGGAGTGTGCCGTAACTCTCTCAGATGCAGCGCGGCGCGGATTGGTAAGGGCAAGTGCAGGTGATGGCAGACGGCTGCTGAATCTCCTTGAAGTGTTCCTGGAGACGTATCGACGCACGGATAGCGCGTGCTCCGCAGTGACTGAACAGGAGATGCATGAGTTTCTTTCAGGTGTGCACCACCGGGTATACGACCGAGACGGGGAGGAGCATTACAATGTAGCATCAGCATTTATTAAGAGTTTAAGAGGATCAGATGCCGATGCTGCTTTGTATTACGGCTTTCGGATGCTTGAAGGTGGTGAGGATCCCCGTTTCTTGATTAGACGTATGGTAATCTTTGCCAGTGAGGATGTGGGCAATGCCGATCCAAGAGCGTTACAGCTTGCCGTCTCGACACTTGAAGCCTTTGATCTAGTCGGGATGCCCGAGGGCCGGATCCCGATAGCGCAGTGCATCACCTATCTGGCTACTGCGCCAAAATCTAACCGTAGTTACGTGGCGATGCATCGTGCCCTTGAAGCAGTGCGAAATTATCCGGAGGCCCCGGTGCCGATGCATCTTCGAAACCCTGAAACTGGGGTTATGAAAGCGGCGGGGTATGGCCAGGGCTATCGCTATCCGCACGATGAAGAGAAAGGGTATGCGGCAGGGGTGCGTTACCTACCGGAGCAGGTTAATGTTGAGCCCCTGTACGAGCCCAGCGACCGTGGAGCCGAGAAGGTTATCCGCGAACGCCAGGCTTGGTTGCGAGAGTCGTAGGGGCGTTTCTACTTTGTAGGGTTTCGCAATTCTCTTCTCTAAAATAGGGCCAAAAATGCGCGGAACGTCAGGAATGCTAGTTCTTTCAAGTAGATAGCGGGAGAATTGCGAAGTCCCAGGGCATCGCAATTCTCTTTTCTAAAATAGGGCCAAAAATGCGCGGAACGTGATGTATTTAATGAGTTTATCGGTATTTAGCCGCGCATTTTTATCCCTGTCAGGAATGCCAGTTCTTTCAAGTAGATAGCGGGAGAATTGCGACGCTCTGCTGGCCTTGTTTAGAGCTGCCTAATTACTTAGTATTTCCGATATGCTCAAGCAGAATTGGCGGCTTATTTCAGCGGTTGAAAGGTTAGGGGACAACATAGTCATCATCGCTGCCTTCTTTGGGGCCTACTACGGAAGGTCGTCGCTCCTTTTTTGGAATGAAAAGTTTAATCTCGCACTACCTTTCGAAGGCTATGAGCTGTTTCCTTTGAGCGAATACTTTGTTGTGCTTTTGGTCGGTATTATCGGCTATGCAATCGTTTTGAACCTCATGGGCGCATACGGAAGTATGCGCCTTAGTTCGGTCTGGCGCTTGTTCCGAGTGGCTTTTGTTAGTAGCGCGACCGTATTTTGCATAGTGGCTGCCGCATTGTTTGTACTTAAGTATCCGATTAGCCGATCGTTTATCGCGCTGTTTGTGTTACTGGCGGGTTGCGGGCTCGCCTTAGAGAGATACGCAGTGCTAAAGTTCCTGCGATTTTGGCGTCGTCAGGGGCGTAACTATCGAAATATCGTGATATGCGGAGTGGGTGAACAAGCAGTACGCCTAGCTGGAGAGTTAGCATTACGTCCTGAGCTGGGGATTCACATTAGAGCGTTCGCTGATTTAAGAAGAACAGCTGCTCAAGTTAGCCAAGAAACTGCACAACTGCGCCGAGATTTGGCGGAGATAGTTCAAGTAGGGCGCATCTTGCGCGGAGTGGAAGATGTTGAACAAGCTCTTAAAACCTATGCTATTGATGAGGTGATCTTTACCGATGTTGGCTCTGTAATGGTCGAGGTCGAGGAGGTGATTCTTATCTGCGCAGATCAAGGCGTAAGAACGACGATAGCGGCTGATATCTTTAGCCTTGGATTGATGAAGTCAGAGATTAGCTACTTTGGTGGAATGCCACTTATTCACTTTCAGACCCCACCGGGAGATTCGTGGCAGCTGGCGATCAAACGCGCTATGGATATCGTTGTTGCCGCGGCAGCTCTCGTGCTGTTGAGCCCGCTCTTTGTATTTCTTGCTTTTGGGGTAAGGTCGACGAAGGGGCCGGTGCTATTCCGTCAAACTCGCATGGGTTTAAATGGTAGGCTGTTTCAGATGTACAAGTTTCGTTCAATGTTTCTCGGTGCAGAGAGCGGACTGGGCGCACTTAAAGATCGCAATGAGATGTCCGGCCCCGTTTTTAAATTGAGGGACGACCCACGAATAACTTCATTTGGCCGATTTATGAGGCGCTTTAGTCTCGATGAGCTACCTCAACTATGGAACGTTCTCATTGGTGATATGAGTTTAGTTGGCCCGCGGCCACCTATACCAGGTGAGGTCAGTTTATATAATCGAAAGAGTAGGCGCAGGTTGTCGATGCGTCCTGGGCTTACTTGCACGTGGCAGGTGA
The DNA here is from genome assembly GCA_040402735.1 of Bdellovibrionota bacterium. Taxonomy (GTDB): domain Bacteria; phylum Bdellovibrionota_C; class UBA2361; order UBA2361; family OMII01; genus OMII01. The sequence continues at coordinate 8,552 of JBBALZ010000114.1, forward strand.
GTGGCCGCAACGAGATAGTGGATTTTCAGGATTGGGTGGCGCTTGACTTGCAGTACATAGATAACTGGTCATTAATCAAAGATCTAGCGCTTCTAGCTCGCACCATACCTGCAGTGCTTCTCGGTACAGGTGCTCGGTAGGAGGACGGGTCTTCTGCCTCCTCTGAGTTAGTTGTTAACCTAAATACCCCGCTTTGCTCCGCAAATCCAACATTATTGCGGCAGTATTTGCTGAGTAGTTACTAAGAATTAAGCTTCTGGTTTAAGCGTTCTAGATTGATTAATCGGGCAACATCAAACATAGCTTCTGATTCTATACAGGACTTAACCATTAAGTTTATTAAACCCTCTTGATCTGTGGGAATGACCAAGGAGCACGCACCAGATGTGTGACGGTAGTAGTCCACCTGAACGCCATGCATCTCCAAAGTTTGGCCGCCCACCACTTCTAGCAATGGCGGTCTAAACCGATTAAAGCTCTGGAGTGTCCTGTTCTGAGCCATAGTCTTATACGTCGGTTTAGGCACCTGAATCGTTACCATCACTTTTATACGTTGCTCGTTCTGAAGGATTGCTTCAACTGAGCCGTGATCGTTTTTAGTTCCAGAGGCAAAGATACTTAACTTATACCTGGGCAGGTGTAGCTCTAGCCACTGAACTAAAAACCGAAAACCTTGCGGAGTGGCCCAGAGAGACTCGTAATTACTAGTGTAATCTTTGAGCGATGCGGAGGATCTTCTGTTTTTATCGCGATTTATATTGCTACGAGATAGACCCTCACCAAGCTCTAACTTACGATATACCTCGGATGCTTTGAGCTCATCAAAAGATTGAGCACACACTGTGTCTGTATGGGGAATTAGCACGCACAGCAGCACTAGTATAGATATATTCAACAGACCTAAAGCGCTTAAACTTGAACCTGAGAGACGATTCATAATCTGCGAGTTAATCCACCTTAGTTTCATCAACTATGCGTGTTGATGAAAGCCTTTTTCTAAGTCTACCTAGTCGCGTAGCTGGCCCACGACTCTTCTCTACACAGAAGCGCTCAAGAGCATCAACTAAACCGTTCTCACCACCCTTAGCAAACATCATAGCTAAGTCAGAGGCTCGGCGAAAGGCAGCCTGAGCTCTCGGCAGTTCTCGGAGGGCCGTTTCAAACTGTTTTGATTGGCGATGAACGGTTGCTAAACGATCCAAACTAGACATCATAATCGCCACCAGCGCTTCATTTCGGTCGCGAGCCTGTTTAACGATGTCTGGAATCGGCTCCCCCTTTGTAGCTAGTGTAACTGAGAGATCGAGGGTGTCGCGTGTAAAGGGCTTAACTAGGTAACCTTTGGCTCCGAGTAGTAATAGCTCAAACACATCGTCGACAGATGGGTTTGACGATGAAGGGATAGCTATTATGTCAGGTGCGATCTCCAGAACCTGAGAAAACCACTCGACCAACGGATAGTTTCCCTTTTTCGCGTCAAATATAATATGAGTAAACTTTCGTCCCTCAAACTTATCCAGGGAAGCAAGATGATTCGGCGATTCAGCTACGCCTGGGTAACCCAGAGCCTTTAGCATCGTGCGCATGAGGTTACGCTCTGATGGCTCCGGTTCGACCACTAAGATATTGGCCACAGCACGCTCCTCCTTAGTAAGATCTGTTGACGTTTGGTTGTTGCTCATTTCCGTGCGCTAGTAAGCAAAGCAGTGCGAGGTAGTCGTGTAGCTTATGTTCCCCACCTCTAGATAAAACTCGGTAGATGGTTGAAGGCACTTGAATTAAAAATAGGAGCAGGGATGCAACTAGTGGTAGTTGTGAGGTGGGGAATGAGAGTAATGTGCTGTAATGACTGATAAACCTAAATTCGGCAGTTGCGGGTCTGAAAATGGCGCATCTACTCGAAATCA
>JBBALZ010000115.1:0-10456 GCA_040402735.1 Bdellovibrionota bacterium
CGAAACACTTAACTTAAACCTCTCTACATTTACTAACGCTTAACACTCTTAGCACCGGATTCCCGCCCTAACGGGACGGGAATTAACTCCGGCGCGGTTGTCAGCCCCTATGGGGCTGCAGTTTTTAGCTTCTCGTTCTGCAAAGTGCTGAGTAGTTACTCCTTCATAAAGTCGGATTTATAGCTCAGTGGAAGGGCGGTAGGACTTTTTTCTTCTTGTCGGTCGGTTGTGCCACCCTAGCCTGGATATGTTTGGAATAGGGGAAGCGCAGGAATCAATCCTGATGAGGAGGCCTGCAGCCCCTTTCAACTCGCGGTTTTTGGAGTAATCCAACGAGGTGACGGTAAAGCAGATAGTGGCGCTCTATATCTCGACTCCCCCCTCCCACAGGTGCCACATTGCCCAATCCCAAGCGCTTCGATATCGTTGTCCTGGGGGTTTTGCATGATACCGACCGAACCAGACAGCCGGATTCAGGGATTCAGAGGAAGTAGGGCACTCTTGACTCAAGTGACGGTCGTTGCGGCGGCCGCACTCATAGCTTTTGTATCAGCCCACGCCGCGCCGCAAAGTGATATCTCCAGCCTGCGCTCTGAGTACCTCCGGTTGCGGAATATCGATCCTACGGGTGACGACCCGGTGCATCGAAGTGCCTGGGAATCGACGGCCTCGCGTATTCGGAGTGTGGTAGTTCAACGCCCTGCTGATGATGATACAGCAGCTCTGCGAATGATGGGAGCTGAGGCGCACTTACGGCTCTACCGAACGGGAAAACAACAGGCGTACCTGACTACAGCCAAAGCCCTGCTAGCGCCGCTGACCGCGAGCAATTCTCTGAGTGCTGAGACGCGTACTCAGGCGCTGGTATTGGCTGGTGATGTCGCCGTCTATTCTGGAACTCTCGATGCCGCCCTGCAATTTTACTCGCAGGCGCGTGCTCTCGGGGGCGCCGAGGGTGCGCGGATTGAGGAGCGGCTTCAAGGTCTGAGAAACGGGACGTACGCACGTTTTCTGCCGTCTCCGGACCGCGAGATACCTCGGCTTATTCGGGCACGCGAGGCGCGCGCCCGTGGCAGTTCCGGACCGATAGTGGTGCTTGACCCGGGGCACGGCGGCGGAGATTTCGGGGCTACATCACCGATAGGAGGTGATGAAAAAGAGATAACGCTCGATATCGCGCGGCGAGTCAAAGCTCTCTTGGAGCGGCGCCACCAGTTAAAAGTTCAGCTGACCCGTGAAGTCGACGCATTTGTGCCGCTGGCACGCCGTACTGCTTTTGCGAATCGAAAAGAAGGAGCCGTTTTCGTTAGTCTGCATGTCAACGCATCAGAGCAACACGATGCCTCCGGTTTTGAGGCATACTACCTGGACAACACCAACGACGAAGCGAGCCGGAAGCTTGCCGAGCGTGAGAACGGTATCGCGCCCGGTGCCGGTGTTGACGATCTCTCGTTTATGTTAAGTGATCTTATTCAGAGCGGAAAACTTGAGGATTCGATACACTTAACTAGGGCGATTGATTCTGGTATCCGTTCAAGGGTTTTAATGACGCACAGAGATCTAAGATCGCTGGGGGTCAAGAAGGCCCCGTTCTTTGTTCTTGTGGGTGCGCATATGCCGTGCACGCTTATCGAGATGTTCTTCGTTGATCACCCATCAGAGGGTAAGAAACTGCGGGATGATTCTTTTCGCTCCGCTTTAGCAGCCGGAGTGGCTGATGGGATAGCACGGTTCCTAGGAGATCATAGACTCAAAAACTAAAGGTTCTTACAATGCTAGAAGTAATTACTATTCCGGTGACGCTATTTGGGCAGAATGCGCGTATTCTATTCTGTTCACAAACTAAGGCGGCGGTAATCGTTGATCCTGGTGGCGAAGCAGATATGTTGATTGGAGCGTGCGAGGGCGCTGGCGCACAACTCTCGGCTATCTGGCTTACGCACTCACACCTAGATCATGCCGCTGGTGTCGCTGCTATCCTTGCTCGGTACGATGTCCCTCTTCTAGGGCATCCAGATGAGCGAGTATTACGCGAGAGGATTCCTGAGATAGCATCGATGTATGGATTGCCAGAGCAACAGTGGCCCGCGTGTCCGGAACCGACGCGAGAGCTCCGTGGGGGTGAGGAGCTCCAAGTTGGTAATGTCACCGCCCAGGTTCTCTTTACACCTGGGCATTCGCCTGGGCACTTGAGCTTCTACTTTCCAAGTGAGCATCTGGTAGTCAGCGGTGATGCCTTGTTTCAGGGCTCAATAGGTAGAACCGACCTTCCGGGTGGAAACCACCAGCAGTTAATTGATAGCATTAGCCGAGAGCTCCTGACGTTGCCCGAAGATACCCGAGTTTTGAGTGGTCACGGTGATGATACGACGATTGGTGAAGAAAAACGCACTAATCCTTTTCTGAGTTGAAAACTGCAACATATAGTCCCATGACACCTACACCCACTGACATCATCCGACACGTCCTCCCACATATAGCGACTGCTGGCAGATACAGCGCCTGTATTCAAAATAGAGTTGGGGAGCAATCCGCTAAGAGTGGCGCCACCTCGTTTCATCAAGCTCTCTCTGACGCCGATCTGACAATTCAAAGCTATCTGGAGGTCGTGATGCTCTCTCAGTTTCCGGGGTTGAGCTTCTTTTCAGAGGAGCACGAGCAATCTCTAAACGTAAAGTATTTCAGACAAGACGCACCGCTAGAGGTGCTTCTCGATCCGATTGATGGTACTCGCTACTACCTCGACAATAGAGATCAATATCAGATTATCGTGGCTATTCACGACCGATGTGAATTGGTTGGGGCGTTGCTTTTCCAGCCACGACTTGACCGTTGCTATATAGCGATAAAGGGTGAAGGGGCCTACGTTCTCACGCACTCAGAGGCTTTGCTGGGTGCAAGGGGGACGCGCCTACTACTTACCGCCACCTCTGGTTCCGTGCTGGTATTCAATCAGCCTGAGATGGTTAGGAAGCTTGCGCCGCTCTTCGATGTGCGAGATATCATGGTTGAGTATGCGAAAAATCCAGGTCTTTATAACTCTACCGATATCCTCATAGACAGAGCGTTGGCTAGTATTAGCGCTCCTTGTCAGGCTATTGACGGCGGCGCTATCGCGTTCATAGCACGGGAGGCTGGGGCAACAGTGACTGACTTTTCCGGAAACGCGATGGCGAATTTCCGTGAGTCTCCCAAACGGATACTTCCTGAGATCTTAGTGTCAACCTGTCCTCGAGCGCACGAACAGATCCTCAGGGCGCTTTAGGGCATCGCAATTCCCTTCTCTAAAAAGGGGCCAAAAATGCGTGGAACCTACTGTATTTAATGAGTTTAAAGGGATTTAGCCGCGCATTTTTATCCCTAGCAGGAATGCCAGTCCTTTCCCCCGTAACCTCTTAGACTCTCTTGCCGATGTGGGGTATCCTACCCCATGTGAATTCAAAATCAGGGCATAAACAAAAACATCTCGTACTCGGGGTCACCGGCTCAATAGCCTGCTATAAGGCAGCAGAGCTGGCTCGCTTTTTTATGCGTAGGGGCTTCAAAGTTCGGGTTGTAATGACAAAATCGGCAACCCAGTTCGTGTCTCCGCTGACGTTCCAGGCGCTCACTGGTAATCCAGTAGCTGAGAGCTTCTGGGATGAGGGCACCCGAGGAAACATAGGACACATCGATCTCGCTGATTGGGCTGATGTAGTCGTTATCGCTCCAGCCACTGCAGATTGTATCGCAAAAATGGCCTTTGGTTTTGCAGAATCAAGTCTGCTAGCTGTCGTATTGGCTACCAAGGCGCCAGTCGTTATTGCCCCCGCAATGAACGTTAATATGCTTGAGCATCCTCGCACGCAGGAAAACCTTGATTTGCTTAGATGTCGAGGAGTGGCGATCGTTCAGCCGGAGGCAGGGGCTCTTGCTTGCGGCTGGACTGGTAGTGGAAGACTCGCCAGTGCTCCAGAGATATACGCTCAGACCGAGCGAGTTCTTGGGCCGGGAGATCTCGTTGGAAAGCGAGTGGTGATATCCGCAGGACCAACTCGTGAGGCTCTCGATCCAGTTCGCTACCTCTCAAATCGCTCGTCGGGAAAGATGGGGGTAGCGCTTGCGCGAGAGGCGTATCGTCGCGGTGCTCACGTGACACTGGTACACGGCCCGTTAGGATACAAACCTGTTCTGCCGTGTGAGGTTGTTTCTCGGCAAACGATGACTGCAGAAGAGATGCACCAAGCTGTTGTGCACGAGGTGTTTGATAGGGGGCAGTCTGCGCAAGCAGATATTGTGATTATGGCGGCAGCAGTTGCCGATTTCCGACCGGCTCACCCCGGCGAATCTAAAATAAAGAAATCCTCCGCGCCGTCGTCGATCGAGCTTACGCCCAATATAGATATCGTGCGTGATCTCGGTGAGCGTCGCGGGGAAAAGCGGCGGCCGTACCTGGTAGGATTCGCTGTTGAGACCGACGGAGAGGCGGCTCTTATCCGTGAAGCGCAGAGTAAGGCAGTGAGGAAAAATGTCGATATTATTGTGGGTAATCTCGCTAATGATGCATTTGAAGGAAACACAAATCGGTGCTGGATAGTCGATGCCCAAGGGGGTAGTATTGCCTTGAACACAGCCAGCAAGAGATCAATCGCCTGCAGTATATGGGAGGAGATCGTTACGCGGTTATAAGAGAACGTATCGCTTAGTTTTTAAGTCTGTAGGTGCAAAGAGATAGAGATGTCGTCAATTCTAACTAGTTACGAACTAGGAAACGCTCAGATAGCAGCCCTCCTTGATCGGGTGAGCCGTTTGTATCCGGGTGGGATTCCAACCGCTGCATTACGAAGTGCGCAAAAAGTCTCTACGGTAAAGGCGCTGCGGTGCGCTATCATAGCTGTTGGTGTGCCCGAGACGCTCGATCAGGGGCTCTCTACGCTCGCTCAAGCGATCTGCACAAAGGGTCTCCGTTTAACACTTGAGGATTGCGCGATACTGGGAGCGCCTATGGAATCGTGCTCAGGTGAGGCTCTTGAGGGCTTGGTGGCTAAGATCGCTGCCCCAGTAGTCATTTTGTGCGGGGGGACGCTGGCTCCTGGCACGGTCAAAGAGATTAGCGGCGCAGTAGTTCTTACTAGTCATGCGCTCTCGGAGGTAGCTCAGGTGGTTGAGACCAAGCGCCGATTCTGGGAGCACCTCAAGCTGATTATCCCACGGCTATAGCAAGGGGCTCCTCGGGTATGTCTGGTGCGATAACTGTTTGGATGTTCGGCTTGGTGGCTCTCCTTGTGGTCCTAGCGATAGTTGCTTTGGTCTGGAAAACCATCACACCTGGCGAAGTCGATGATCCTACGGGGATGGTGGGGCAGCAAGGAATCGCGCAGGATACCTTCACCCAGAAGGGGCTAGTTTTTGCCCGAGGAGAGTTGTGGAAGGCTACATCCGATGGCGGAATCATCCAGAAAGATGATACTGTTCAGGTGCGCCAAGTTCGGGCTGGCTTAGTACTGGTTGTAAGTCGAGTACAGAAAGCAGAGAGTGGCAAATAGAAGAGTATAGGAAACAAGATAGGAGAGGCTATGGGAGGGATTATTTTCATCGTTGCTGCGGCGCTTATCGCACTTCTCTACCTAAGCGCTTTTTCCATAAAGGCTTACGAGCGTGGTGTCGTTCTCCGATTCGGAATCTTCAAAGGCGTCAGGCAGCCGGGACTAAACTTCGTAATCCCTTTTGTAGACGAGATGATCCGAATCGATACTCGTGTAATTACGATGGATATTCCTCCACAGGATATCATTACACGTGATAACGTCTCGATTAAGGTCAACGCCGTCTTGTACTTCCGTGTTGTTGATCCGGCGCAAGCAGTACTGACAGTAGAGAACTTTCTCTATGCAACCAGCCAGATAGCACAAACAACGCTCAGAAGCGTGTGCGGAGAGGCTGAGCTAGATGATCTATTGGCTAAGCGCGAACAGATCAATATGCGCGTTCAGGAGATACTCGACCGCCACACGGATCCGTGGGGGATTAAGGTCTCTACCGTTGAGGTAAAGGATATCGACCTCCCGCAAGAGATGCGTAGGGCTATGGCGCGTCAAGCAGAGGCTGAACGTGAACGTCGTGCAAAGATTATTCAGGCAGAGGGTGAATACCAAGCTGCTGAGAAGATAACTGCGGCTGCTGGAATTATGTCCAAGGAGAATATGTCACTGCAACTCCGATATTTAGAGACCTTAAAGCAGATATCTTCCGAAAATAACTCGACGATTCTCTTCCCGATGCCGATCGATTTTCTAAAGGCTTTTAGTAAACAATAGATCGTTTTCAAGCCCCTGTATGCGGTGACGACGCTCGGTACAAGCCGTATGACCACAGCTCTTCCCTATAGCTACCAGCTCCCAGATGAGCGTATTGCTCAGCGACCAGTTCATCCGCCCGAATCAGCTAAGATGCTGGTCGTATCGCGCCGAACAGGGACTATTGAGCACCGGACGTTTCGCGATATAGGCCAGTATCTCAAGCTAGGCGATCACCTTGTGTTTAACGACACAAAGGTTATTCCGGCTAGGCTATTTGGGTGCCTTGAAGCTGCTGATGGCTATGCAGTTGAGGTGGTGCTCATCGAGGAAGTTGAGCGAGATACCTGGAGCGCGCTCGGATTTCCTATGCGAAAGATTCGAGCTGCACAGCAGATATACTTTAATCAGGAGCTTTGTGCGGAGGTGTTGCCATCTCCGAGCGAAGAACGGTTACGACTGCGCTTTTTGACCGGATCTACTTCAAGTGTAGCTGACCTTATTCAGATCCACGGCACCATGCCGATCCCTCCGTATATTCGTAATGGCCGCGCGGATGATCAAGATCGGGTTGATTATCAGAGTGTCTTTGCGGTGCACCCGGGCTCTGTCGCTGCACCAACAGCCTCGCTGCACTTTACAGAGGAGTTGGTCGCAGGACTAGAAATTTGGCCGGGGTGTCTTGTTGATCGAATAACGCTGCACGTAGGGACTGCGAGCTTTCAGCCCATTATTGTCAACGGTGTGCTACGTACGCCGAGCAGTGAGCGCTTTATTGTCCCACACGAGGTTCTGGATAGACTGCAAGGGACGCGAACCAGTGGGGGTCGAGTAGTCGCTGTAGGGACAACGGTGGTGCGAGCGCTCGAAAGTGCTGCTCGTGATCAAGCTGTACGCGGTCAGATCGGTTCTACTGAGCTGTTTATTCAGCCCGGTTTTACCTTTAAGCTGATAGATGTGCTGGTGACAAACTTCCATCAACCGCGGACGACGCATCTGCTTCTGGTTGAGGCGCTGCTTGGGGCCGAGCTTCTTAATCGTGTGTACCAGGAAGCACTCAAGCGTGACTACAGATTTTTAAGTTATGGCGATGGGATGATTATCGTATGAGCAATATAAGATACGAGCTAAAGCAAAAGTGTGGGGAAGCACGCCGCGGATCTTTTAGAGCTCGCAAGGGAATCTTTGACACCCCAACATTTATGCCAGTTGGAACCAAGGCCTCCGTAAAGGGTGTTGATGTGGAACGTCTCGCTGAGTGTGGGGCAGAGGTGATGCTTGTAAATACTTATCACCTATGGCTCAGGCCTGGTCATGAACGTATCCGACGGGTAGGGGGGATCCACACATTTTCTGGTTGGCAGGGGCCTATCTTGAGTGACTCTGGCGGCTATCAAGTTTTTAGCTTAAAGGGGATTCGCTCCATATCGGAGGATGGTGTTGAGTTTCGCTCGCATCTTGATGGCTCTAAGCAGTTTTTATCGCCGGAGAAATCGATTGAGGTGCAGCAGACGATGGGAGTAGATATCGCCATGGTACTCGATGAATGTCCACCGAGCACCCTCGGGTTTGATGCGATTGAGAAGTCACTAGCGATGACCATCCGTTGGGCAAAGCGATCACTTGCTGCGCGTACGGATCCTGAGATGTGCATGTTTGGCATAACTCAGGGCGCGCTGCACCGTGAGCTGCGCACCCGCTCTGCAGAACAGATCCGGGAGATTCCCTTTGATGGGTACGCGATAGGTGGCTTGAGTGTTGGTGAGCCCAAGGACGCCATGTATGAGGTGCTTAGCTATCATGTCCAGCAGCTTCCATCTTCTCATATACGCTATCTGATGGGGGTAGGCACACCGGAAGATATTATTGAGGCCGTGAATCGCGGTGTGGATATATTTGATTGCGTAATGCCGACCCGCTCGGGACGATTTGGTCGAGTTTTTGTGAACGCGGATCCGCCCTTTTTAAACATCAAGAACGCTCGATACTCGGAGGACACTGGTCCGATCGATATCACGTGCAATTGTCTGGCTTGCCGCCGCTACTCGCGGGCCTATATTCAGCATCTATTCAAGGTGGGAGAGATGCTCGGGCCGCAGCTTGCAAGTATCCATAACCTGACACACTACCTCGATTTTATGGCGAATATCCGGAAAACGATCGAGGGCGGTGAGTTTTCGCGGCTCTACGAAACAATAAAGAATAGGTGGGCGGCCTTTGATTTCCATTCATTGACTGAGAAAGAGTCTTAAAATCTGAGCGCTATTTAGTTCGATCTATTTGTGTTACATTAGCCCAAATTTGTACAATTCTCTTGCCGTCTACTTGCTAGAGAAGGAGTTTGCGTTGCGCGCATTTACCCCCCCCCTCTTTAGTTCTTGTTGCAAAGCGCTGTTCTAAAGAAAAGTATTGATTTGCCTGTCATTGGTTGGTACACATTAGGGCTTCCGTTTTTCCTCCAACGACTGGTCGCGGTTTTAAGTTAAAAGCATGGAATCTGAATCGTTTCGCTCCCGAGTAGTAGCCCTGATACAAAAGAGCAGACGTGCGCTCCGTTTGTACACAAACTCCGCAGGTCAAGCGATGGCCCGTGTTGAGGGTGCCTCGCCTGAGCTTTCGGCTGTGCAGGTATCTGAATGGCGGGAGGTTAATAGCCTTTTACTTCGAAAGTTAACTAGCGCAGTCGAGTCACCATCTACTAAAAAGGTAGTGCACGATATATTCGCTATCCGGAATGAATTTCAGGCGCTGTGGCGTACTAGTGAGAGTGAGCTCGTAATTCAACAGCGAGAACTAGTGGCGGCAGCAGAACGCGGTGATTTCATTAAGGCGAGTACCTTAGCTAACTCTTTAGTTAGCCTTAAAGCACGGGTGCAAGCTGGGCAAGCAGCTCATCACGAGCTAGATCTGCTAATCAAGCGCAGCAGGGTGGTTAGACCGGCCGCCGAGCTCAGTGAGGAGAGCGCAACTGTGCTTTCGACGATTGAACTGCTTGATGAGCAGTCGGTAGTTGAGCCGATTTCTACACGTTCGATGAGGGGTGGAGAAGATAATCGTACTGTTCCTGCTGCTATGACTGCTACAATAGCTGTTGCAGCAGGAGCAAATGCAGGTACAGGTGCCGCAAAGGTTATACCACTTAAACGGCGCGGGTGAGGTTTGAATTTGCGGTGCTCGCCCTGACGGTGCCAGGGTTTAAGCCTCCGCAAATATCAAAATCCTTTGTGCTTTCGAGTATCTGCACCATTTTCATCCTCCTTAACTGCCGAATTTAGGATTATCTCCACCCCGCTTTGCTCCGCAAAGCCGCCCCTTAATAGGGGCTAACGTTATTGCGGCAGAATTTGCTGAGTAGTTACAAATAAATATACCTGACATATCAGCGGCATTAATCGCACTGACGCCATGGGGCAAGGGAAATGGCTCTACTGTACGGCAAGCAATTAGCATGTCACGCACCCGGTCGCCGAGCATCCTCTCATTAACTCGAATTTCTGAGAGCCCGTAAGTATGAATCGACCGCAAAGAGAGCGATCGGCGTCTATGGCGGCCTTGATATGCTTAAACAGCTGTGGCGCATACTGCACCTCGTCTATTAAGAGAGGCCCGGCGATTTTAGCTAGAAAAAGGTCAGGCTCAAGTTCTGCTCGACTAGCTTCAGAAGGCAGATCAAGCGAAACATACCGATGCTGGGGGAACAAGCTGCGAAGCAGTGTGGTTTTGCCCACTTGACGAGAACCGGTCACAACTACAGCTGGAAAAGTCTCGGCAAGAGCCTTTATCCTTATCCCAAGAGCCCTTTTATATTCCATGATTACAGATAGTTAGCAATTCCGGTAGTCACACTACTAGAATTACCGGAAACTATAAAGACCTAATCAACTTAAAAAGAATGTTGGCCTAATCTTTCCTCAGCTCGGACAAGAATCGCTGCACATATCACAGTTCTGCACGCTCGTTGAACCTAAGTAACTACTACTCAGGAAATGCTGCCGCAACTGCCGAATTTAGGATAATCCTAAATTCGGCAGTTAAGGAGGATGAAAATGGTGCAGATACTCGAAAGCACAAAGGATTTTGATATTTGCGGAGGCTTAAACCCTGGCACCGTCAGGGTGAGCACCGCAAATTCAAAAGCCTAAAGTGATTTTGAGTAGATGCGCCATTTTCAGACCCGCAAC
>JBBALZ010000116.1:0-10362 GCA_040402735.1 Bdellovibrionota bacterium
GATTAAAAAAAACATCGGTATTTTAGGTGGTTAGATTAGGGATTGAGAAGCCCTACGCTGCCATTAGGGCTTGGCAATTCTCTCACCTTAAACGGGGCCAAAAAAGCGCGGAACGCGCTGTATTTAATAAATTTAACGACACTTGGCCGCGCATTTGTATCCCTATCAGGAATGCCAATTCTTTCCAGTAGATAGCGTGACAATTGGCATGCCCTGATTAGATAGGTTACTACTTTGTGCAGATACTGCATAAAGATAAGAAAGTAGATTTTAAATTTAATGTTTGTGAGGGGATTATGTTTAAGAATGAACAGGTAAAGATGTTTTGTGATGTTCCCGACCGTATTTCTGGGGAGGAGGGGGCGGGGGTTAGGGATGGCAAGTCCGGTGTGCCTACGCTTAACTTGGCGCGTTTTTTTGATTTTGAGCTGGAGGTGTGGTCCGACCGAGGCGAACTTTTGCTTAGGAGAGAGCCCTTAAGAAGGCTTGCGCGACACCCTAATGGCCAATGCTACCTGAATGAGGATTTTCAACTGTTACCGGATCACCGAGTCATTGTGACGAACTTGCGAGGTGACCAGCTCGCGTTAAACGATCTCTTGATAACAGACATGCCGGTCGAAGGTGTTTCAAGGCAGGTGGTCGGGTCACTGGCCGCGCGCGACTTACTTACAGCCAAACTGACTAACGTGAGAGCGCTATTTGGCCTGCCTTTAATCAACCCCCCTTCTTCTTTGTGCGTAGACCTCACATTGAAACTAAGTAGCGTTTTACTCCCTACGGATTCTATTTTTAAGTAGCTGAACCGTTGTGGCACTCCGGTGATGGCTGAGTCGAGCCACCTCAGATAATCCTAAATTCAGCAGTTGCGGGTCTCAAAAATGGCGCATCTACTGGAAATCACTCTAGGCTTTTAAATTTGCGGTGCTCACCCTGACTGTGCCAGGGCTTAAGCCTCCGCAAATATCAAAATCCTAAAGTGCTTTCGAGTATCTGCACCATTTTCACCCTCCGCAACTGCCGAATTTAGGGTCAAAGTCCCGAGGTAGTATTTTCATTTGCTCTCAATCCGAACATACTCCTTTTTCTCAACCAAAAAACGGAGTATACTCTTCTTGATGAGATTCCACCGCACCGTCAAAATATTGCAATCACACAGCTTTATTCTTTTTGGCGCTCGGGGTACCGGCAAGAGCACTCTGATTAAGGAGCTCCTTCCATCGGGGGAGATGTTGAGTGTCGATCTGCTCAAACCAACCCAGGAGCGGAAGCTTACCGATCGGCCTGAGGAGCTGATTGATATTGTTAAATCGGCACGGCAACTGAACCCTCATTTAAAATGGGTCTTCATCGATGAGGTGCAGAAGATTCCCGCGCTTCTCGATGTGGTTCATCACCTTATTGAGTCAACGCCCCTTCTCTTTGCCCTTACCGGTTCGAGCGCTCGCAAATTGAAGAGGGGTGGCGCGAATCTGCTTGCTGGTCGGGCGTTTGTCTACCACCTTTTCCCGCTGACGAGCGCTGAGATGGAAAGCCACTTCTCGCTGAACGAGACCCTCATCTGGGGCACGTTGCCTAAAGTGCTCTCACTCTCCACAGACCTTGAACGGGAACTCTTCCTCGAGTCGTACGTAGAGACCTATTTGGCAGAAGAGATATTAGAGGAACAGCTCATCCGCAAGGTCACTCCTTTCAAGAAGTTCCTCCGAATCGCAGGTCAGTGTTCGGGGACAGTAATCAATTTCGCGAAGATCGCCAATGATATCGGAGTAGATCCAAAAACCGTTCAAACCTACTTCACTATCCTTGAAGAAACACTTATCGGAACTATGGTGCCCGCCTACGAAAGGTCCCTTCGCAAGCAACAGCTCCACGCGCCAAAATTCTACCTCTTTGATACCGGAGTAACACGCACCTTGTCGGGCACCAGCGGAACGCGCGAACCGACATCACAGGAATCAGGACGTCTATTTGAGCAATTTGTCACAAACGAGATAATCCGATGTAACTCGTATAAACGAACTAAATACGCGCTCTATTACTGGGCAACTCATGGCGGCGCAGAGGTCGACCTTGTTCTTGAAGCACCAAATGGATCGCTAACATTTATCGAAATTAAGCACTCAGCTAACGTTACCGATGCCCACCTTAAGCATCTGCTTCAGCTTCACGATGACTACCCCGAGATCCGGAAAATCTGTATCTGTCGCGAAGAGCTTCCCCGGGTGCGGCATTCAATCGAGATACTGCCATGGATGGATGCGCTAGGGGAGCTGGGATTCGGATAAAACAAATCGCTGACCGATGATTTTCGCGCAAGGTATCTTGCTGTGTATGAAAATGACACGCAGATCCCGTTTGCCGCTAACGCGTACGCCGAATCTGAGCAGCTATTTAGCCACTAGGCTACCCCGCCTATCTCTCACACTAACATTCCACGCCTCTACACACTTCACTTGACCGACAGACTCAGTTAAGGAGCGACATTTTTTTGCGACCTTTATTGGGACGAGCACATCGAGATGCTTTCCTAGACCCTTCGGCTCTATACTCGATAACCTCCGATGATATAGTGATTATGACAGATTTGCGCTGATCTAGATATCGCTAAAATGAGGTGCTCAGGGCATCGCAATTCTCTTCAAATAACACCTGCTCTCGCAAGTCCCACTAGTGCCGATCGGGAAAATCCAGCTTACTTGGCATGATTGTGGGATCTCCCACCCCCCCCCTACTTAAACATCAACGCCATCTGACTTCCGAGAGTAACTAACAAAGTAACCATGAACGCTCCAAAAACTAGCCCTACTGGTCCAGTAGCTTCTAGCTCTAGCTTCTTTACCTTACCATCGATCCGCGCCTCTCTCTGAGCTGTCACGGCACTCGCTAACTCTTGTAACTGCCTGGTTATATCTCCACCATGCTTAGTAACTCGTGATAGAGACATCAGAACGTGCTTCAGTTCAGCGTGCCCAGAGAGTCTCCCCACTTCAAGCAAAGATTCCTCTAATCCGACACCGGATCGCATGTAATTTTGTGAATACCGCAAAAGCTCTGTAACCGCGTTGTGAGAATCGCGATCATCAGCCATCTCAAGTATCCACTTCATACACGGCCCGATATCTAACGAACTACTCACACCGATAACGAGCTGATCGATTACAAGGGGGAGATAAAATACGATCTCATCATCACGCCTCTCTTTCGCGCGTCGTAAAAGAGATATCGGCACCTGTCTGCCAGCAACGATTCCTAAAGCTATTCCCACAAGGCACAATTGTGCTCCCACACAATAGGTCAAAGCTCCGAGGGCTAGCGGAAATAGAACTATGCACGATGATCTAATGAAAAAGAAACGGCTCTGATCTTCAGCTGCGAGATATCCCGCCTGAAAAAACTGCTCTTCGAGAGATACTCGTTTATGCTTTGATTGCTGTTTTAAATACGCGCTATCTTTTATCAGATTACTGTGTGCAACTACCTGGCTGATCGGCGCTGAAAGCCTACCCTCTCTACGATCTGGCGTCACACCTCCCACTCCACCTAAAGCCCGAACCACTCGCGTTGAGCGCATTTGAGAAACGACACACCCCAGCAGCGCTCCGGCGCAAAGTGCTCCCAGAGCGATGATTAAAATAGGCATCAAGCTTAAATTCTCCATCTCTACACCTTGATGTTAGTAATACGCCGCACCCAGATAAATGCCACCACTATACAAAGACCAGCCCCTTGCCATATATGCCAGCCGAATTTACTCCTGATACCAGCCATCATAAGGTCAGGAACGATCCAGGCTAAATACACCTGCAAAGCAACGAGTATTCCTGACACAGCGAAAAGTGAACCTCTCTGGAGTCCAACCGCCGCCTTGGCTGAGCTCTTAAAAAACTGTCGCCTCCGAACCTGCCTCGACAAACGCTCAAGAGAATCCGATAGCGTTCCTCCAAGCTTATTACTGAGCAAAAGCGCCTGCACAAAGAGCTCGATCTCTGGGTGCAGTATATCCTCACCAAATCGACCGATTGACTGCTCTTCAAGAACCCCGACCTTGGTCCGTTCAAGCATAAGCAGCACCTCTTCTCTAACTAGCGATTGATCATCTAGACCATCCGCTGCAGCCTGCAGCGCGCCTGAGGACGTAAGTCCCGTCTTGAGCAATCCGACTACCGCCAAAAGAAACTGCGGATAATCAGAGTCAAATCGGTTACTTCTGCGCTCAACACTCCGCATGAGCGCCGCTTGCATAATAATTGGCCCAGAAAAGATACACACAAATTTAGTCAGTATATTTGTGTACGGTGCGATTAGCGCCAATATCACGGCGCTAATACCAAGCGATAAGAGGTAGAATACCGGAACAGATATACTCCATTGAGCGTATTTAAGGAGTCTAGCGACACTTAATTTACCAGAGCGTTTTCTCTGGTGATTAGGCACCTTTACTGTTGGAATCAATTGAGGTGGTGCTTTTTTTGTGGTCGTAGAGGCCAGACTCGCTCCAAGACTAGACTGGGCACTAATTACCTTTGATAGCTTACGTCCTCCTGTAACGAATAAACTAGGCGACTTCTGTTTGATACTTAACAGGAGACAGAGAAGACTTATAATCCCGAGTCCTGCTGCCATCAGTAGAGTAAGTGATTCATTAAGCACTAACCACCTCCTCGCGCCTTACGCAGCTTTGGTGAATTGTTACTATCCGGCCCGTGCGCTAAGTGCAACGTCGGCCCCTGTTGACCAAGGAGTATTCCAGCTCCTATTAAAACTGAATCAAAGTAGCTGCTCCAAGACTCGATTAACCATGTTGGCTGCTCCTGTGTCAGATCGTACTTAAAGATCGGTTTCACTTGAATACTCCCCTCAACGAAGTGCCCAACTTCTATGACCTCGCCGATCCGCGGTCTACCCGTGGTCTTGTCTCTGAACATCCAAACGATAACGTCCACCGCAAGCGCTATCTGCTGGCGAATGATATCAATGGCGACCGACTTCTGTACTCGACCTAAAAGTGATTCGAGTCGCACCAGAGTTTCACGAGCGTTACGTGCGTGCAGCGTTGACATCCCTGTGTGACCAGTTTGAGCGCTCTCAAGAAAAGCCTCCGCGGCTTGCGGAGTGCGCATCTCCCCAAGAATAACCCGATTAGGAGTCATTCGCAGGGTCGCCTTAATATGCTCCTGCAGGGTCACTTCACCAACCCCTTCAACGTTTGGCGGTCTAGAGACTAGCGAACGCAGAAAGGAGTGCTTAAAATTGAGCTCAGGGGTGTCTTCTACCGTCACTATCGACTCTGTCGGATCAAACTGCGTGCTCAAGCCTTTGAGTAATGTGGTCTTCCCAGTTCCTGTTTCGCCAGCAATCAGCATCGTGGCCTGTCCCCACCTCGTAATCGCGGCTAAGTAGTCGATCACCAGCTGTGGAGCCAAGCCGAATCCGACAAGCATCTCTAGGGTTGTGTGTGAGATGCGCGGAACGCGAATCGAGAGAAGCGGCCCGCAACCTACGCAGACACTCTCATGTATAGCACACACGCGGGTACCATCAGGAAAAGCTCCGTCAACTGTATGCTGCTGCGTTGAGAGGGACTTCCCGATCCTCATCAAGAGGCGATCGATAAACGCCGCGTACGCCTCTCGTGTTGGCCATTGGAGTGCCGTACTCTCGCTAACTTTCCCTCGCTGACAAACTACGGTGCGGAAATCATACACATGGATATCGGTCACATTCGGATCATCAATCAGCGGTTGAAGAACGCCCCACCCGAGTAGATCCGTGCGAAGATGCACGATAAGCTCAGCACGCTCAACCTCGCTTAACTGCTCTTTGTAATTAGTCATAGCTCGGTCGATTGCTGTTGCTACATCTCTCTCAGTGGCAACCGCATCAAACTGAGCTTGTTGCTGCTCGGCGTTCTTTCCAAGCTCGCTGCGTGCCGCCCGTAATATCTCAGATGCCAGTGGCGATAATTTCCAACTAGTCACAAGTCTCTGACGTTTCTGGCCAGCCTCATGAGACGATGTCTGCTCGTGCGCTCTGTTCGCGTCACTTGATGCCGGCGCACTCGAATGATTTTGCTGATATCCTTCAGCCGACCTGTGGTGCGTATACTCTGGTGCTGGAACTTTACGTACATAATCTGCGGCGCTTGAAAAAAGATCTTTAATGAAGTTAGTGTCCACTGTATCGTTAGGCTTCTCCATCAGATTCCCCCTTGTTTTACTACTGCATCAACTGTCGCTTCGGTGATTCTTGACTATCTGGTTCGGCATCGGCATCAACTAACCTAAACGTTCCCTGCCACCCCTGCCCGTTTCCTCGTTGAGAAACCAGATCAACCCTAATAAACTTTAAGATCGTCACCACGCCATTTCCCGCCGGAAAATCAGTTGTAACCGCAAACACCATCCCTTGATAGGCATACGGAGAGCTAGAATCCATCAAGAGCGTATCGAACACCTGGCGGATCTGCGCGTTTCCAGTTCCAACTGACACATCATTTCCAGCAGCGATAGCTTCATCACAGAGATTGCTCAGCATTAGACTGGTGTACTGCTCACCGGAGGATGAGTTTCCATCAAGATCGATCTTTCCCCAGTTTCCCGCACCTTGCGTGCCGCTTATGGTGAATGTTGCTCCTTGTTGTAGATTTAGGTTAGTAAGATACGATGACTCTACGCCGAATGGTCGTATGCAATTACCAGGAGAATTGAGCGGCTTATAGCTAGTCGCGTTGGCAACTAAGGTCGTCCCGGCCGTACGTAAAAAGCTAAAAAAGCCCTGCGGTACTGCGCGCCTAATAGTTACCCGTACAGCTGTTGCGCTTTGATCGCAGACCCCCGCGGACTGCGGATAAAACTGTCCATCGGCCCACGCTCCACACAGCGGCATAACCTCGGTTATCTCCTCTAGCATCACTGAATTAGCTTCGGCTACCGCAGTGATAGTAGCCAATACAGACGAATAGCTTACTCCTGAGCCAAGCACATTAACCGCCGCTAGCGACGCAGCATCTGCCGCTATCTGCATCTGCTGGCGTTGGTCATATACGCGCGCTAGATCTAGCGCAAAGCCCATAAAGCCCAGTATTACAAAGAGAAACATCGATACTAACAAAACTGCAAATCCTCTTTGGTCTCTGGCTTTACTACAATCTCCGCTCATAGGTTCTTTCATCACTGCATCGTTGTATCTGCTCGTACCGTCCACACCCCTTCTGAACCAAAACCACCGAAACTAGCGATAACCGGCGCTGGATACGAAAGCGAAATCGTGACCGGTGAATTAGCGGCCACTGGCAGAGTTACTGGATTTGTAGCGCAGGTAAGTCTTGTCGGATCAAACATCGAAGAAAGCGCTCGCCGAGCATTATCGCAGACCTCAGTAGCGCTTAGCCCCGTACCGAGCACCGCGCTACGGGCGGCTAAGGTTGAGGCGCTGCGTAGATTGCTAAGCAGGCCGAAAAAGTAGCCAAACTGAATCATACCAGCGATTAAAAGAAGTAATAGCGGCATGACAATAACTGCCTCAACAAAAACAGATCCTCTCTCGGTTTCTTTAAACGCCTGAAACATCTTATCACTGCTTCACAACGAGCGTATTGTGAGTCTTCTCGAGTTCTTCAAGGGCAACTAAGTTACCGCGAACGAGCACAAAATCCTTGCCATCAACAGTAACCTTCTCCTTGAAAGCGTTGCGCACATCTCTGCGGGTCAAAAGCGTTTCGCTAGAGATAATTGAGCTGCCAACTTTAGATGCATCCTCTGCTCCGCGTAGGCTTAGGTTTAAGCTACCGGATGCTTTAGCTAGGTGAATCTTCTGAGCATCGGCGATCGCTACCAGTAAGGTAATAAGATTCGGACGCATCGGCTCTGGCGTCTCACCCTTTACCTGCGGCTTAGGCTCTAGGCTTCTCTCTACCGAGAGAACCCGTGCGTTCTCGACGATAGTTGAGACAACTGCTTGCTGCTCTTGATCGGTTGCCCAGGTGATATCAACGGCGGCTCCTGGTTGCACCCAGCCCTCCACCCCACTTTGCGCGTCAACCGAGATTGATACCGCTCTGTATCCGTTCGGGATCCGACTTGTAATATCCGTAGCTGTGCTAGCCTTGGTGATCGCCGTTTTAAGTAGTGGCGTATTCGCTGCGATGACAAGTCGAGTTGCTGCTCCCTTGACTGAATCGAAGTCACTAACTACCTGCTGCTCGACCCCGTCAATCGGTCGCGACTCCAGCCTAAAGAGGCTAGGAGTTATCGCGGCACCTGCCGGGATCTCTTTAAGCGCTATCAACATAGGCGCGGTAGCGATCCTCGGGGCTCGCTCAAGCGTTGCAGCTTGGGCAGGGAGAGAGGCAACCGTTGACTTAAATATAGGCAGGTCTTTTGCAAGGATTAGTGATACAACGATGCCACAGAACGAAAGCGCAAAGATCGCTATAAAACGAAGATCAAGCTTCGACCAAGGTTTTGCTGAGGTTCCCCCTCCGAAATACGCCATATAAGCTCCTAAGGTTCAACAGCAACTAGGCACCTACACTCGGTGCCAAAGGAATGTGAATAAGCTAACGAATCCAACCACCACTGCGGCAGTTAACGCCGAGAGGCTCGGTTTAGTACCCAATAGCTGCGGTCTAAATCGAACTGACTTAACTTCAGGCTCACTTAAGTTTAGTAATCCCAAACCGGTGGCTATCTCTTCAAATACCCGTTGTGTCTGCCTTTTGGCGGTGCTGTACATGGTGGTCCCTGATCCGGCCCACCTAGCAGCTGCCGCATCGAAAGGAATCGCAGGAAGGCTCCATGCCTGAGAGCCACAATCGATCTCCTGTTCAATCTGCCGAGCTAGCTCACTCTGTGGGACACCAATTCCGGAGCACAGGAAGTAGATTGATTCAGGATTCTTAACCACCGACCGTAGGGTTGGAAGCAGGAAACGTGCTGCTGACAGACCAAGGAGGGAATCATCAAGCATAATTACTACAGCGTCAGCGCTCCTCATAATCGCAGCTGCGGCAGGGCCGATACGTCCTCCAAGGTCGATAATCACATTCTCATGGGTGATGCGGGATAGATCGATAATCGATTGAATCGTTTCGAGTCCATCAACCCGTCCGACATAATCTATGCAAGCGCCCATGTGATCTGGAGGGGGCAGAACTGATATATGATCTGATACCGGCATCAATGCTTGACGCAGCGATTCACGTGATACCTCTCGTTCTCCTTGAATGAACTCACGAACGATCGCCGGCTGCTCGCCTTCGACCATGAGAGCGCGACACAGGTCACGTGTTTCAATATCGAGAGCCCATAACATCGATCTCTGTCCATTTTGAGCGCACACCTCCGCTAGAGCAGCACATGTTGAAGTAGTCCCAACACCACCTTTTGCTTGCATAACTGCGATGACGCGACTGGCCCGTGCGTTCTTACGCGAACGAACCTGCTCATTAATGCTCATCAGCTCCTGGACAACGTCGAGCATAGGAGCGGATTCAGCAAAAACCTTGCGCGTACCATGGGTAAAAGCAGAGCGAAAAGCTCCGCATGAATACGACTGATTTGAGACTACTAGCAGGATATCAACCTGTGGAAAGCGCGATTTAGTCTGCCTTGCTATATCGTGGGCATGCTCTCCAACGCTGGCTCCGATAAGAATTACATCGCACCCCTCAGCTCGCTCAAAGACACTTGCGTCGTCTGAGAGACTCACCGATAAATCAAGCGTGTCTTTATCAACTCGATCAATAGCCTCCAAGCGCCGCGCAGTTGCCGCTTGCTCTGCCGAGGTTTTTTCTACAACTAATACCCTCATTTTTGCCCCCTTTTCCGTAATTTGAGGAGCGCGAGCATGGTGTGCGATTATTTATCTTAAAATCGACACTATCTGTTTTCACAGACGCCTTGATATTTAGCTGTTGTCTACAGCTAAAGCGGGTTACGCCACCTCGAATTATTCTACATGACAGGTTGAGCAAGGCTTGTGCCAGATAACCTGGGATCACTTTGCATAGTATCGGTAGTAAGTTGGCTATTACGAAATCAACCTACCTGCGCATTAATTTCAGCGCGCTATGCAAATCTAGGCTGGGCAAACCTAGGCTGGGCAAATCTAGGCTGGGCAAACCTAGGCTAGCGGATTTGCGTGCAAGCGATCTCAACTTGCAACGCTATCAACAGCTCATTTTACTGCAAGCCCTTTAGTTATCCACGCGCACAGAGGGTGCGAACTGAGTCATTGGTCACGGAAATTTTGTAACTACTCACCTGATTTAAAGGTCGTCGTTGCAATTTCGTCGCTAAATGAGATGATTTTGGCGGGTCTTTTTTCTTGCCACCCCCTAGTCGGGGGTGCCTTTTTTTG
>JBBALZ010000117.1:0-9996 GCA_040402735.1 Bdellovibrionota bacterium
AACGCGCCGTTTCTAACAAAACATCGCGTAAGCGAGGTTTTGCCGCTTTTCCCTAGGGTTATAGCTACCTCCACCTATACCTAGTTCCACGGCCCTGACCCTCTCTGATCAGAAGTTTAAGATCTACTAACTGGCGGATCCGAGAGCGTGCTGTTCCTGGTGAAACCTGCAAGGCTTGGCTGACTATTGATGCGGTTAAGGGGATGCCCTTTTGATGAAATGACTTCAATCCGAAGAGCTCAACCGGAAGCTCTATCGCCGATGATCCTTGAGAGGTATAAAGGGTTACTTTAACGTAATCACTCCCTTCGATAATTTGGGGGGTTGGATTGCGGTTCTCTTTACATGAACGGAGGATCTGCGCAAATCCTAGTCCACGTCGCTCGACTAATCCGAGGCGGCGGGTCAGATGCGCGATGATCGGGTTTCGGTAATAAGAGACTCCGTTTCCTAGCTCGGTTAGGTCAATTGGCCCAGGGAAATTGCCGGGACTGAAGATCTCGAGGCGGTCATCGAAGAGAGCGATCTTCACCGGAGCTTGCGCAGAGTATCTTCGGTGAATAAGAGCGTTTAACAACGCCTCACGGATCGCTAGTGGTGGTATACTGAAACGGCTGGCTTGCAAACGTGGGCCGACCCTCTCGGTTGCAACTGTTAAAAGAGGTTCTAGTAAATTTAGAACTTGATAAACCAAAGTAGAGAGCGGGGCCGAGAGGTCGATTGAGCGAATGATCTGCTCAGTTGAGTTTCCTTTAAAGTGCGTAAATAGTGCCTCTACTGCTGGAAATACCCGGTTCGGGTTTGGATGCAGCAGCACAACACCGGCTAAGGTTACAAAATCTTGCTTGGTAACTGGATCCAGAGCAACCAGTTTCTCGGCCCTTAAGGTAGCGATATCCGGAACCGCCTCTCTGTAGAGCTGGCCGAGGAGATGCTTGTCCAGATCGTTGATCGTTACCCCTGGGATCGGCTGAGCATCCGAAGAAGATCCTCGGGATGTTTGTGTCAGCTCGTCGATCTCTTCATTGCTGGCTCTTTTTGTGTGGCTGCCAACTCGTACATAGACTCCCTTTAAAACACCCTCGGATCTAATAAAGTAGGGTTTGCGGCTGCCGGGGTAAACCTCCAGCTCCACTACGGTAGCGTCTTCTATCGTCTTTGTGCGTATTGCTATAGGTGCATTCGGTTCGATAGCGTCGCAAATAGCTTGAGGGATGCGCTCTAAATAGCGCTCTACATCAGATTCACTGAGTCCAATTACAGCTCTAGATTCGTCAGCAACACCGATAACAATCAACCCACCGATATCATTAAGAAAAGCGGTTGTTGTCCGCAGCAGGCCATCAAAATTATGCAGCTCTCGCTTAAGCTCGAGCTGTCGACCCTCTCTTTCAGGATATTTAATCATATTAATTAGTTAACAGATACATGGTGGCTCTTTCGGCGTTTTGAACCAATCGCACAAATTGCGCACAAATCGCACAAATCACACAAGATAAAAACGCCAATACCTCAAACAATCGCACAAATCGCACAAATCGCACAAGATAAAATGCTAGCTGTAGAAAGGAACACTTACTTGTGAGTAAAGTGCTACCCATATTCAGGACCCCGTACTACTTCCGCGCATGTAGCGACTTATCACTTTTTAGGTTGAACGACGGTACGTCTTAACATCGCTTCGGTGTATAGGTAGTGCATGGCAGATATCCTACTAGTCGATGACGATGCAGAGTTGGTACAGAGCCTAGTGCGAGTACTATCGCGGCTTGTTGCCCCAAGAACTATCTGTGCTGCTGGAAATGCGAGCAAGGCTATGGAGCTCGTAGCTACTGAGCGTCCCCTTGTGGCAGTAATCGATCTCTGCCTCAATGAGCGCGTGGGTATCGACAGTGGCTTTGAGTTGCTAGCACAGTTGCGCGCCACTCTTCCGGAGATGCGCGTGTTGGTACTCACGGGACACGGTTCACAGGCGAACGGAGTGAGAGCGATGCAGCTTGGTGCGGCGAGTTTCCTTGAAAAGCCCGCCAACCCAGAGCACCTTGCAGCGTTAATTCGAGACGCAATTGCCCAAGCTGAGTTGCGACGTGAGCTTGAGAAACTCTCACGAAAGGGTGGTGCCGCAAGTGCGCGAGAGCTGTGCGGAGAGAGTGCTGCGATAGCTAAACTACGAAACGATGTGGCCTTTGCCGCAGCCACATCGCAGCCAGTATTGCTGTTGGGGGAAACCGGTACCGGTAAAAGTTTGTGTGCTCGATTGATTCACGAGCAGAGTGCCCGCAGTGCTAAGAGATTCGTGCATTATCATCCAAACTTTGGTGGAGGAGATATTGTACAGAGCGAGTTATTTGGCCACACCAAGGGTGCTTTCACGGGTGCAGTCGAGAGTCGACGTGGGCTGGTGCTTGAAGCGGACGGGGGAACCCTGTTTATTGATGAACTTGATGCGGTTCCTAAAGAAACACAGGTATTGCTTCTTGATCTCGTGCAGGAGCAGCGAGTCAGGGCCGTTGGCTCTGATAGCTATCACCAGGTGAATTGTCGATTTATCACAGCGACTAATAAGCCTATCGACAAAGTGATAGCCGAGGGACTTGTGCGCAAAGATCTGCACCACCGCATCGCGCACAATGTCATAATGATACCTTCACTTCGCGAGCGCAGGGAGGATATTCCGCTACTTGTCTCTATGGTTTTGCAAACGATCCGCCAACGTGAGGGGCTTAATGTATTTGATGTTGAGTCGCGACTCCTTCGTGAGCTTCAGGAGTATGTGTGGCCGGGAAATATCCGGGAACTTCAAGGTGCGATAGAAACAGGGGCGTACCGAGCGCACTTTAGTGGTCGTAGCACTGTGCAGAGCGGTGACATTATACTAGGGAGCGGCATTAGTAGTAATGCAGCTATTGAATCGGATGACACAGCGCAAGGATTGGGCCAGGGTCTAGCCGGGTCGTTTCACGAGCAAGTTGAATCTTTTAAGCGTGACCTAGTCCAAAAAGCGCTCGCCGCATCAGGAGGCAATCAGGTTCAGGCGGCACTTTTACTGGGAGTAGATCGAGGAACGATACGACGGTTAAGTTCAAGTAACGATTATCACAACAAATAAAGTCAACTGATGACGCCACTTTTTGAGAAGTTTTTTGGGCAACGAATTTAGGTTTATGCCGTGGAGAAGGGTCATATCATCGCTAAATCGGCATTTTTGAACTATGTCAAAACAAGAATATGTAATCTGCATACTCGTCTCGATAGGTGCCTTTGCTTTCTTCGCTTTGGGGATTGATTCGTGGCGATTTTCTTTTGTGGGCGATAGTCTTCATCATTACGAATTTGCGCGTCAGATCGTCCTTAAAAATTTCAGAGTAAATCCTTTCAGCATGCACGGTGTCTTTGGTCAAGAGCGCTTGCAAAGCAGCCTGCTTCAGGCTTTGTTTATGAAGATCTTTGGCCTATCGCACATATCGTGGCGTCTGGCTAACGTGGTGACTATCATTCCCGCCATCTTCATCTTTCGCAGCTACCTTAACCGAGAGTTTAAAGATAGCTCTCTTACCCTGATATCTATAATTTTGCTGGGATCTTCTTACTATTTAGCGAACTTCTTTAAGATTGGCTACTCGCATCCGACTTCGTTTCTTCTCTTCCTCGCTTCGCTTGAGGCATGCTCTAAGGTAAAGGATTTACCAAATAAGAGAAATTTTTTTATTCTGGGGACATTACTAGGGGTCTCTTTCTACCACTATATCGGGCCGATATTTCCCTTTATTCTTCTGCCATACATAGTTTCGGCGCTTTTTTTTCAATCCGACAGCCTCACTGAATCACGAGCCAGATTATGCCTTAGCTTCTTCACCCCTTATATAACCATCATCGCCTTATCGGTACTAACAGAGGGCGGTGCTGGGATCGCAGGAGCTCTCAGTAAGACTACGTTTAACAGAGAGTTTGATGATAGCCAGCAGTTTTTTATCAACATCGGCCGAAATTTTTTTGTCTTCTGGAGGAGCTTTGATTATTGGCACAATCATTTTGTTGCCGGGCCGTATTTGGACTTAATTAGTGGAGTATTGGCGGTCGTTGGAGTCTCCATAGCTATATGTAAAATCGGTAGTGATAGAAACTTGTCGATCTTCTTCTACACTTGGATAGCATTAGTGTGTGTAATCGGATTATCTAATCCTTATCGATATACCCCGGCTACACGCGGGATATTTTTTATTCCCTTTGGAGTTGTGTTTGCAGCGCTCGGTTTAAGGGCTGTTAGGGAATATGCAAAGCCAACTCTGCTTGTTTTTATGGTAGTAGCGCTTAACGTTTATCGGAGTCAGATCGGAGTCTTTAACGAGGTTGGGATTAATCCGCACGCGCATGCGTTGCACGAGATATTGAAATTAGATCGCGCGGTCAGCGAGGTAATAATCTGGCAGCCTGAAAAGTCGTGGTTTTTTGTTGATGGACTCTACTACCTTACTCAGTTGTATGGCAGACCGATTACTTTATACAGCGTAAGGGACAGACAGGCGCTAGCTTTATTTTCAAGTCAGATACCGATATTTGTGG
This sequence comes from Bdellovibrionota bacterium, assembly GCA_040402735.1. Classification (GTDB taxonomy): domain Bacteria; phylum Bdellovibrionota_C; class UBA2361; order UBA2361; family OMII01; genus OMII01. The sequence continues at coordinate 4,564 of JBBALZ010000117.1, forward strand.
TCCGAAATAATAAACAATCGCTCGTCGCTGATAATAATTTAAGCTATGAAGGCCATCAGATTGTCGAGATCGATTCCTTTACGCGCGCTGCTTTCAGGTTTGAATTCTTGCAGTCTAAAGATAACCCAGTTCCTATTGAAGTCCCTTTTTAAGAAAGTAGGGCAGCGCAATTCTCTTCTCTAAAATGGGGCCAAAAATGCGCGGAAGCTGCTGTATTTAATGAGTTTAACGGGGTTTAGCCGCGCATTTTTATCCCTATTATAGCGACGATAGCGACGCCCTATTAACCTTAATTCCGCAGTTGCGGGTCTGAAAATGGCGCATCTACTCGAAATCACTTTAGGCTTTTGAATTTGCGGTGCTCACCCTGACGGTGCCAGGGTTTAAGTCTCAGCAAATATCAAAATCCTTTGTGCCTTCGAGTATCTGCACCATTTTCATCCTCCTTAACTGCCGAATTTAGGATGAAAAAAAACTCCCCAGATGATCCCACTTTTAGAGTTAATCGTGCCGCTAGGGCAGGGGTATCAAACGGTGCACTAATAGCCGATAGGTTCCCCGCGCTTTCTATTTTCTAGGGTTTTCCTCTGGAAAGCGTAGGCCAACATTCTCTTTAAGTGAATGAGGTCTTTATGGCTTCCGGTAACTCTAGTAGTGTGATTACCGGAATTGCTTACTAGCTATAATCGCGGAATATAAAAGAGCACTGGATGGCTTAATTCAGTCTAATCATATTTTAGAGTGATGCATTGCATGAGTAATTTCGACGTTTTTAAAGAGATGCCCGAAGACAGATTCAGCCGCTCCGCCATCTTGCTTCAAGTGATTGATGGGGACACGCTCGATGTTGAGATCGACCTTGGCTGGTCGATGAAATTAAAAGAGCGCGTCCGCCTAGAGCGGGTCGACACGCCTGAGCTACGAAAAGCTGCGGAGCAAAAAGCAGGTATGTGGGTAAAAAGAGGGTAGAGGATTTTTTTTATACAGCTGAGCCTCTTGTAATCACCTCCATGGCTTACGATCGAACGGGCCAGGTGCGGGGCAAGTTCGGACGGACCATGGCTGTAGTGTATAGAGCTCGCGATGGGCAGTGCCTCAACGCATATCTTCTTAACAATAACCTCGCCTGGCGGACTGACGACAACGGCAAGTTACTCCAAGAAAGATCTCTTGATCTCTTAACTGGGATACCAGAGGAGCAGAGGAGCTAACTGGGACTACGCAAAAATTACTGGAACTTCGTGTAGTGGGATGGATCATTGCTCCGCATCGGAATCGTGAGGATATTCTGGCAGTAGTTCAGAACTTCTCGACTAAAAGCGAGAGGCTCAGCGCCGACCACTTTACCGAGTTCACGGGATAACCTCTCAAAAATGACCTCCTTACAGTATTGCATGGTGCTCCTCTGCGCCCCTCCGGGGCGATAGGCGAGATCTATATCTTGAGGCATGTTCATCTGTATCCCGTGCCGCTTGATAGCCTTCTGAAGGTCATTTGAAAGTTTTGAAATCTCGGAGCCCGTAATGCAGGGGTAGTCCTGTATGGCAGCGATACCCAAATGCGACTGCACACCATGGAGATACGCCTTATCTATGACACGATCGATCGTCTTTGTATCACTACAACATGTTTTCTTGAGTGAGGTATTACGTGCTTGTTGATAGCTGCACGTGAGACGGTCATCCCAAGGAGTCGTCTTAGGAATGTAGTCCTGGCTGTGATCTGTGTACGGGGCACGCTGGGAAGTTTGGGTGTTGAGGATACTTGGCGTCATGTAATTTCTCCTTTTGTTTGACTTATGACTATAGAGCGTCAAATGTACGCCCATATCTCCAATAAAATCGTAAGATAGAGCAAAAAAGTTTCGTGGAGGCGGCCAGCTGTCTAGTAGGTAGCAAAAAAAGCTCACGGATTTTTCCGAGTTGTATCCGTGTAGTGCCTCAGCGAGCTCCGCACCGTTTCGCGCGACGAGAACTTTTTGCTTAGCCATCTCCCATCTCGTCCCTTAACGCGCAGCTCTTCCATCCCCGGAGCCACGCTCGGCATTGGCCTCGATAGTGGCATTGAGAGCTTGTACTTGGGGGAGAGATCGCAGTAAAAAAGGACGGTGCTTATGTGCCACAGAAGTTAGCTGCCTTTCACGTGGAGAACCAACATGCCATTTAATGATATCGAAAAGAAGCGCATTGAGAGAGCAATCGCCTCCTTCATGTCTTCCCACCGACCGCCGACACAGGTTAGGTCTCAGGTAGATTTAGGTTTTAATATTAAAGGTTACAGCATCGAGATATTTGAGATCAGACCACAATGGGATAATCCGCAAGTCATTCAACATCACCCCTGTGCAAAGGCAACCTACTTAAAAAGTCGAGACCTTTGGAAGCTGTATTGGATGAGGGCAGATCTTAAATGGCACTCCTATACCCCAGCCTCGGAGGTTAAAAAGATTGAAGAGGTATTAGAGATCGTTGGGAATGACGAGAACTGTTGCTTTTTTGGTTAAGGGTTGCCGCACGCGACCAGGCTGTACCAGAGTAGGGCATGCTCTTGAAATAAAGGACTCTCTACGCTGTAAAGCTTCCAGCTCTCGCCGCTTTGCCTCTGCGTCGCCTTGCCGTATAGGTTGAATCCGTCCTAAAAAACCGCTATGCTCAAGCTCTGAGTAGATTTATTCAGTCACTGCATACAATAGCAAGCTACTGTAATGAAACGACAAATTACCAAAGAAATCGCTTCAATCATAATCCAGACGAGCCAATTTCTGCACGTTATCATCGGCCCGAGGCAGGTCGGCAAGAGTACTGCGGCAAAGCAGATCGCCGAAGAGTTAGGCATACCCACTCATTCAGTGAGCGCTGATGGTCCAGAGATTCGCACCGCGATGTGGTTAGAGGAACAGTGGCGGATCGCCCTGATGCTTGGCAGAGAGGATCGTCCTGCGCTTCTGATCATCGACGAGATGCAAAAAATTACAGGGTGGGGCGAAACGGTCAAACTACTCTGGGATAAAATCAAAGACCAACCAAAGAACCCTCTGCGAGTAATTTTGTTAGGCTCATCTTCCTTACTGATACAGAATGGTTTGACTGAAAGCCTGGCGGGACGATTTTTACTGCATCGATTCTCTCATTGGTCTCTATCAGAGATGAATGAATTGTGCGGCCTGGGACTCAATCAATGGCTGTATTTTGGAGGCTATCCCGGTGGGGCCTCTCTTGTGCCACATGAACTCACCTGGCGCTCGTACATACTTGACTCGCTGATCGAAACGACTCTGTCGCGCGATATCCTCCAATTGCAGAAGGTAACTAAGCCTTCGTTACTGCGCACTCTTTTCTTTACTGCTGTGCAACATCCTGCCGAGATAATCTCGTACACGAAGCTAATGGGCTTGATCCCAGAGGCGGGCAATGCCGGCACAGTAGCTCACTATACCCAGTTGCTAGCTAGCGCGTTTCTTTTGCAGCCGTTAGCACTTTATCCATCTCACTCAAGTCGTACATCGAAACCAAAGATCATCGTCCGAAACAATGCGCTGATAACCGCCGTTGGCGACAGGAATTTCGATGAAACTATGAGAAATAGTCAACGCATGGGTCGATTAGCTGAAAACGCGGTTGGGGCTCATTTACTCAATGGATTACACCCATCAGAGTATAAGGTGAACTATTTTCGAGAGAGGGTGAGGGGTAGAGATCTTGAAGTTGATTTTGTAATCACTCGTGGAGACCAAATATTGGCCTTAGAGGTCACTACAGCAGAATCGCATTCACGAGATGGTCTTGAGGCGTTCAAGGAACGTGTGCCGAACGCTCTTTCGATCATAGTGGGACCTGGGGGGATTCCGTTAGTTGATTTTTTATCAACTCCCCCAGACCAGTTCTTATCGTCATCTTTTTAGCGGAGAGGCTGATAGCTTAGCGAGAAAGTCTCGCGATTTTATTGAGGACAACGGAGCCAGGGTTAAGCTAAATTCTGCTCTCGTGCCCTCCCTTTCGTGAGATGGATGGGATGTCCGAGGAAAGTAAGCGATCGAGGCGCGGCTTGCTCGTGTCCGTTTAGGAAACCTTGGAGACCCTCGCCCGGTTGGGGATGATGTCTCTTAAGCTCCGATTCTTTATTGGACCAGGCGACCGTGTCTACATCGGCCTCGAACGTGATACCGTTGTTATCCTCCTTTGTGGTGGTGATAAAGGCTCTTTACGATGGGGACATCGAAACGTCGCCCTAGCTCAAGGCGGGATGAAGGCTCTCTCCGATGCCACGCAACTCAATCGTGAAAACCTCTATGACATGCTCTCAAAGGAGGGCAATCCACGTCTTTCAAGCCTCACTACGATTCTCTCTCAACTAGGTATGGAGGTATCGTTCAAGCCAAAGATGCGGGGAACGGAGGCGGCTTAATCAAGTCTAGTAGTAAGGCCTACCATGAGTAATTTCGACGATTTCTAGGATATGCCCGAAGACCGATTCAGCCGCTCCGCCATCTTGCTTCAAGTGATTGATGGGGACACGCTCGATGTTGAGATCGACCTTGGCTGGTCGATGAGGCTCAAGGAGCGGGTTCGTCTCGAGCGAGTCGATACCCCTGAAATAAAGCGAAAGGAAGAGCGCGATGCCGCAATCTGGGTAAAGGAAGAAGTAGAAAAATTACTCAAACCAGGAGCACCCATGGTCATCACCTCCATGGCTTATGACCGAACAGGTCAAGTGCGTGCCGAACCCTGATTTTTCTACCTGATGGGTGTCCAAAGCAAGGGACAGTGTCAGTTTGACTCGATTCTGTACCAGAATATAGGAGTCCCAGAGAAGGGGGCCGAGGAGACTCCCCCAAGGCAACTCTTTAGGCCTAATAAAGCCTTACTACAGAAAGAAAAAATGAGGGCTAAAATAGTGATGACACAAGCGCCGAAAATCGCATGCAATTTCGGCATATGTACCCAAGATTGTACAATCCACTGTTATCACACAGCTTTTTCTTTTTGGAGCGCGCGGTACTGGCAAAACCCGACTCTTACAGTCGATGTTAAAGAGCCAGGAGTCGGTGCTGTGGATAGACCTCCTACGTCAAGGAGAGGTGCTTCAGTTCCTTCGCTCAGCGAACGAACTAAGGTCTCGCCTCGATGGGCTTACAAAGCCGCCCAGCTTTGTGGTAATCGACGAGGTTCAGCGTGTGCCAAGTCTGCTTGACGAAGTTCACTCTTTGATTGAGGAGCGCCAGCAGAAATTTGCCCTAACTGGGTCGAGCGCAAGGAAACTTCGACGTGGAGCGGCTAATCTTCTCGCCGGTAGGGCGCTGTTGAATTATCCTAAATTCGGCAGTTAAGGAGGATGAAAATGGTGCAGATACTCGAAAGCGCAAAGGATTTTGATATTTGCGGAGGCGCAACCCTGGCACCGTCAGGGTGAGCACCGGTGCGAGTGGCATGTGTA
>JBBALZ010000118.1:0-9985 GCA_040402735.1 Bdellovibrionota bacterium
CGTAGAAGGGCGAGGTTTCATGGGGGCTTCGGCAAACTGCTAAAGTGTTACAGATACTCGAAAGCACAAAGGATTTTGATATCTGCCGAAGCTTAAACCCTGGCACCGTCAGGGTGAGCACCGCAAATTCAAAAACCTAAAGTGATTTTGAGTAGCTGGGCCATTTTCAGACCTGCAACTGACGAATTTAGGATAATAACTACTCACCAAAAAAGGCATCCCCGACTATAGGGTGGCAAGAAAAAAGATCCGCTAATATCAACTGATTTAGCGGCGAAATTGCAGCGACGATCTTAAAATCCGGTGAGTAGTTACGCGGAATAATTACAGCGCCCTATTGTTTTAGAGTTTATTTCTACATGTAAGCGATATAGAATATCGTACTATGTCGCTACGTTGGCTATTCCTCGATTTAAATTCGTATTTTGCGTCTGTAGAGCAAGCGGAGGCTCCTGAGTTGCAGGATAGGCCTGTAGCTGTTGTTCCAATGATGGCAGATACCACTTGCTGTTTGGCGGCCAGTTATCCAGCCAAGCGTTACGGGGTTAAAACTGGAACGTCAATACGAGACGCCAAGAAGCTCTGCCCGGGGATCGTTTTTGTAAAGGCAGACCATCGCAAATACGTACGGTATCACAAACGGGTGATTGAAACGGTTGATAAGCATCTCCCAGTAAAGCGCATCCTCTCGATCGATGAGATGGCGTGCGAGCTTATTGGGAGTGAGCGCAACGAGGCCTTCGTGCGTGAGAAGGCTAGAATCATCAAGCAGGCTATCGCCTCAGAGATAAGTCCTGCGCTCACGTGCTCCATTGGTGTTGCGCCTAATCGATATCTCGCAAAGGTGGCAAGCGATATGCAGAAGCCCGATGGTCTAACTATCATTCATCAACATGAGATCTTCGAACGAATGTCTAAGCTCGAGCCACGAGATTTCCCCGGTATAGGTCCGCGCATGGAGGTTCGCTTTCATGAACGCGGATGCTTTACGGCACGCCAGCTCTTTGCGCTGACGGATCTTGAGATGAAATCAATTTGGGGTGGGGTTGTAGGAGAGCGATTTTTTCGATTGCTCCGAGGAGAAGATCTACCAGAACAGGAGAGTCAGAGGAGCTCTATCAGCCATTCGAAAGTGCTCGCGCCTGAGCTTCGTACAAAAGATGCCGCATGGCCGATCGCCGTTCGACTACTAACAAAAGCTTGTGAGCGACTCCGTAGTGAGGGCTTTTACGCAAAGGATCTATGGCTCTCGATTAAATTCCTTGAGCGTGATCCAGAGAAGCGCTCCTGGCACCAGCGGGCAAAATGTTTTGAGACTCAAGACAGCCTAAAGTTGGTAAGTGAGCTTGAGCAGATGTGGAGCGAGCTGCCTCGTCGCACTATGCTAAAGGTAGGGATCTCCCTTTCGGGACTTGTTCCCGCTCAAAAACACCAGCGCGCTTTATTTGAGGACACCCGGAGAGAGGCGTTGATGAACGCGCTTGATGAGGTAAACGGAAAGTTCAGTGATGGTGCCGTGTATGTTGCTGACGCGCATGCGGCTATTAGAACCGCAACGAACGCCATAGCGTTTCAGCGGATTCCAGGAGAAGAGGAATAGGATCTGGTATAAACCCTGCGCGGGTGATTTGAGGCCGCGCGCCATAGCTAGCTGCGATTATTCTGTCTCTATCACCCACTTTCTACCTATCGTAAAAATCAGGCACGTTACTGGTGATCTTGGACTGAAATTCCTTGGGGCCCCATTTACCGATCGCCCAGGTAGGATTGCCATCACCAGGTTTGATTATGTTGCTATCCAGACGGGGCGGAATTGTATCAAGGAGGAAGGGCGCATAACCAATAAGCGCTCCGTAATCCTTCGCGCCGTCAGACGCTGATACCGCGCCAGCGCTCGTGTTGCGGACGTAGTTGGCTATACCTTGACTACCGGAGGAATCCGAACCAACGATTCCACCCACTCCGTTGATAGCACGCACGGTACCGCTAAACTCACTATCCTGAATGAGCCCATAGTTAATTCCCGCGATTCCTCCGACGTCGGAGCGTCCCCCTATCTGGCTCTGAATGTCCCCGACACAATTAGTGCCGCCTCCGACACCTAGAATTTTGGCGACTTTGTCTACACACTCAAGCTGCTTTCTGGTCATGCCGCCCCAAACGCTACCCGAGACCTTAGCTCGGATAATACCCTTCGCTCGATAAAACGATTCGCCTGAAGGATGTGGTTTGAGCCTGTCGAGACCAAATGATGCGAATTGCCTCTGGCCGTGACTGACTCCCCAATTTACGCCAGTGATACCGCCCACACCTCCGCCAGTCGATACTACATTACCTCGCATCTCAGTGTTGACCAGTAAGCCGTCATTTTGCCCTACAATTCCGCCCACAAAAACATGGCCTGTGTAGCTGTTTAACGTCACGACATCCCCGGTCATAAGTAGATTGCTCGCTGTAGCTCCATTGTTAGACATGGCGATCCCACCGATACTATCAGAATTCCCAGGAACCCCCGCCGATGCGATTCGGCCCGCAAAAAGGAGCTGCGTATTGTCTCCTCTAAGGAATTGCGCAACGCCACCAACCCCATACCGCTCGAACCGAACTTCGGTTCCGATGACCCGCACATTCTTCGAATTCTTAAGGTAGAGCGCTACCCCTCCAACATGTGACCTACCCCACACAACACCACCCATCACGGTTACATTGCGAGCCGAAATCGGTTCCGAGTTCGCAGCCAACGCAGCCACATACGAATTACCCCTAACCGTTGGATTCTCTATTATTAGATTGCTGACCGCTCTCATTCCATAATTACCGAAGAGGGCCTGATAGTACTGCTCACTATCAACAATAATGTAGTTAGATATCGCGTGCATCTCCCCGTCTAGAGCAGCTGCACTCGATAGTTGTATCGATTTAATTGCCTCTCCCTTAAAATCGATATTTGCGCCCAATCTGAGTGCAGACTGATACTCCTTATTCCTCTTACAGGGCGCCTGGGTCTTGCTCTTTTCTACGCAGTAATTCGAACGCTCGATTACGCCCTGACCTAGCTTTTTAAGCTGCTCTACTGTACAGATAATCAATGGATCTTCATCGCTACCAACTCCACCAGCAAACTCAAGTGCAGTCGGTGTCTTGAAGTACTCCTGACAGGCAGGGTGCACCGCATCATTCTTTTTGGGTGGCTCAGTTGATGGAAGGTCCCACGGTGTTGTGTCGCTTGCCTCCCAGCTGCCGATATCGGTAAACTCTCTGGCGGCAGAAAACCCGGTCGGTTTATATGTTACCTTAAAATTGTAAGATTCCCCCAAGCTCTTAGGGTAGAGATGAAGCGTAACATCATGCTGCGAACGCACTCCACTATAGCTTAGTACCATCTTACGACGCAGATCTGTGGCCAGGTTAATCTCATTCGTTCCCTGATATAACTTGATATCTAAATCCTTCAAGTCAAAAAAGACCCTCCTCTTCTCAGAGTCTACAAGTGTAATTTCCAGAATTCTTGAGCCGTAAGCCGAGAACAAAGAGTTGTTTTCCGGATACATGCGCTCTACAACATTCAGCAAGATGGGAACTGCGTCCTTTATGTCAACATTAAATTCACCTTGTTTTAGCTCGCGGACTCCCATCCCCGTATAGTACCCCTGCGCTTTCACAGTATAGAGACCAAGCGAGTCAGGTGAGACATTGACATAGCTTGACCCAAAAGAAGTGCGGATGCCGGCGGGCTCTGAACTTGAACTTGAAAGTGCACATACAGCACTCTGATAGAAATATCTAATACCAGACTCGGAGTTCCTGAAGATAACAGGGATTTTGCCGCTCAGTCCAAAGTCTATCTTTTCAAGATTTTCTTTCGGCATTGTAAAGGTAGTGCTCGCCACGGCATTCCCTCCCCCGCCGGAAGATGTACTACCATCGTTATAGGTAATGGAGGCCCGATACGTCCTTCCTCCATACAGTGGTAGCTTCGCATCACCCCACGTCCCGTCGGGGCGCTGCTCAGCGTATGAAACTGACGCAACATTTAGCCATCGAGTATTTCCATCTTTATACTTCGCCTTCGCGCTAACACCTGGGAAATTGCAATAGCGCCGCAGAGAGCTATCGATATAAACACCCATCGTGATATAATCTATCAAGGAATTACTCCCCGTAACTACCGAGCCCCGAATCACCGTCACAGTTATCTGCGCCTTCTGCCCCTTGTAGTCCGCGTATACTGTTAAGTAGCTACCCAGAAAATCATCGCTTACAAAACCAATTCCGGAGCGGTTGATCGAGGCAAATTTTGGCTCGCTGGTTGTCCAGGTGGCGTCCTCGGTAACAACTACATAACTGTTGTTATGCCTATACGCACGTAAATCGATAAAGAATGGTTGACCGATCTGCACTATCGGGGTCTTGAGGTGAATCTCAGCTCGCGCTATCTCATCAGCCACAACAAATTGAATAGTAGCGGACTGCTCAATGTTTCCCGCTCCTGACTTAAAGACACCCACAGCTCGATAGGTATACGTTCCCGGAGTTAGATACGTTGTGTCTACCGTAAGAGATCGTGTCTGAAGGCCACTATTAAGCACTGTGTTACCGTTATACCACACCGCATTCATCGCCTGCTCACGGTCCTTACCATCCGCCGTTAAAACCATGCGTGCCTCAAGGGTGACTTTTTGTCCACGCTCTATCTTGCCTCCTATCCCAAGATAATTGTGGATATAAAAGCTCTTAAAACTCTCACCCACAACGGTTACTGGTATAGTCGCTGTCTTGCTTTGGAAGGTAGCCGTCACACTATAGGTCTTACCCGCAACGGCGTTTCGCGCGTCGATAACACCTGGCGCAAGGCGCGCTTGCAGTTCCTTTGGCTCCGAAGTACTCCAGCTCGCGCCACCAGTTACATTCTCAGTAGTACTGTCAGAGTACTTAGCTTCTGCGGTGAATAGATTCAGCTCCTGACCTACCCTAATCTGAGTCTTAGGTAGCGCAATCTTAAGCTCAAGTAGCTCTCTTTGCTTACCTTCAAGGTCTATCCGCACCGCGCTGCTATCAAATCCTTGCGCTTGCTCGTAGTTAAAATTGGCACTGACAGTGAAGGTCGGCTTTCCTTTGAAGTGCTTAAACGCTTCTGCGTCAACCACTCGTAACTTCCCAGGCTCCACTGGCTCTATGTAACGCTTACCTTGAACCGCCTGAATAGAGATCGTCGTGTTCTTCAGATCGGTTGTAACATCCTTCTCACTACCGTCCCTAAAGTACGCTGTTACTCGGTAGGATAGTTCTTCTCCGGGTCGCGCTGACGCTTTGGTTAAACTTAAAGCTACGTAACGTAAAAATGCCTTATCTTCTCCTGGCTTCCAGCCATCTCCCTGGCGGGGATTGATAGTCTCGATATCGTTACGTCGCTGAGTCTCAGTCATGCTCTCAGTGCGAACAAGGAGCTGTGCAAGGCTTTCAAAGTTAAGGAAGGATCCAAAGCGGTTGTGTCGCGCGTAATTCATCGCGTTTGGGTCGCGTTTTGCTGAGGCTACGATTAGGTTCTCAACGTACCAGGCGCCGTACCGGAATCCCAGCGTCTTGTGGTGCGCTATCGCCATCGCAGCGGCTGCTGCTCCCCATGCGGCGCTAAAGGCAGTTCCCTGTCCTTTCTTTGCGACGTTGTTGAGCCCCGCTGCATCGATCCCCACGCCCATCGCTGACATCTCTATGTCATCGCCGTAGTTTGAGCTGTTGGGTAGGGGCTTGGCGAACCCTTCGGAAGCAGCAAACGAGAGCGCTCCTAAAAAGTACCTCGACCAACACGCTGCGTTAGATGTTGTCTCGTATGCAGCCGGGCCATCGTCGCGCGCAGCTACTACGGGATATCCAACTGCCTCATCAGCGCCATTACGCAAGCCATCGCCGGCACCAGTTATAAATGTGACCCCCTTCTCTCGCGCCTTATATATGGCGTGGCCCAAGACAGGATTACACCCCTCTTGGTTGAAATCGTGCGGCAGCACGATTACCTCTGCTCCTTTGTTGACCGCAAGCGCTATTCCGCGAGTAATATCTCCTAACGAGAGGCGTGATGGGGTAAGCGCTACCTTTATGGGGATTAGCTCAACAAACTTGCGTGCTATGCCTAACTCTTCATGCCCCAAGAGGCTTGCTACCTGGGTACCAAAACCATCGATATCGGTTGGAAAATCTCCCCGTATGAACTGATTGTTGCTATCAACATACGAGGAGGTTACAAGCAGGTTGCTTGATACTGAGCTCTTAAACTCAGGGCGCTCATACTCTAGCCCTGTAGAGAGAATCGCCACCTTAACACGTTCCTTTAACCGCTCGGTAAACTCAACTACTCCATCGTTCCACCCCATCTCTTGTAGCGCTTGTTGGTTATCTCCAAGAGCAGAGGAGATGGAAACTCCACTATCCGCGCTACTGGTCATAGTGGTTACGCTTGCTTGTGCAGTGGGGCGGGCTTCACGCATGTATACACCCACAACCCCGTCAACGTTTCCGAACGTCTCCTTGATATTGGTTTCCTCTGGCACTGATATCGTTTGCGAGTATTCCTTGGTTTCTTGGTCTATCTGTATGGCGCCTCCAACCAACGAAAAGGCTTGCAGCGCTTTCTCTGCCGCTGAGCCTTTGCGATACACAACGTCAGCAACGGTGGCGGTGCCCTTTGAAGTAAAACTCTCTGTCTTCGCCTCTAAGGTACTCGCCGTACCAACCTGCACACTCCCTGAGCTTAACGCTGAAAGAAACTTCTGCACCGCAAACGGTGACACACCAGATCTATCACGAGTGACTGCGTCAGGCAGGGCAAGAGTTGCCAGGAGTCGCGTTGAGGGCGTAACGTTTGCGCCGGTATTGGAGATGGGTGTCTCACTGGCGATAGCGGTCTGTGTTGCCGCTGGAGTTGCACTGGAACCCGCACCAAAACTAGCGCTGGAGTTACTACCTGTGCCACTACCTCCTCCCGAGGTGCCACCTGAAGGGGCTCCGGTGCCGCTGTTGCCACTTCCAGAGCTACTAGCAGCTCCGTTGTCAGGAACAGCAACTGGAACTACTCCAGAGCCGACTCCCTCGCACTCTTTTGGATCTTGCTCTGAGAGCGCTCCAGATGAGGCGAGCACAGCGATATTAGGTAGCGTTGCGTTAGGATATAGCGTTAGGTACCTGGCTATAAACCCAGAAACACGCGCCGCTGCCAGAACAGTACTACTGCGGGTCGTTGTCTCACTTGCCTTGTGTAGTGTCGAAACACGCTCACCTCGGGCTGACGCGACTACCCAAGCGCCAAAGTTTGAAAACCCGGACCGCTGTCCCGTCTCTCCAGTCGCACCGACTCCGATCACTCCCTTGGACGCCGCCGGGTAACGCATAGCGCTTGCAGATTCATCGCCAACAGGCGCGACTACCACCGCGCCAGCGCTGGTAGCAGCAACCAATGCCTCATCATACACGGAGTCCTTCTTGGCGTCGGCGATCGGTATTAGGATGACCTGCGCTCCGGCGAGTACAGCTTCTAGTATACCTCGAGCTACCTCAGGAGATCGCGTGATCGCTTTGCCGCTAGATGAGCAGCCAGCGTCGTATCCAAGAATATTACAGCTTGGGCACACATTTGCCACCACTCCAGCTAGGTTAGTTCCAGACGACTCGCTCTCTGCTCTGTAGGCGCTCCCATCACATCCATCACGGAGCTCCGCTCCCATTAAGGGGGCAAAGCTTAACTTGGCAAGATCAGCGCGTACCGTAAACTGATCAGCTACTATCGCTACTCTGCCAGCTACATTCCGGCAATTAGTTACCGCGGGCGCTAACGCAAGCTGCGTCTTTTCAATCTGACTTCCCGCTATAGGACTAAGCGTTAAAGGAAACGCCCGAACCACAAATCCAGCGTTCTTAAATCTACCCCTTTCTCTATTAATAAAGGCAATAATATTCTCAACACTGACACCGTCTTTGACGCGAGCCACAAACGCACGCGCAAAACCATAAATTGATTTACGCTCTTGAAGCTGCTCAAAAAAGCGGCTCGCTAAAAAACGCTCGGATGTATTCTGTCTCTTGTTTACAAGTGATAGGAGCGCTAAGTTCTCATTAAGACCCTGCGCACGCATCTCTTCGACTACCTCTCGGTAGAGCGGCTCAATCGTCATATCTTCTGGCTTAATCGACGCGCCCTGGAACGCCAGCGCGGCTACCTCAGCATACTCAGAGTTGATACCGATTCCCACAGCCTCCTCGCCGCTAAGACGAGAGTACCGTATCACCAACTCTCTCTTTGAGAATGTCGCTGTCTCGGTTGGCTGCGACTCTTGCGCAAGAATCGCCGATTCTCTAGAAGGCATCCAGATTATGCTCGCTATAAAAACCACACTCGCCACTAGAAAAGATGTCAATGCACCTCGGCTATCCCTGCGTTGCGACATATCCCTCTCTCGGAAAAATGGGCTAAACCTACCAGTAGCGGGAAAGCAGAGGTTCGAATTAGTCTTCGATTTAAGTGATGAGAAAAACCGCAGGTGAATCGACTGTGATACACTAAAGAGTTTTTCTGATCGCGAAAACTCGCAATACCAGTTCGAGATCCGCTTTCGCAGCAGGCAGCGGTTTACCGTCCTTACCTGTTAGCATCCCTAGTGATTGATCGACAGCAAAGGCTTGCTTCTTGAGGGTTTAATTATCCGAAATTCGGCAGTTAAGGAGGATGAAAATGGTGCAGATACTCAAAAGCACAAAGGATTTTGAATTTTCGGAGGCTTAAACCCTGGCACCGTCAGGGTGAGCACAATAAAATAGTTGGGGTGCTCCAGAGAAAGGCAGATTCGGGCTCACTTAACCAGTCGTTTCAATCGTATCTTGGTATATTGTCGCATGTTGATGGGCACGTGCTCTCCACGCTTCTTAAAAACGGATACTCTCTACTCTCTCCATACTAAGGGGTATTCCCTCGTAAAAACAATTGCTTAGAGGCGCATCATTTTGCTTGTGATGGTGTAGGTTTTAACCTACAATAGAAGATACATGGAAGTTCAGCGAAAAGTCTTAAGGATCTATCAGCGCGAAAACGGAGATCTCCCTTTCGTGAGATGGATGAAGGGGCTGCGGGATGTCCGAGGAAAGCAAGCGATCGAGGCGCGGATTGCTCGTGTTCGTTTGGGTAACCTTGGAGACCATCGCCCGGTCGGGGATGGCGTCACGGAGCTACGGTTCTTTATTGGTCCAGGCTACCGTGTCTACATCGGCCTCGAAGGTGATACCGCTGTGATCCTATTATGTGGTGGTGATAAAGGCTCTCAGGATGGCGACATCGAAACGGCGAAAGCATTTTGGAAAGATTACCAGAGGAGCAAAACGCATGAAAACGGTTGATTACGATGAATATCTGATCGCTGAACTTAAAGATCTTGAATATGCAGCCGGTTACTTAACGGCCTGCCTAGAAGAAGGTGCAGATGTGTTTCTGGAAGGAATTAGAAACGTCGCCCTAGCTCAAGGCGGGATGAAGGCTCTCTCCGATGCCACTCAACTCAATCGTGAGAACCTCTACGACATGCTCTCAAAGGAGGGCAATCCACGTCTTTCAAGCCTCACCCTGATTCTCTCTCAATTAGGCATGGAGGTGTCGTTCAAGCCAAAAATGCAGGGAACGGATGCGGCTTAATTAAGTCTAGTAGTAAGGCCTGCCATGAGTAATTTCGACGACTTCAAGGATATGCTCGAAGACCGATTCTGTGTACTTGGTCTGTGTACTTTGTCCACCCCAACTGTGCACTTGAGATCATGAACTGGCGATGTGTGTTGGCGGATTGGTGAAAGACGTTGACCCGTACATAAACACCTTCCGCTCTTTGCGCGGTGGTTTATACTCTTCAGTGACAACAAACACTTCGATTCTCTGCGCGGGATCTTTACTTAGGAGCTAGAGAAGCTTCCTCTTGTCGCACTCTGGCAACAATACGTGAACGGATCTTTT
>JBBALZ010000119.1:0-9894 GCA_040402735.1 Bdellovibrionota bacterium
TTCGAGTATCTGCACCATTTTCATCCTCCTTAACTGCCGAATTTAGGATAATTCAGTCGTTCGCCCTAAACCAACCTTAAGATAGTCTCACCTTCGCACAAATAAAGCGGCAGATTAACTAATCGAGCACTCCCCTCTTTGTGCTCTGAAAACGGTGCGGCGGATACTAGGAGCCCAAACTTTGCTCCGCTCTCATCCATGTAATTTCGCAATGAGGCGAAGCTGCGGGGCGAGATTTTAAGCGCGGCCTTACATTCGATCGGAATTAGTTCTCTCCCTCGCCAAACAAAGTCAACTTCTGATGGATTCTCACTCGCCTTTTTCCAACTAGATAATTCAAGGTTCCCCATATTGTAAGGAAGCAGATTTAATAGCACAGCATTTTCCGATATTCCGCCCACCTGTGTTCGTAGAGCAGAGTTGAGAGTGTCAAGAACAGAAAGTTCAGGGAAAGGCATGTTTCGCAAGTCAGCTGCAATTCCAACGTCATAGAGGTAGCGTTTGGGGTGGAAAGCTGTTGTTGAGCTAATACCCTTTTGTTCTATCTCATGCACTAAATGCCAACCCTGTAACAACTCACATACCTTTCGAGCGAGCACATGCGCGTCAGCAACGTGGGTCAACTTGGATGGCGACCCTATATGATTTGCTATCCCCCTCAGAGCTAGTTGAAATACCTTTCGATCTGCTAGAGCAGTGTTTCTGATGAAGTCATCCTCTTGTGAAAGCAAGATTTGACGACGAGCTAATGCGAAGTCTCTACCCTCTAAAGCCGTAAGGACAACTTCCGGAAGACCGCCTGTCTTTAGATAGAAATCGTATTGTTTAAGCAACTCCAGGTGCATAGTTGACGATATCTGCTGCGTATGCTTAAACGCATCCAACTCTTCTAGCAAAACGTCTCGCTTCGCCGCCGATAAAAATTCTCTAAAAGAAAAAGGGTAGACCTTGAGGCTCGTGTACCTCCCTACCGGCACTCTAGTGTCCTTTCTAAAGAGCCGAGTCATGCTTGAGCCGCTCAGGATTACAGTAGTCTTAGCCCACTGCTCTTTCATGAAGCGCAGATAAGATCCTAGCAAATCACTCTCCTGCGCCTCATCTATTATTAACAACTGGGGCTCTGAAGGATTTAAAAGGTACTGGTCGCGTAGCAGTTTTGTGAATTCGCTGAATGATGAGCTTGTGTCTATCTTCTCACGGAGTACCCGGTCTTCTTCCAGATTCAGAGAAATGACTCCAGAGTGCTGATATCCCCTCGCAACCTCGGATAGAAGCGTAGTCTTTCCGACCTGTCGTGCCCCCTCTAGAAGAATAACGTTTTTGGGAAAAGAGGGTCTGTTAACTATCTCCATCAATTGAATTTGACAACACCTTGTAATCATTGGGTTTAGTTTAACAAAAAAGCAAATGCTCTATTTTAGAAAATTAATAGCATAAAAAAGACCTTTTTACTATTAGATAATTTGTAAAATAGATTGATCTCAACCTCAGACTGGCCTAGGAACGCTCTATCGAGATACTCAAGCCTCAGCAAATGTTAAACCTAAATTCGGCAGTTGCGGGTCTGAAAATGGCGCTGGCTAATATCTCACTATTTTGTGCAAGACCCTCATAACCATTTATGGTAGGGTCGGATTTAATAGAGTATGTCGGATATTAACGCTAAGCTACAAGCTGCAGGGAACCTAGAGCTACAGGAGCTCTCGGATCTAGCTGCCCGTAAGGACCTTCACGAGGTCAACACTGAGCCAGCCAACTCTGCTGATCTAACGGCAGATCTAACTGCCGCATCGATCTCCCCGAAAAACGTGATGAGAGTTCCTCAACAAGCTGCTATCCGTAGCAAAGCTGGGCAGATCAGATCCGCGCACTCAGTCGAGCTAACAAACAATCGCAGTCGAACAAATTCTCGGCCAACTGCCCGAACAACCGGCGCTAAGTCATCCGAGAATCGCGCACACGGAATCTTCAAAAATCCGAAATATAGCTACGATGGTGGCCTTATTAACAAGATATTTTCCCTGCTTGGAAACATTATTGAAGTCCTCGTTCGCTTCCTGCTGCGCTTACTTGGAGCGCGTGATGTTATTGCTCCGGGCCAGCGGCCTCAACAAGCTAAAACAACCGCTGATCGTGAAGGTAGCTCCACCAAAGAATCACAGGAGCTTGAACGCGAGAAACGCAAGGAACGCCGAGAACAGTCCGAACAATTAGTGAAGCGGCAATAACCTCTGCGCCGGCTACTATTCCAATTCTTCGTCAAGAATCTTGCGTCGCCCCGCTTTATGGGCACCGCGTACGCGCTTGGTATCCACACGCCTACGCTGGCTTGCTCGCGTTTTCTTGGTCGGGATTCGCTTGCGTGGCCGATACAATGCCTGATCTAGAAGGTCATGCAACTTTTCAATTGCATTTTCTCGGTTAAGCGCTTGAGTTCGGTGCTGCTGGCTCGACATCACAATCCTACCATCGCCATCAAGCCTCGCCAAAACGGCCGGATGAGCTCCGATGCGCCCCTTTTGCTCCCACGAGAGCACGGCTGATGCAGAGAAGTTAAAGATGACGCTAACCTTCGTCTCTACCTTATTAACGTTTTGCCCTCCTGGTCCCCCAGCTCGGGAGAACTGCAGTTCGAGCTCCCCTTCGGGTATAGTAACTGTGTGCTTACGGACCATGGAGAATATCCTAGCACAAATCCGCTCTCGCGTCTGCGATGTAGGGCTTCTGTATTTTGCTATCTTCCGGCGCACCCTGCACACCACCCGAAATGGGGCACGACACTCTTGCGATCGGCTGGTGTGTGGGGGTAGTGTATTGTCGGAAAGTAAATACTCAGCAAATGCTGCCGCAATAAAAAATCCGGTGAGTAGTTACGTCGGAAATATTGAGAGTTATGGAGCGTGTGGAGATATGGCAACTCAAGCAAAGGATCTTATTATCTTAGGTTCAGGTCCAGGGGGATATGTGGCGGCTATTCGTGCCTCGCAACTCGGTCGGAGTGTTACTATCGTGGAGCGCGAAGCGCTAGGTGGCGTGTGCCTTAACTGGGGCTGCATCCCTTCTAAGGCGCTTCTGCGCTCGGCACAACTCTGGAACGACATGAAGCATGCGAGCAGCTTCGGCTTTGAGACCGGTAAGCTAAGCTTTGATATGCCCAAGATTATCGACCGCTCACGCGACGTAGCCAACAAGCTCTCAGGGGGTGTTAGCTACCTTATGCGTAAAAACAAGGTAGAAGTTGTCATGGGTAACGGCGTGCTTGAGAAGGGCAACACGCTGGTTGTTACCGACTCTGCTAAAAAGTCCACTACCTATTCGTTTAAAGACATTATAATCGCCACCGGCGCACGACCTCGGCACTTCCCTGGCGTCGAGGTCGATGGCGAGGTGATCCACACATCTCGAACAATCCTTGAAAATAAGCGTACTCCGCAGAAGCTCCTGGTTATTGGTGCTGGTGCGATCGGTATTGAATTTGCATATTTCTTCAGCTCTATGGGCGTTCAGGTAACCGTTGTCGAGATGGCTGACCAGATCCTTCCGGTTGAAGACGCCGAGGTAGCACAGACCCTTGAGAAGATATTCACTAAGAATGGCATGACGATTAAAACAGCCACTGGCGTAGAGAACCTCAAACGCTCAGGCAAAGTTGTATCAGCAACACTAAAGGGTAAGACCACAACTGAACAATGGAGTGGCGATGCCTGCCTTATCGCTATCGGCATCTCTCCAAACACCGAGAATATTGGGCTCGAAAAGGTAGGAATCGAAACAAATCGCGGCTTTATTAAGGTCGATGAGCTGATGCGTACCAACGTGGCGCATCACTATGCTATCGGCGATGTAGCGGGAGGGCCAGCTCTCGCTCATAAAGCAAGCCATGAGGGGATCGTAGCCGCTGAGATGGCTGCTGGAAAGGCAAAGCACCCTATGAAATACGACAATATACCGGGGTGCACCTACTGTCAGCCTCAAGTAGCCTCTGTCGGACTAACTGAGCGTGCGGCAAAAGAGCGTGGCATCAAGTACCGAGTTGGTAAGATCCCCTTTTCGGCGATCGGCAAAGCGATCGCCATTGGTGAGCAAGATGGGTTTATTAAAGTTATCATCGACGATCAGGTAGGCGAAGTCCTTGGGGTGCATATCATTCACGCTGAGGCTACTGAGCTTATCTCAGAGGCCGCAGTTATTCGTTCGCATGAAGGTATTGCAGCGAGCGTAGTTGACACTGTGCATCCGCATCCGACTCTGTCAGAATCGGTTATGGAGGCTATGGCGCTAGCTCTTGGACGACCAATCAATTTCTAACATCGCATCAGACGATGCCCAAAAAACGGGAGACATAGATCAGATGCACCATCTTGAGGTCTATGATCTCGGGACTATCGAGTACGTAAAGGCACTTGAGCTGCAGCGACACTACCACAAGAAGGTAATTGACGGCTCGCAGGGAGATCTCCTCCTTGTGTGCTCGCACAAGCCGGTATACACATGCGGCACGTCAACTTTAGCTGAACATCTCTATGAAAGCCCCGATGAGCTTATGGCCAAAGGCGCTTCACTGGCCCAGGTTGAACGGGGTGGAAGCGTTACTTATCACGGACCTGAGCAAGCAATCATCTACCCCATTATCAACCTGCACAACTACCGCACTGATGTAGGTTGGTATATGCGCTCGCTTGAGGAGGTCGCCATTCGTACCCTTAGCGACTATGACATCACAGGAGTTCGCATCCCAGGCAAAACCGGAGTCTGGATTGATGACAATTCTAAGATAGCGTTCTGTGGAGTGCGGATATCTCGCTGGTGCACGCTCCACGGTCTTTCGCTGAATGTCATGCGGTGCGCTGAGCGATTTGCTCTTATTAACCCCTGCGGTCTTGGTCAAATAGCGATAAGGTCGATAGAGGAGTTATGCCCCTCTACTCCATCAGTTCAGGAGGCGCTCCAACGTATGATTGGCCACTTTTCAGAGGTGTTTGTCCCGCAAGCTTTATCGTGAAAGGCTTCTGTTTCAGGATATGCTAAAGGTAGCCTTCGCGCTCAACTTTCCAAAGACTCGCTTTGTAAGCTTGCCCTTCTTAACTGTAAATACTGGCCGATAGCTGACTGTATATACTCCTACCCCAAGATTACGCAAAGTTATTCTGTTAAGCCTAGAGAGGATCTCCCTCTTTTTGAGCTGTTTTGCGGCAAAAGCTTCGAATCCAAATGTACTATACTCACTGGCGCTAGCGGCTGTTCTTGACGTCCTTTCAATTGTGAATTGAAAGCCTGATAACTTTACATTCGCCTTTTTTGTCACTAACTGCGGGGCTTGAATAACTACCGTCTTCCGATTTACTACCACTGTCGGAGCAGGGAGATTGCTCGTTGTAGGATCGACAGGGATAACTCCCGCCGCAGCGCCCGGCGTCGGCGTTGGAGTAGCAGTCGCAGCTATCGGTGTTGCTGAAGGTGTTGGCGACGGCGTTGGTGTTGGCGTTGGCGTTGGCGACGGCGTTGGAGTATTTGTCGGTGTAAAACACGGTGCAACAGAGCCGGATTCGCTACCCTCTACATAAACATCGACTCGTCCTGCGCCATTTGAGAAGCCAGGCGCTCCGGCGACTATTATCTTGTTTCCCCCTGTAGTAACACACTCCGATCCACCCGCTATCGCCGCACCCTGTTGTTGCGATGCGTCAGGCGAGCAATTATTCACCTTCTTTGGCGATGAGCAACCGTTTAGCTCATGCGCTCCAAAAAGTACAAATGAGCCGCCAGTCTCATCCTCATCGCGATAACTCGCAAATATAGCTTGAGCGTCGCCACCATTTAAAACGCTTCCAACGAATGATTTAAAGGTATCCGCCAAATGCACCAGGGATTGATTGGCAGAAGTAGAGAGACTATTCATCGGAACCTGAACGGCACACGCTTGTACATAGAAACCTGAAGATTGAGATTGTACCGAGATCGAATTCACCTCACGCGGGCTTGAAAAAGCAAGAAGGCTTGATGTGTAACTAGCAGCGATACTCGCTCCTGTATTTCCTCCGCTACTTCCACTAAACCGCAGAGAAGACGATCCACTCTCAGGTTCAGTGTACACACCTCCATTTGTATAGCCGGGCGCTCCTATTAATAGCGTTGAGTTTAAGGAGCCGTCGTTAACCTCAGCTAAGCTCTGTCCATAGCGCGAACTTCCAGCGCCACTACTAGAGTATGAGCTATCATCTGAAAATTGGCACAAACCTGAAAAGGAATCGTATGATACAACCTTTGAGCCAACAGCTGGCGTGGTTGCCAAGGTAGTTGAGATTATTAACTGCTCCTGATTATTGATCATGCTTAAATTAGAGGTCTTTAATATCTTTTCTCCGTAATGAGCTGTGCCGATTACTGCTGCGCAGTGCTGATACGGAGCTGCATTGTTACCGGTACTTTTAAATACATGTACCGTCCCTGAAACTCCCGCTGGATTGGGCTCACCAACTATCAGCTCAGGAATACCATCTCCGGTAATATCTTTGATAAATGTTAGAGCGAATCCGAATTTATTACCTGCCGCTGGCGAATTAGACGAGAGAGTTTGGATGACGCCGCTAGGGCCCGCTATATAGACTCGCCCTGTATCACTATTTTCATTAGGAGCCCCTATACCGATAAAGGAATGGTTCAAACCAGGTACTGAGGCACTACAACTAAGCGCCGAACCGAAACCGCTCGAGGCGTTTCCGGTAACCGTTTGTATAGGCTCAAACCAGGTCTCTGGGGCGGCGTATGAACTTACACTAAGGCTTAAGTAACTCAATAAAGCGAGCAGCAGCATTCCCACCCGTTCGATGCGGGGTATGCTGGTCCTTAAAGTATTAAGTGAAGCTTGGCACATCTGTAGTGAGCCGTTTTTCACATTATCTCCGATAGAACTCTTTTCTACCTTTAGTAGTCGGTTGGCTGGAATAAAAGCTTTAACCTAAAAAGAGCAGTTTATAAGACCCTGATAGCGATAACCTACTGATTTTCCAGGGTAGCTAAGCTCAAAAATCACCCCTCCGCGGTATTTACTGCACCGTAAAGAACTGCTTAGCACTATACTTACCTAAAATTTTCTGATCTCTAGATCGCCGCGACTGGAATACCGGGCGGTACGTTACCGTGTAGGTTCCTGGGCTTAGGTTGCGGATGGCGACACGCTCACGCCGAGTAAAGAGTTCGAGCTTTTTCTTGGCAGTCACCGATACCTCTTCGATATCTTGCAATATTGCCAAGGGATTATCATCTTGTTGAAGGCGAATCGTCCAAAAGTACCCGAGAAACTCAAGACGAGAAGAGAATCGCGGCCCTTTAAGGAAAACGCGCCTTTGCCGAACATTGGCTGCTGGAGCCGGTAGGCCCGGAGTATTCGGACCTACCTTTATCGGCGTGTGCTCCACACATTTCATCGTGATAGCGCTATCGGCAGACTTGGAGAGAATCCGTCCTGGCGTGTATCGGCGAACATCTAACCGGTCGATACACGACTGAGGTGCGACGAGTACCGGCATCTCAAGATTAAATGCCTCACCAGCTAAGTCAGAGTTAAACTGGCACGAACCCGTGCTTGGATCGTATAAAACTGAAAGTAACTCTATGTCTGACAAGCCTCGTTCTTCTTTAGTCACGATTAGCCGCGCTGAATCTGCGTTCTGCTGAGCTGGGCTAAAGATATGGCTGGCGTACAATTGAGTGCTTTTAATAGAGGAGCAATGTAGATATCGAGATGCGCTATCTTTTGCGCTTACAAAAACGTGTAAAGCGCCAGAATTCTGAGAGAGATTAGGCTCTGTTACGACTAAGTCACTGGTAGAATCACCATTTATATCGCCTATAAAGGTTAGCTCCGCGCCAAGCCTCTGCCCACTTCCCGGTGAATCTGACATAAGTGTGTTAACTATCTTTAAAGGACTCAAGAAATGAACTCGACCCTGACCAAAGCTATTGTCTGGCGCTCTTACAGCAAACCAAGATTGTCCTTCACTCGAATCATCAGGAAGGCAGCCTAACGAAGCTCCTAATGAGCTGAAAGCATTGTCACCCTCAGTAATAGCATTTGTAATAAAGGGATCAGGGGCAGATTGGGCTTCTTGTTGCACAATAGGTAACAGAGCCACAAGTAGCGATACAGGAGCAATCCACTTTAATCGCAAACGATTACTGGTCTTTCCGCCACATGCACCTATGGCACGTTTAGCAGCCTGTAACTGGCAGTGATGGGATAACAAATAGTTATTCATATCCTTGAAGCGTATTCCCTAGGTCCACGTAGCGTTTCGACAGATATCAGAAAAAACATGAGGCAATCGTTTCTGTCCATGCTCCGAGGGCTAAAGAAATGCAGTCAATTAGCCGACAGGGTTTTTGCTTCCGTTGAAAATCTACTTTTTCCGAGAAATAGCGTAATGAGATACATAAGCCACTCAAGCACTAGAGTCGGGACTCATCGCAGCGCCAACCAGGATGTGATTGCAATCGATGATGAGCTCGGCGTGTACATTCTGTGTGATGGGATGGGAGGCACTGCCGGGGGCGGCATCGCCGCCACGTTAGCGGCCAAGAGCTGCATGGATTATCTAGCGGCTCGCTCAGCCACATTAAAAGAGATCGCTGAAAATAAGGCCCCATCAGCAAGGCTAATCGAACTGGCTCAAGCTGCGGTTGAAGATGCCAATCACAGAGTTCACACACACACACAGGAACATCCAGAGTTAGGCGGTAGCGGAACAACTATTGTGGTTCTGATCGTTGCTGGTAACTGTGGTGTATGTGCTCATGTCGGGGATTCACGACTATATGCCTTTCGAGGCAAACAGCTACTGCAACTGACAAAGGATCACTCGCTAGCGCAAGACCTAATTGATCGCGGCGTTCTTGATAAAGCAAACCTCGATACATTCCGGTTCAAACACGTGCTGTCACGCGCGGTGGGATTACTTCCAGCGGTATCGGTTGATACCCTACATTTCGAGATTATTCCAGGTGATCAATTTGTCCTCGCTAGCGATGGAATTTCAAGCGCCAATGCTAGTGCTGCACTTGCGAGTTGTGAAGCAAATTGCTCAGCCTCGGAGCTTCTCACAACACTTACCTCTCTAGCCGATCAAAGCGGAGCTGACGACGATATCAGCGCTGTTGTAGTAGAGGCCAGTGACACTGAGAGCAATCAAGAGAGTCATATCGCTCGGGCAGAGGAGCTGGTCTTAAAAACGAGCGTTCTGCTCGACCTATATCTCTTTCAATCTCTCGATCTACGTAACATATTACGAATAGTCGATGCCGCAGAGCTAGTTTCCTGTAATCAGGGCGATATAGTCGTAGCGCAAGGAGAGCCGGAGGTTAGCCTTTATATGATTCTAGATGGAATATTCCACGTTGAGGTTGATGGTCAGAGGATAGCCGAGCTAAGTCGAGGCAACCATTTTGGCGAGATGGCATTACTTACAAGCAATCCACGCTCGGCCACTGTAAGAGCCGCGACTCAAGGTAGGGTCTTACGATTATCGGCAGATGAATTCCATAAATTTGTTCAAGAGCACCCGCAGGATGGTATACGCATGATCTCTGCACTGGCTCGCGAACTTAGTGCTCGACTAAAACTAACTAACCAGTTGCACTCTAACCATCTTTAGGAATAGCTGGGCGAGTGATTTTTTCAAAGCCGGAACGGTGAGTAGTTACTTTTCAAAAATCACTCGCACTGGGTTTATCGGCTAAACAATCTCTCTTTTTTTCTTTGCAAAATGTACTGCTGTTTTATTAGGGCATCGCAATTCTCTCTTCTTAAATGGGGCCAAAAATGCGCGGAACCTACTGTATTCTATGAGTTTATCGACACTTAGCCGCGCATTTTTATCCCTATCAGGAATGCCAGTT
>JBBALZ010000120.1:0-9547 GCA_040402735.1 Bdellovibrionota bacterium
ACTAATACACCGACTGATACCCCAACAAATACTCCAACGTATACTCCGACGGATACGCCGACCAATACGCCAACTAATACTCCGACTTATACACCGACTGATACCCCAACAAATACTCCAACAAATACCCCAACAAATTCACCGACCGATACTCCTACAAGTACTCCGACTGATACGCCTACAGATACTCCAACCAATACTCCAACTTACACACCTACAGATACACCGACAAATACACCTACTGAGACGCCAACTAATACCCCGACTGAGACCCCAACAAATACTCCGACCAGCACTCCAACAAACTCGCCGACTGATACTCCTACCGATACCCCAACTCATACGCCTACAGATACACCGACTAATACACCGACTGAAACCCCAACGGACACTCCAACTGATACGCCGACCGATACACCGACCAGCACCCCAACAAGCACGCCGACCGATACCCCAACAACGACCCCAACTGATACACCGACCGATACCCCAACAACTACCCCAACAAGTTCACCAACAGATACCCCGACTAATAGTCCAACGGTAACTCCAACAAGCACCCCAACAGATAGTCCGACTATAACGCCAACTGAGACACCGACCAGCACACCGTCGGATACTCCAACAACAACCCCGACAAGCTCTCCAACTGATACCCCAACCAACTCACCAACGCATACACCTACCAGCTCTCCGACCGACACGCCAACTGATACTCCGACTAGCACACCAACAGGTACCCCAACAAATACTCCAACTGAAACACCAACCAACACGCCAACCGACAGTCCAACAGTAACCCCTACTCACACACCTACTGACAGTCCAACAGTGACACCAACCGAGACTCCAACTAGTACCCCAACAGATACCCCAACAAATACTCCGACAAGTTCGCCGACAAGCACTCCAACTAATACACCGACAGATACCCCAACAAGTACACCTACAGATTCACCAACGATAACGCCAACAAGTTCACCATCTGCAACGCCGACGGTAACACCAACGCACTCACCAACAAGCTCGCCAACAGATACTCCAACGCACACACCTACATCAACACCGACAGATACGCCAACACCAACACCGACACCGACTCCAACACCGCCTACCTATATGATTAACTTTAAGGTTGTCCGCATAGCTGGAACGCCAGCGGTAAGTGGAAGTCAGGGTGATTCAACAAGTTTAGCTGATGGGCAGACGCCGATACCTGGATTACGGGTACAGGTACAAGCAGAGATTCAGACAACGCCGATTGCACAGTACGAGATCTTGACCGATAAAGACGGAGAGCCGGTATCGCAGATAGAGGTAGTAAGCTCTTCTGAGGTTGTGATTCAATCTCTCGATGAAGCTATCGCTAAGTTTGCCGCAAGTGGCCCAGCTTCTGAGTTTGCTATGCCGCTAGCGCCGGCAATCGTAGCTACGCCGATGGTTGATCAAGCCGGCGCTTGTAGAGGAACGGTCGAGGGAACGCCAATTGTTCAATTTAGTTTCAATAGTCTAAACGGGTCAGGCATCAATGCTCTAGTGCCAATTACTGGCCTGAGCCCAGAGCTCTATCGCACACCTAATAGTGTTGAGGATGATCTACTGCTCAATAGTATTCGCTCTGGAGACGGAGATGTAATTCCGGATATAGGCGATCGGGCAACCACACCTGAGGAGAACAAGCAGGTGTTTACTCCAGGTTTAGGCAACTTTACGGTTCCATACGATACGGTATCAGGGCCGCTAACCTGGAGGTTCATCGGGGCAGAGACTGTTGTCGACGGCACAACAGCTCTGTGTGAAGAGGATGGATCCATCCGTTGCGACGAGCTATCTCCTGAGCTGGTAGAACAACTGGTCACAGAATTGAGAGGAACCGTAACCGCCACGCTAAAAGCCGCGGCGCGAGTGATGAAGCTCGGTAGAAGTCCGTATATAAGATCGACTGCCACTGCAATAAGAACTATTAAGCAGCAAGTTGAGCCGCTGATGAACGCCTACGTTTGTCCACAGGGCGTAGCTCTTCCGAGTGGCTGCAATAAAATTAAGTTCCCAGCGGATAGCATATACAAGACGCATGCGGGGATATTTAGCAAGCCAAGCCCAGTCAAGCCTAAGGTGTTTGAGAAGCTTGCAAAGAGCTATAACGCACGATATCGAAGATTTATCGAGAGATCGTTCCCGAGTGAAGTAGTGATATGCACCAAGAAATAGACCCTATGCTGCTGATTTTTGAGAGTCACTTCTGTTAAAGTGATACTGGTTCATTTTCAGAGATAAATTAGGCTGGGCTTATGGTACCCAACCCTGAAAATTAAGAGGAGTTAGCTCTCTAATCGAAACGCTATCGGCACAACAAGCGCTAATCGGTTTTTTCGCAGGTCGCTTGGAAAAGCCGGAAAGGGAGCCGCGCGCTCCACCATAGCTCGTAGCTCTTCATCAAGAAGAGTCGTCTCAGTTGAGCGCAGAATCTGAAAGCTGGCGAGTGAGCCATCGGCGCTGATCTCAAGCCTAATCGCGCCCTCGCCAGTCACGCGACGCTTTAGTGCACGTTCTGGATAGCGTTTTGCTCGGGCTAAAAGTGTTGCTATCATATCTTGATAACTGATGCGGGCGTGCTCGAGCGATGCAGCTTCTCCATTTGCAACTCCGAATTGCTGAGATCTATTAGCTGAGGTCAAAGCAGCCGCCGTTTCGCTTAAACGTTGACCATCTGTGTCTGTTAGAGCGTTGTTTTTTGGAGCAATAGTCTTTGATGCAACGATCTTCTTGGCCTGCTCAGCAGGTTTTTCGGATTTATGTTTTAGGGGTTCAAGCTTCGCTGGAACCGGAGGTGGCGCTGCAGGCTCGCTAACAGCAGGTTGCGGGGGAACTGGTGCGCCCTGAGGTAAAACGGTATCTAGAGCAGAAAGCGGAATAATAGTTACATCCATGACCTCTTCGACTGGCGTGCCCACTACGGCTGATTGTGGCCAATAGTTTATGGCGACCGCGACAATCGCCAGAGCTAGATGAAGCGCAAGAGATACCAGAGCCCCACGGCTAAGAAGCTGGCGCCCATCGTCCAAAGCCGCTCCACGCGGCACCGGATGCGCGGTGGTCGAAGTATCAAATTGTAGCGCAATAGCAGCTGCAGACACAGTATTAACGCCTCTACTCTTTGGTCGTTCCTTAGTTTAATGCACAACACCAGCATGAATGGCGGCGTGCTAGAGAATCAATTGGTATTAATAATACAATGAGGCATTGATTATCAATCCCTCTACTTGGTATGTCAAACAGCCCCACGGTATTTATCCTAAAAAGGGCAGACAATGAGGATAGAGATAGAGCTGATGGCCCATAAGGACCTCGAAGCACTTTATAAAAACAATTCCCGAAAAAGCATTGCAAACAATGGTTTATATCTGCAGCCAGGCATAGCGAATCGTAATTCTCCCGCTATCTACTTGAAAGAACAGGCATTCCTGAGAGGGGCAAAAAAGCGCGGCTAAGCATCTATAAGCTCACTAAATACAGGAGCTTCCGCGCTTTTTTGGCCCCAATTAAGAAGAGAGAATTGCGAATCCCCTATAGACGAAGATCCTATGAAAGCATGAGTTGCCCCCTGAAACGTGTCTGCTTGGCTCTCAGACGCCCTACTCAGACGCCCTACACTGCCTCGAGGTAGGGCGGGATCATAGAGATTCAATACGTCTTAGAACCGACTGCGCCTGGCCCTGAATCTCGCGTCTGTCGGCATCGGACATCTTTTTAAGTA
The DNA here is from genome assembly GCA_040402735.1 of Bdellovibrionota bacterium. Taxonomy (GTDB): domain Bacteria; phylum Bdellovibrionota_C; class UBA2361; order UBA2361; family OMII01; genus OMII01. The sequence continues at coordinate 3,758 of JBBALZ010000120.1, forward strand.
GCTGGTATCCCATGCCGATTCGGGGGTTCTTGGCTAGAGTTGCTTCGTTGCGCATGAGAAAATCCCAGTAAAGCGAGTTAAACGGACAGGCGCTCTCGCCAATCCGCTCCTTAAAGCGGTAGTGGCAAGAGCCACAGTAGTTTGACATCTTGTTCATGTACTGCGCGCTTGAGTGATACGGTTTTGTCCCCACGATCCCCCCGTCGGCAAACTGACTCATGCCGCGTGTATTTGGAAGCTGCACCCACTCAATTGCGTCGATGTAGATGCCTAAGTACCAGGCATCAACCTCATCTGGGTTAAGTCCGGCCATAATCGCGAAGTTTCCTGTAACCATCAGTCGCTGGATGTGGTGCGCGTAACCGTGCAGGAGCGACTGCCCAACCGCATGTCGCACGCAGTTCATCTTCGTGTCGCCATCCCAAAAGTAATGCGGCAGCGGTCGATCTGCGTTGAGCACGTTTAGAGTTTTGTACTTTGGCATGTGCGCCCAGTACACTCCACGCATAAACTCGCGCCAGCCGACTATCTGGCGAATAAAGCCCTCGACCTGGGCAAGAGAGATTGATCCGGCACTCGCTTCGTAAGCCTTGATGGCAGCAGATGCTACTTCAAGTGGTGAGATGTGCTTGACGTTAAGTGAGAACGAAAGCCGTGAGTGAAAGAGAAATGGATTGTCAGTGTGCATGGCATCTTGATATGAGCCAAACTCAGGCAGGAGGTGTTCACAAAAATACTCAAGTACTGAGAGCGCCTCTGCACGTGTTGCCGGCCATGGAAAACTGCTTGAGTCGATTGAGCCAAGCGTTGGGATTTTTTGCTCGTTAATAAGAGCCACGATCTCAGTCACATCACGTGAAAAGGTGAGGGGAGGTGGAGCAGTGAGGTTTTTCGGCAACTTGTTGCGATTCTCCGCATCGAAATTCCAACGACCGCCAAGGGGCTTCCCATCTTCAAGTAGGAGATCGTACTTAGTGCGTACCGCGCGGTAGAAGGTCTCCATTACATAACGCTTGTGTCCTGAAAAGACCTCTTTGAAGAACTCCGGTTCAACCATAAAATGTTCGGAAGAAACCATTTTCGCAGGCACAGAGATGCGTTGAGTCATCGCCTGCAGATTGTGCACTACACGGTATTCATCCGGCTGTTGATACTCAAATGCGGAGTACTCTTTCGAGGCAAGAAGCATTTCGATATTGCCCTCAAGTGAGTGAGCATTACGCGGGTCGTCTAATTCAATATAATGCACCGTAAATCCACGACTTCGCAGCTCTTCGGCAAATAAGCGCATGGAGAGAAAAAATCCGACAACTTTCTGGATGTGATGCCGCACGTATTCCGCCTCCGCACGAACCTCCATAAGTACGTATTCAGCCAAGTGCTTTGATTCGTTGAACCACGAGTGCTCCGTGTTAAGTTGATCTCCCAGGATTAATCTTAGTGTTGGTTTAGACTGGCCCATGCTGTTTACTCCGACCGAGATATGCCCTTGCTGCGTTGACACTTCTCACTGCAATACACCACCCGATCCCAGGTGGCACGCCACCGTTTACGCCAAGCAAAAACCCGCTCACAGACTGGACAGGTCTTTGTTGGAAGCGTGGTTTTTAGACCTTTAAGGGGCTTTTTAGGAGAGCGCATAAATCAACGATAACACTCCGTCTGCGCACGTTCTAGCCATCTTATGGCCAGCTCTTCCCCATAAAGCGTCGGAACGTTATACTCCCCCAACACCATGAGAAAGACCTTGCCGTTCACCCGTGCTGACGTAGAGAAAATTATCAAGGATCATCCGACTCCGCTGTACGTCTATACTGAGAAAGAGATGGTGCAGAATGCGACAGAGCTGTGCGAGGCCTTCTCATGGAACAGGGGCTTTAAAGAGTACTTCGCCGTCAAGGCAGCTCCGAATCCATTTCTGATGAAGATACTTAGAGCCCGTGGCCTCGGTATGGATGCTAGCTCCCTTGCCGAGCTTGAGCTCAGCCACAAGATAGGTGCGAGTGGCGAAGAGATCATGTTTACCTCAAATAATACGCCGGCAGAGGAATATCGCCGTGCGCGTGAACTAGGAGCTATCATTAACCTAGACGACCTCACGCATGTTGAGTACCTCAAGACTCACGTCGGCATGCCTGGATTAATCTCGTTTCGGCTTAATCCGGGTGAGGCCCTTGGTGGCTCGGAGATTATTGGCCATCCAGTAGAAGCTAAGTTTGGGCTCACTCGTGAGCAGTTAGTCGCAGCCTACCGGGCAGCGCGTGAATCTGGTGCGACCCGTTTTGGATTGCATACGATGCCGATCTCAAACAATCTGGATATCTCGTACTTTCCGAAAACGGTTAAGCTCCTCCTTGAGATAGCGATCGAGTTGCGCCAGGAGCTGGGAATCGCCATTGAGTTCATCAATATGGGAGGAGGGCTCGGCATTCCGTACCGGCCAGAAGATGCGCCGATTGATGTCACTCGATTAAGCCGGGTCATACAAGACACATTTCAACAGACGCTTTCAGGCTCGAGACTTCCAGAGCCCAAGCTCTTTATGGAGTGTGGGCGATATATCACCGGCCCCTATGGATTTTTAATTACCCGCGCAATCCACACAAAGGATATCTACCGACGCTTTATCGGGGTTGATGCGACTATGGCTAACTTGATGCGTCCGGGTATGTATGATGCCTACCACCATATCACCGTGCTGGGTAAAGAGAACGAGCCAAATACAGAAGTATACGATATCGTCGGCTCGCTGTGTGAAAATAACGACAAGTTCGCGAAACAACGACAATTACCGCGAGTAAACGTGGGTGAGATTCTAGTGATTCATGACGCAGGAGCCCACGGTCATTCGATGGGATTTAATTATAACGGCAAACTGCGCTCTGCTGAGGTGCTGATTAGGAGCGATGGGTCTATTGTCCAGATCCGTCGAGCTGAAACCTTCGAGGACCTATTTGCTACTCTGAATCTTAACAGCGTTGAAAGTTTTTCAGTATGAAGTTCGTTAAGTACCACGGCCTTGGGAACGACTACATCGTTATGATGGCCGAGGATCTGAGCCTCCCGCTAACACCAACTCGCACACAGCGTATCTGCGACAGGAATCTAGGTCCAGGCTCCGATGGGATCGTTCTTGTAGAGGGTCAGACTGCGCAGGGATTCGTAGTTCGCATATTTAATCCCGATGGCAGTGAGGCCGAGAACAGTGGTAACGGCATGCGTATCGTGTCGCGCTTTCTTTTTGATACAGGACGTGTGGGGAGGGAGCCCTTTGCGTTGCTGGTGAAGGGTGAGCGTCGCATAACAGCCCAGATATCCGACCCACAGCAAGCGATAACTGTTGATATGGGACGAGCGACTTTTCTTAGTACCGAGATACCAGTAGCTGGTGCTACACGTGAGGTGGTGGGAGAGAAGCTGCATATCCTCGGAGAGGATCTAACAGTCAACTGTGTCAGTGTCGGCAATCCTCACTGCGTTATTATCGGCCGACCTGATATTAAGGACGGAGCGCTCAGGCTTGGCCCGTTTATCGAGGTGCACGAGAGGTTTCCGCGCCGCACTAATGTGCAGTTTGTTCATGTGATCGATCGCGCAAGTATTCGCATAGAGATCTGGGAGCGCGGAGCAGGATACACTTTAGCCTCCGGTTCGAGTGCCTGTGCCGCGGCCTCAGTGTGTAAAAAATTAGAGCTCATTGATTCGCGAGTTACTGTTTATATGCCAGGTGGAGCGCTAGAGATAACGGTAGCTGATGATTTTACCGTTACCTTAACCGGGCCGATTACGCGGGTATGTGAAGGAGTGATCGATAGCGAGAGCTTTGAGTGGGGAGCTAATCAAACCGGTAAGAGAGCTTTAGCTATAGGGGAACTTATAGCGCCAGAAAGCTTTACTTACTCCACGGAGCAGATTCTCGAAAGAGCGCGAGTTGACGTGGTAAAGGTTACGGGAATCAGCAGTGATTCGCGAACGGTGAAAGAGGGTGATGTATTCTTTGCTATTAGTGGGGCCAAGCACGATGCGCGGTTGCTCATGAATGAGGCATTTGATCGTGGTGCTCGTGTTGTTGTTTATGAGGGCGAACTTCCTGTTCCTCCAAAGGGGTTTGTGCTGCCAGTAGTAGGTATCCGACGAGCACTCTCGTACGCCGCCCACGTTTTTTATGGCAAACCGAGTTTAGCAACGGTGAATGTTGGGATTACCGGAACAAGCGGTAAGACCTCTGTGGCGTGGATGCTCTCACACGCCCTGCATCTACTCGGCAAGAGAACCTACCTTGGTGGAACCCTTGGGTACACCACGCTTGAGCCGGGCGATACACCTGATGCGCCGCCAAGAGTTGAGCTTAAAGAACGCGGAAACACAACGATAGACCCGATAACAGTTCACGGTCTGATGGCTCAGGCGGTAGAGAGCGGTGTCCAGGCGGCGGTCTTTGAAGCGACTTCGCAGGGTGTGGTTCAACGTCGCATGCGCGACGTGGCGTGGGATGGAGTGATATTTACAAATCTCTCTCGTGACCATATGGACTTGCATGGCACGATGGAGGCATACGAGGCTGCTAAGAGCGAACTCTTCACGACGGACCTCGTAAATAGTCCCAAAGCAAGTCGCTTTGCGGTGATTAATATCGATGATGCTGCAGGGGCACGGATAGCGAGCACACTTGTGCAGAGGTATTCCCAGATACGCGTTGCTACTCTCGCTCTAGCCGGTTCAGGCAGCGGTGCTGCTACCTATACAGTGCATAATCTACAAGCATCGGTCACGGGGCTGTCATTTCGGCTGGTCGGGCGCGGAGAATCTATGGAGATTAAGACTCCGGCTATCGGTACGCACAACGTATACAACGCAGGGTGCGTTGCAGTAGCGTTGCGCGAGCTTGGCTATTCTTCATCGCAGATTGAACAGGCAGTAGCAGGAATTCCTGTAGTTCCTGGTCGTCTCGAACCTGTTATAGGCGCACGCATCCCCGTTTTTGTTGATTATGCTCATAAGCCCGATGCGCTTGAGAAGGTGCTCCGTTTCTTACGACCAGTGTGCACGGGGCGCCTTATCTCAGTTTTTGGATGTGGTGGAGAGCGTGATACCGGCAAGAGGCCAATTATGGGCGAGTTATCGTATCGACTAGCGGATGTGACAGTAGTTACATCTGATAATCCCCGCAGTGAAGAGCCGCAAGCGATCGTTGACGCTATCGTGAAGGGAATCCCCAACAGCGCACAGGCTGTGAAGTCGGGTACTCTTGTTGTCGAAGTCGATAGACGTAAAGCGATTGAGTTTGCGCTCAGCACAGCGGAGTCGGGCGATGTCGTTCTAATAGCAGGCAAGGGGCATGAGCCGTACCAGGAGATTAACGGTGTAAAGCACCCGTTTAGCGATATAGCAGTTGCGCAGGAGGTATTAGCTCGTTTGTAACTACTCAGCAAATGCTGGCGTAGTAACGTTAGACCTGGGGTGGAGATCATAACCCTAAATTCGGTAGTTGCGGGTCTTAAAAATGGCGCACGACTTGAAATCACTTTAGGCTTTTGAATTTGCGCTGCTCACTTTGAGGGAATAGGAAAACCAATCTCTTTTCTGTAAGTAGCTGACCTCTGGTAGCTGTCTGAGGATCTGTCGATTACAGTGATGATGTTTCAGGTGACATTGCTCAGAGTAGGGTCGAAAAGTGGGGTTTGCGGCCTCACCCACTGGACTCCAGTGGCTAAGCAGAGCGGCGAAGGAAGAGCTAAGTTGCGAAAAGTATCATTGTACCTGCACTCCACCGGCTCCGTCTCTGTGGAA
>JBBALZ010000121.1:0-9511 GCA_040402735.1 Bdellovibrionota bacterium
CCTAGCAGGAATGCCAGTCCTTTCCAGTAGATAGCGGGAGAATTGCGAAGCCCTATTAGTGCGCTAACTATCATCCCGCTCACTATTATCCTCGGAATCGCCTTGCGCTGGCGATGAGGCGATCTTGTAGTTTTCACCAAACCACTTTGATAAGTCATTAAGGCGACATCGCTCTGAGCAAAACGGCCCGTGGGTGTCACGCTCTTGTGGTACCTTTTTTCCGCAGACACGACAGAGGTTGTTAGCGCTGTTTTTGCTATCCCCCATAACGACATCCCGACGCATCTACTGTTTGAGGGCCTTAAGCCCGATGTTCCGATCGAGTGAGGCCTGTTCAGCAAAAGTCTTTAAACCAGTTTCGATCATCTGATCAATCAGTTCCGAGTACAAAACTCGTGGGTTAGAGCGAGCCCAGAGATAAAAAGCACAGCTTCCAGGAAATGGATTTAGCTCGTTAAAATAGAGCTGTCCAGTTGCTAGATCAACTATAAAGTCGAGCCGAGCAACCCCAGAGCACCCAAGGAGTGAGAACGCCTTCTTTCCGTATTCAATAACACTGGATCGCAGTGACTCGTCTAGATCCTGTGGGTCAATGACCCGAGTCAAACTAGCCATCCCCTGCGATTGAGATTCCCCGGTCTTTTTGCTGCCACCGCGGAGATACTTCTCTTCATACGACAGTACTCCTGAATCTGATACAGGAATCTCTACCACGGAGGCTTGAGCTCCGTTGTAGTCGCGGATCGATACGTTAATCTCCATAATCTGCGAGATGCAGGGCTCAATGAGAGCTAGCGTGTCGTAACGAAAAACCTTGGCAAGCGCCGGAGCGAGTTGATCGAGTGTAGTGACCCGAGATACCCCGATACTAGACCCAAGGTTGCACGGCTTTACAAAAAGTGGAAACGAGTTGAAGCCATCGGTCGATACGATCTCGTTAATCGTTTGGCCCAAGCGCGCTTGAGCGTCAGCGCGCTTAACAAGCACCGCCGGAATAACCGGGATGCCGTGTTCTTTTAGGTACATCTTGCAGATGTATTTGTTCATCGTGATAGCTGATGCTGGAACATTACTACCGGTGTATGGAATGCTGGCTAATTCAAAGAGACCCTGAATGCAACCATCTTCACCAAACTGACCGTGAAAGACCGGCAGGAAGATATCAACAGGGATCACCTTCGATTCAGCTTCGAGCGCCTCCTCAGATATTTCAAACGCGGCACCTAGCTTTAGTAATCCACGGACGCCGGGTCGGGGCAGGAGAGTAACCTCTTGAAGTTGTGAGAGGGCACTGGGCACAGACCTGTAAAAAGAGCGCGAAAAGAGGGCTTCACCGGTATACCAGGAACCGTTTGGAGCGATGTAAACGGGTAAGATATCGTATTTGGCCGGGTCCATTGCGGTTATCAACTGGAGTGCCGAGATAACCGAGATCTCATGTTCAACAGAGCGTCCACCGAAGATAACTGCTACTCGCAAACGTGCTGGGTTGCCTATATCTGAGTTGCCTGCGCTCATGGTATTAATCTCTAAAAGTGAACCTTCCCTTCAAGCAGATCTCCAAGATCGTTCTCGATTAGCACGAGATCCCCCTTTGAGCAGCGCGAATTAATCAGTGAAAATGCATCATCTCGTGTATCAACCACGATCAATTTTTCATCCGGATAGTGAGCATCCTTTAGCCCTGTCACCAGCGCTTCTCGATTGACGTGGCCAACGACTATAAACAGGTCAGCAACAGAGGCCGCCATCTTCGCCAACCGCATGTTTTGATCGAACTGTTGATCGCCCAACTCAATCATCCCTGGGGTCATAACAACCCGCTGTTTGGCCGGGAGGTTCTTGAGTACCTCAAGTGCAGATTCGAAACCAGTAGGATTGGAGTTATAGCCATCACGCAGGTATGAAACCTTATCGCTACGATCCAAGACGAGCCGATTGTCGACCGGTTCAAGGTTCGCTAGACACGCAGTTGCGTATTCCGGAGTAGCTCCCAGCGCGCACACCATGGTAAACGCCCCCAGGACATTGAGTAGCGCTGGGCGCCCCAAAAGTGGAGTCGAGCCTGGGTATATCTTGCCCTTCCAGTAAATATTGAACGACGTGCCCTTTTCGCTAAACACGATATCGCTGGCGTAGCAATCAAGGTCTCCAGCGCTAGTGTCAAATCCATAGAGCAGGGTTGTTTCGCGTTTGTGCTCCGTTGCCATGCGTCGCGCGTTCGGGCTATCTCCATTACAAACGAGTATGCCGTCAGTTGGCAGAGCCTGTGCGATCTCTGACTTTGCAATGTAGATGTTCTCTGGGCTACCGAATCTCTCAAGGTGCATTATGCCCACAGCGGTAACCAGGGATGCCTTGGGAGGAGTAAAGTCGCAAAGGCGCTTGATCGAGCCGATGTTGTATGCCCCCATCTCCATCACCGCGTACTTATGGTGTGGCCGCAGAGTTTCGCGGATAGAGCGGGTGATGCCCATTACTGTATTAATGCTTTTTTTAGGCCAGAAGGTGGGGCCCAGGCACTGATTAAGTAGCTCTCCTAGCGCTGCTTTAGCCCCAGTTTTACCGTAACTTCCGGTGATGCCGATAACGAAGGGATCAACCTCACGTAGGATGCGCTTGGCATCATCGTAGAAGAATCGCTGCAAAGCTTTCTCCGCTGGCCAGAGCAGCGCATTAGCCAACATCAGTAGAAATGGCGGCAACTCAACCAGTAGGATTGAGAATAGAGCTGCTGTGGTTAGAGGTGCGCGAGTTGAATGACAACTAGAGCAACTGAGTAATAGCGGAGTAAGAGCGATAATAACCAGCAATCCAAAGGCTAACCACGCTATCTTTGAGGCGCGTTGCGTCAGAGCTAACTTAATTTTCCCAGATCTTCGCGGATCCTCCTCAACCAAAAGAACTACTACGCACAGTGTAACCGCCCCGAGCAAAGCGATAAATATATGTAGGAGATATTGAGGGATGAGCCAGCTAAGCACTGCTACGCCGACAACGATAAGTTTTCCACGGGTGTCAAAGGCTCGCTTTGCCTTAAGCCAGCTCCAGAATCTTATGCTTGAGTATTCCTCTTGTTGATAGTAGCGCAGATAGGACAGGATTCTACGCCAACCAAAGAATAAAGTCGCCGCAATTAGTATCCAAGCCGGAGTTGAGTTCACGACAGTAGCCCCTTTGCTCTTAAAAAGGTTTCAACGTATCTGGTCATCAGGTGTGCGCCGACATCACTAAACGGTTCGTGATCCTTATGCGGGAATATGTGCAGACTAGAGTTGGCGATTAGCGCATTGAATGAATGGGCGAGATCTAGCGGGGTCTGTATATCGTTTTCACCCCAGAGTAAAAGCGTCGGTGCCTCTATCTGTGAAGCCTGCGGAGCGAGATCTTCATTAACAGTCTTTACAAGAGTTTTTCGTAGATCACCGGCAGCCTTGTAATCTGCCGAAGCGAATCGCGGTGCAAAATAGTGTGCAAATAGCCGAGTCCCGGTCGCTCCGTCTATCTTTTTAGCGACTGATCCAAGCAGTTTAATCCCCTTAAGACGGAGCGCTTCAATCGGCGTTCGCCGACGCTTTAGTCCGTGGCTTCCGATAAGCACTAGTCCCTTGACTAGCTCCGGACAGCGCGCCGCCAATTGAATCGATATGCGACCGCCAAAAGAGTGACCTATCAGTATACAGGATTTTATCCCCGATTCATCCAAAAACCGCTTGACCCGCTCCGAATATTCGTAAGTACCCCAACCACCTCCGTCATTAGACGCCTCAGTCGGGAGTGGCGAGAGCCCAAAACCGGGCAGGTCCACCAGTACGATATTACAAAATGTCGCCAGCAGCTCGCCCATCGGGCGCATAGCATTTAAAGATCTCACCCAACCGTGCAAGATAACCAGCGTTGGAGCGGTGTTTTGCGCAGTTTTTGCGGATAGTAGAATCGAGTTTAGAGGGGGTTCCTTTGCATTTACGCTGGAGGCGGTTGAATTCATGCAGCGATTTTCGCCAAAGTACGGTTTAGGCGCAAGGGGTCGCAAGCTTCTTTGCAGCGAAAACTAGCTAGCCCAAATCCGCGCAATTCCGCATAATCGCCTATATGGATTACGCAGCACCTCTAGCAACCCATCGCTTCCGTGAACTTAAAGCACCTTCACGAGTTGATTTTGTTCTTATATCAACGGTGATGCTACTCATCGGTTTCGGATTGGTGATGGTCTATTCTACCACTGGTATAGTATCTCAAGAGAAGATGGGGGATGCAGTATTCTTTGCCAAGAGGCAAACGCTCTCAGCGATCCTCGGCTTGGGGTTGATGTTAATATCAACGCGATTTCCTCTTGGTCTGCTGCGCAAAGCCTCACCGTATCTGTTTCCGCTCTCGATCTTGCTACTTGCTTTGCCGCTTATCCCTGGCATCGCTGATCGTGCTGGTGGTGCTTCACGGTGGGTGAAGCTTGGGCCGATCCGCTTTCAGCCAGCAGAGTTCGTTAAGGTTTGCATGGTGGTATTTATGGCTGGATTCTTTGCGCGCCATGAGTCACGAGTAACCTCGTTCTTTCACGGTATCATAAAGCCCTTTGGTTTGGTTGGAATGGCCGCAGCTCTCTTGTTAATGCAACCGGACTTCGGCTCATCGGCTGTTATAATAGTAGTAGTGCTCTCGATGGCTTTGGCGAGCGGCGTGCGGCTGGCGCATATGGGGCTGTGTACTGTTGCCGTGGTGCTAGTTCTCGGAGTTTTGGTGGCTATATCGCCGTATCGCATGATGCGGATAGTCAGCTTTCTTTCGCCATTTGCAGATGCTTCGGGCAAGGGCTATCAGCTTATTCAATCTCTTATCGCTGTAGGCACAGGGCAGATTTGGGGAGTAGGTTTGGGTGGCAGCCAGCAGAAACTCTTTTTTCTACCTGCTGCTCACACAGATTTTATCTTTGCGGTTATCTCAGAGGAGCTCGGACTCGTTGGTGGACTGGCAGTAATCGTAGGTTTCTTGGTGATTCTCTGGCGCGGATTGTTGCTCGCTAAGAGCGTGCGAGGTGATACGTTTTTATTTGCGTTAGCTGTCGGGTTAACGATGATGATAGTTGCGCCGGCGCTTTTAAACATAGGGGTTGTAATTGGCGTATTGCCGACTAAGGGGATGGTGTTGCCCCTTGTAGGTTACGGTGGTTCAAGTTTAATGGCGTGCATGGCTGTAGTGGGTCTGCTTATCGGTATCAAACGCGAGGCTGATCAGGTTCAGATCCCCTCGCACTAATAATCGTATGTTAGGTGAATTATCCAAGATTGCTCCTCAAGGTGAACAGCTCCAGCAGGGTACGTCGGCAGTGAGCGCTAAGGGGCGCAGTGCGCGCGTGCTTGTGGCAGCATCGGGCACAGGAGGGCACCTGATACCGGCGCTTCATATTATGCGGGCGATACAGGCAGCGCAGCCAGAGGCGGTTATTGAGTGCATCGGCGCAGGGAGGCCACTTGAGGAGAAGATTATCGTCAGCAACGGATTCACTCGGAACATTATCAAAGCCTCAGGGGTAAAGCAGCGTGGAGTTCTGGGGTTGGTGCAGTTCGTGGCTGGTTTACCAGTCGCAGTGTTTCAGTGCGTCAGACTCTTCCGCCGGTTCAAGCCTGATATTGTGGTCGGTGTGGGCGGTTACGTATCAGTACTTCCGGTTGTAGTCGCGCGTTTGCTGCGAATTCAAACTTGGGCGCACGAAGCAGAGCTGCATCCGGGCCTGGCAAATCGGGTGCTGGGGTATTTTGCAAAAACGATCTCGACCGCCTTTGCTGAGACAGAGATTCGCGGTGGTGCAAAGCTCATCTTTACCGGCCACCCGGTGCGGCCTGAGTTAAAGGGTGTAGATCGCGCTACGATAAGACCTGGTGCTCCAAAGCGGCTACTCATTTTAGGAGGATCACAGGGGGCGCGTGGGCTAGACCAGGCGATCGCTGATTTCGGCGCTTTACTTCACGAGCGTAGCGTAGAAGTAGTGCACCAATGTCGGCCGGAGAACGCTGAGCTGGTAGTAAACGCTTACCGCGCAGCGAAGGTGCACGCGTCGGTAGTTTCATTTATCGACGATATGGCGGGCGCCTATGAATGGTGCGATGTAATTATAAGTCGGGCAGGGGCTAGCTCGGTAGCGGAGATAAGCTGTGTTAATCGGCCAGCAATCTTTGTTCCGTATCCTTTTCAGCAGGGTACGCACCAGACAGATAATGCCCGGGCTTTGGCCAATCAGAGTAAGGCGCTTATTGTTGAGGAGACCCAACCTGAGTTCGGTAGACGGCTAAGAGACGCTCTGGAGTCAATTATCTCAGAAGAGACCTTTAAAGCGATGAAGGACGCACCCTGTGAACCTCGTGGGCTTGAGGCTGCTGATGCCATCGCGCGGGGAATCTTAGCGGTGTGCCCTTCTCGTAATTTTGCTGACCAAGTGCCTTAGCTGCAGAGTCTCTCTTGTCCAGCCGCTTTTAACCGCAAGCCCCGCGACCTGGAGGGCTGGACTCCGTCCAGCCGCGTTCGCCCCGTTATGGTTCAACTGTGCACCGAATTACCCCCCTGCGGCATCTGAATCTATGAGAGCCTAATTCGGTGAGTTGGAGGCGGCTATGATAACTAATGATTCTAGGGGCTTGCAAAACATTATTAATACAGACCAGATAACGGTTGCGTCTAATCCTGCAGCCACCGGTAGAATTCTACTTGAGGCTGCTGGGCTAAAAACACTCATGGCTACTAGCCACGCTGTAGTGCGCGACCCTGGGCAAAGCGTGTTAGTTACCGGATCTGGAGGCGAGTTCAACGTAGAAGGCGCTCATAGCACGGGCTATCTTGTAGTCGACGAGAGTAATGAGCACTATCGAGGCTGGGTTTATCAAACTTTTGCTGGAGCAGCTGCACAGGCTTGGATGCTTGTGTCAATCCAGGATACAGGCACAGTTGCTATGACTGCCCCAGATTCTGATACTCAAGGCGGCCAGGTATTCGCTTTTCAGGGAGAGGGACCACTAGGCCACAGATCTGTAACCGTGGTCAATTTATCGCAAGCAGTTTAGGTACGGCGGAGAAGCGATGGCCTGATACACCGTCGACGCCGTAGCTAAATCGTTGTATCTTCACATCTCTTAATATTTGAGCTCGTCAAGTGAGTGAGCGCTCACTAATAAGAGAAGGTGATTTCTATGGCTCCAAAGCTAGCAAGCTTCTATCGTACACACACGTGCGCAGATCTGCGCGCCGAAGACGCAGGAGAGACAGTAACGTTATCAGGGTGGATACTGCGTAAACGCGACCACGGTGGGGTAGTATTTGTGGATCTGCGCGATAACTACGGACAGACGCAGGTTGTTTTTAACGCTGCCGGGCTGGCGGAGATTCAAGATATCCGAGTTGAGTCGGTTATTAGGGTTGTTGGAACGGTCAAGCAGCGCGATGCTGCGATGGTAAATCCAAAGATCGCTACTGGCCAGGTCGAGGTGCACTGTACCGCTCTTGAGTTGCTTTCCGCAGCCGATGTCTTGCCATTTCAGATCGCTGAGGATGATAAAGCGCCAGAGCCAACCCGTTTGACCTATCGCTTTTTAGATCTGCGACGTGAGAAGGTTCACGAGAACATCCTGCTGCGGTCTCATGTAATCCGAAAGATCCGCGAAGTTATGCACGGACTAGGATTCGCCGAGTTTCAGACCCCAATTCTTACCAGTAGCTCTCCTGAAGGGGCGCGAGACTTTCTGGTGCCATCGCGTTTTCATCCAGGAAAGTTCTTTGCACTGCCGCAGGCACCGCAGCAGTTTAAGCAGCTACTAATGGTCTCTGGTTTTGATCGTTATTTTCAGATAGCTCCGTGTTTCCGTGATGAAGATCCGCGAGCAGATCGTTCGCCGGGAGAGTTTTACCAATGCGATATCGAGATGTCTTTTGTTGAGCAGGAGGATGTCTTTGAAGTTGGTGAAAAGCTACTTTCAACGGTATTCGAAAGTTTTGCTAAGGAGCCCGTAACACCAGCGCCGTTTGTTCGCTTTACGTACGAAGAGTCGCTGAATTCGTTTGGTTCGGATAAGCCCGATCTGAGAAATCCCCTGCGGATTAAGAACGTCTCGAGTGCATTCGAGGGCACTGAATTTCAAGTTTTTAGAAACGTCCTCGCAGACGGTGGAGCTATTCACGCAATCGCAACTCCGGCGATGCAAGCACCCCCTCGAAAGTATTTCGACGACACGATTGAACTCTTTAAGAAGTGGAGTGGACAGGGACTAGCGTACATCTTGGTAGAGCAGGGGGGCTGGCGTGGCTCAGTAGCCAAGTTCTTTGGCCCTACAGAGCAACAGATGCTTACGGAGGTGCTTTCACTAAAAGAGGGGCAGGTGGTGTTTTTTGGGGCTGGAAAGTCCAAGTTAATCTTGCCGCATCTTGGAAAGCTGCTTGCCAAGCTAGCAGATGATTTTCAGCTAAGGAGCCGAGGCTACCATTTCTGTTGGGTCACAGATTATCCGATGTACGAGTACGACGATGATGCTAAGGGACTCGTGTTTAGCCACAATCCATTTTCAATGCCGCAGGGTGGTATGCAGGCGCTCTGTGAGCAGGACCCCTTATCTATCCGGGCGTTTCAGTACGACATAGTGTGTAACGGCTATGAGCTTTCAAGTGGAGCCATTCGTAACCATCAGCCAGAGATTATGTACAAGGCCTTTGAGATAGTTGGCTATTCAAGGCAGGAGGTAGATCAGAAGTTTGGCGGGCTTATTAAAGCCTTTAAGTTTGGAGCTCCACCACACGGCGGCTTTGCGCCAGGGATTGATCGGATAGTGATGCTTTTAGCGCAGGAGCAAGCGATAAGAGATGTGATTGCCTTTCCGATGGCGCAGAGCGTTGAGGATTTGATGATGGGTGCCCCCAGTATGCCGAGTGAAAAAGCCCTAAAGGAGGCGCATATAAGGGTCGTTTTGCCGGATATTCCGTCGAAGTAGTAGAATACTTGGCCGACGGCGTTGGTAGTGCTAGACTCCCGTTCACGTAATCTGTGAGTATGTATGGTTAATGCAGCTTACTGTGTTAATGCAGCCTAGAGCAGGTTACCCTGTGCAGAGCACCATTTTAGTGTGCAGGCACAGTTGATATGCCCGAGTGATGAAATGGTAGACATACGGGACTTAAAATCCCGGGGGAGAAATCCCGTGCCGGTTCAAGTCCGGCCTTGGGCAGTTTAATCAATTTCTTACGGTCACTTTCTTTTAAGGCTCGTGCCACTGATTTCATTCTCACTGAACCGTCCCGACGTTCAGACGGTCAACTAACCATCATTGTCACTCATTCTCATTAAGGTTCGCACAAATAACTCCGATGTCGTGTAGCAGCAGCAGCGTCTGCGAATAGCTACACGAAGGACAACTAGCTTTGAACCCGAAACATTGAGGGTTCAAATCCTTATCCTCATCGAGAAGGAGCGAACTAAGATGACTGAAGCTACGTTACATCATGTGTGTGAAGGGGCTGTCGTTCTCTATAAGCGAGA
>JBBALZ010000122.1:0-9501 GCA_040402735.1 Bdellovibrionota bacterium
AAGTGATTTCGAGCAGATGCGCCATTTTCAGACCCGCAACTGCCGAATTTAGGATAATCCTAAATTCGGCAGTTAAGGAGGATGAAAATGGTGCAGATACTCGAAAGCACAAAGGATTTTGATATTTGCGGAGGCGCAACCCTGGCACCGTCAGGGTGAGCACCGCAAATTCAAAAGCTTAAAGTGATTTCGAGCAGATGCGCCATTTTCAGACCCGCAACTGCCGAATTTAGGATTATCCTAAATTCGGCAGTTAAGGTGGATGAAAATGGTGCAGATACTCGAAAGCACAAAGGATTTTGATATTTGCGGAGGCGCAACCCTGGCACCGTCAGGGTGAGCACCGCAAATTCAAAAGCTTAAAGTGATTTCGAGCAGATGCGCCATTTTCAGACCCGCAACTGCCGAATTTAGGATAATATTTAGGTCATTGTGATACCTGCCGATGGTTTGTAAGGGGACGTTAGCGCACACTTAGCCGGGTAATCGCCATACCTGGGGAGGAGCAGTAAAAAGGCTAGAGGATAGACCATGTTACGGACACTAGAGCTACTGGTCTTAAATTTCATTGATTGGTTCTACCAACTAAATTGGATGGTGGGCATCTTGACCTTGGGGGTCATGGCCGCTGCCTGCTTTATTTACCAATTTGTCATCGCCGGCATGACCACCCTGGTGCGCAATTTCGTCCCTGGAGTAGTGGGGCTACTAATGCTTATAGCTGAGGTACTGCATGCGGCTGACCCCGACCGAGTATTGCGAATAGTTGATAAACTCCTTACTACTCTTGAGTCTCCACACGCCGGATTAACCCCAGTTCCTCTTATCGAACCACTGATTTCAGTCCTAATAGCTCCTGCCTCGACTCGCTTTGCACTTGAGGAGGGCATTTTTGTAGCTCTGTTCGGGTACCTAGCACTAGTAGCCAACTATAGCTGGCAGGAGTACAAAAAAACCGGCGTATTACTAGGCGATTTTTCCATCGGTGCCTTGATGAAGGAGAAGGCTCGCAGGCCTCAACGCTCAAAGAGCAACGAGTTGGGCTCAGGAGATCTTGCCACTACTGAACAGATCGCTCAGTGGACACGTCCCTCGGGAGAAGCTGCCGACACAATGCTCTACGTAAGTGATCTACGTGGAAGCGAGGGTACTGCTTTTAATAGCGCCAAGCTGGTAATTCCCAAGGGTGAGCGCAATCGTCACGTACTGATAGTCGCAAAAACCGGAGGAGGTAAAACCAGTCGTTTCATTCTGCCGATTCTTTACGGCGATTGTCTTGACCCAGTGCGATCAACGATCGTTATCGATTCTAAACCTGAGATGTGGCGTCAGCTCGCTGGGATGACACGTAAATACAACCCTGAGAAGACGATCCTGCTCTTTAATCCCCTCGATAGGGCTCGATCACTTAGCTGGAACATCCTAGGCAAGATCGATGATGATACCGATTGTAAGTTGATTGCTCAAACGATTATCGCCGCTACGGATGTTCCAGAGGCAAAATCCGACAGCCCCTTCTTCCGCAACAACGCTCTTGCCATATTGAACTCGATCATGGTCGGGCTATTGCACGACAGCAGCGAGGTTCTCTCAATGCCTCGCATTCACGAGATCGTGCAATCAGGTATGAAGCCTCTGTGTGAATGGCTTGAAGCGCACCCAGAAGCACTCCGCAACACCCGCACATTCGTTGAGTTGGCGCGCTCAGGTTCGCAAAACGCCGACACAATCATGTCAGAGCTTGGTATGCGTCTTTCAGCCTGGGACCTTGCCGCCATCCGCGCAACGACATCACAAATGGAGCTCGACGTTGAGGATCTGATTCAGAAGCCAACTCTCTTTATCGTTGAGTTACGTGAGTCTGAGTTGGAGATGCTCCGACCGATGGCCAACGTGATCGTGGTGGAGATCCTGCGATTCCTCACCAAACGTGCGGAGCAGTGTCCAGGTGTGCGCCTTCCACGTCCGGTCGGATTGGTGATCGACGAGTTTGCGAGCGCGCTTGGCCGACTGCCTGATATTCACGTTAAGCTCAACACCCTTCGTTCACGTAACGTAAGTATCGTAGCAGCGATCCAATCAACTGCTCAGGTAAAAGCTAACTATTCTGATGATTCCGATTCGGTTTTGGCAGGTTTCAGCACCAAGATATTCTTACCGCCGCTGGACCTGGTAGATGCAGAGTGGGCATCAAAGGAAAGCGGTCAGATGACGATCCGCTTCCAAACACAGTCAACCGGTGCCAACCGGAAGATGATCGAGATCTTCGCCAGCCGTAACGACAGCACTCAAGAGCAGGTACAACAGCGCGCGGTACTTACTCCTGATGAGATCGGTCGCCCTACTGATAATATAAGCACATTCTTCATGCCGAACACTCCGGTGTTCCAGGGCCATCTGATTCCGTTCTTTAAGATCCCTGAGATGCTTAAGCGTCTCCAAGAGTTCGATTCTGAAGAGAAGGAGCTCAAACTTCGCACGGCGCCGATTGAATATGAAGATAGGCCTCCAAGTGTGGCATCTGGCGGTGGAGGTGGTGGTGGTAACAATAGTGGTGGTAGTGGTGGTTACAACAACGGACTACCTCCTGGGATCACTAATACAGCTGGCTGGAGCGCAGATCAGATAGATAAGAAGCTAGCTGAGGTAAAAAAGAACCTCGATTGGGACAACACAACCGGCAGCGCGCGAAAGTGGTGGGAAGCATTTGAGAACGAGAATAAAACACGCATGCCGCTCGTACTACGACTCGCCGAAGAGCTTCAAGTTCGCAAAGCAACTATCACTGAATTCTTTCTGGCATACGTTTACAGCAACACTGACAACATACAAGCTAACTTAAGCTACCTCGACTACACGCGGCTCAAGAAAGAAGAGGAAAAGAAGAAAAAAGATGCTGCTGCTAAAACCATATCAGGTGGCTCATCCAATACTGCTGTTGCTGCAAATTCATCGAATACCGCCACTGAAGCTCCAAGGTAAAGCTACAGGGCATCGCAATTCTCTTCTCTAAAATGGGGCCAAAAATGCGCGGAACCTACTGTATTTAAAAAGTTGAACGGGATTTAGCCGCGCATTTTTATCCCTGTCAGGAATGCCAGTCTTTTCGAGTAGATAGCGGGAGAATTGCGAGGCCCTGGTAAAGCTACAGCGAACTAACAATACTAAGCATAATGGCATTAATCCAGCGCTCATTATCACCGAATCGTTTCATATGTTCTCCCAGATAGCCGAATTCGTAGCGCGTCTCTGAATTTTCCCAAAAGGGCCCAATAAATACGCGATTGCGATCATAGCCACTAACAGGCCCTCTATCGACCGAATTGAGATGCACCATAAACTCATCGAAAGCGGTGATCCCAAAATCACCATTAGCGCTAATAGGCACACTCCCGCGTAGCTGATAGCGAGATCGATGCGATACAGCTGATGCATGCTCTATAAAACGCTGCTCCTGTCGGATTCGCTGTTGTAATGTTATCCCTGATGCAATATGTGTAAACGAGAGCCCCTGCCAGACACGATTTTCGTCGCGGTATATCCTGTGGTAATCAGCATCATAAAAGATAGGAGTCCATGCGTGCCCAAGCGCAAACGACCACTGCGGAGCAAAAGCATAATTAATCGCTGAACGTAGCTGTAGAGTTGCCAAACGCTGAAAATCATCTCCAACTCGTGGCTGAGTCTCCAGGTATAGCTTGTAGCGATCCTTTGAATCTAGCGCGATATTACTACCCAAAAGCAACCAGCCCTCTGCATCGGTTGGGGTTGCCGAGACGTTTAGACTCATAAATAAAGAGAGTAAAAAAAAGAGGCTGAGAGATATCAAGTGCCTAGCTTTAATTCCTCTTCTCAGAAGCTCCCTGACTAATAGCTCGCAATGATCCCCTTGAAGCTCAAGTATACCATCTTTCTCCGTGCCTCCGCCGCCGATTAATCTTTTAAGCTCCGATAGCAGTGACGTCAATTGACCCCTTGTCATAGCAAGACCTGAGATCGTCGTAACGGTTTTACCACCGCGCCCCTTCCTTTCAAGACGGATCTTTACATCACCACTACCCTTAATGACCTGACTCTTCATCTCACTGCATTTGCACGCATTAGTGGGCTGCGAACACTGACTACAGATCGCTCCGCGGTCAGTAGAGTAGACCTCTCGATATTGATCACTTTTCTTCATTTCCGCTTCTTATGAATTTGAGGCTTGCTTAGCTTAGCTGCTATTAAGATGCGGATCTAGGATTTTGGCCAGCCACGTTCGTACCTGCGGAGATCGTTGGCGATGTCAGCGCAGCGCGTCAGGATTTGCATCCTAGCTATGCCGCAAGACCCTCGACCTGGAGGGCTGGACTTTGGCCAGCCGCATTCGCACCCGCGGAGATCATTGGCGGTTCCAAAACGGCGCGCCAGGAATCGCGCTCCGTTCGGAGCTGTGGTTTTTAATTCGCAATTCCCCCGCTATCTACTCGAAAGGGCTGGTATTTGTGATAAGGATAAAATGCGCGGCCAGGCGCCGTTAAATTCATTAAATACTTGACGTTCCGCGCATTTTTGGCCTCATTTATGAGGAGAGAATTGTGAAGCTCTACAACCTGGAAATCCTTAGCAATCTTAGCTACTATTAACCTTGATGAACCCTCCAGGCTCTTTAACCTTAATTGGTCACCGCAATCAACGCACTGCACTCGCTAAGCTTGTCCACGAGCAACGGCTACCTAGCTCGCTGCTGTTTAGTGGTGTGGCCGGAGTCGGCAAACGCCTCGTTGCTCGCGAATTAGCGAGCCAATTACTCTGCATGGCTACTCAACCAATTCCAGCAGGTGGCTGTGGAGAGTGTCAGTCGTGCCGACTCATCTGTGCTGGCAACCATCCTGACTTACGTTCTATAGATTGCGGTGGTTCTGACTTCTCAAGCGATACTCTGCGCGAAACCCTTGAGCAGTTAAGTCTGCGCCCGTTTTTGGGCAAGGCCAAAGCCACTATCCTAAATGACGCTGACACTATCTCTACAGTGTGCGCCAACATCCTGCTTAAAACACTTGAGGAACCACGACCTGAAAATTTCTTTATCCTAGTTGCTACTACTCCTTCACGCTTACCACAGACGGTTCTCTCCCGTTGTCAGCGCTGGTTCTTTGACCGACTATCGAACGAGGACATAGCCTCAATCCTTGACCAAAGAGGCGCAAGCCAAGAGGAGCGAGATCTGATACCGTTTGCCGATGGCTCGTGCGCTGCCCTTGAATCTATCAACGCAAAAGCCGAGCTTCGCGACGAAATGAACTCTGTTCTCGATGCAGCATGGCGCGGAGATACAGCAGCAATCGCCAAGACGGCTCAAGATTGGGGAACAGACAAAACCTCGATTGCCGAGCGACTCCAGTTTCTCCGAGCATCGATTCGGGAAAGGTTGCTGGGGGCGGCTCCGAATCCTGGAGCCGCCGCAGTGTGGGCTCACGGACTTCAAAACGCAATTGATGCCGAATATCTGGTAGTCGATCGCCACGTCAACCCTACACTCACAATCCTTGCCGTTCTCCAGAGCTGTCGACATGACCTAGCAGTTGCCTATCAAATCGCCCCAAACTCCTCAGCTCCGGTGCGAGAGCGGCTGCTTAGTTAGCCTACATTCCGGACTAGCTTTTCAGGCTTGCCCTGGTCTATCATCGCCAGCATCAAGGAGAGCATATGGATTCAAACACCCCCCCTACCCCTGAAACACCAACAACCGCCGCCACCCAAAGTGTTGCGCCGATATCAGCTGCTCTACCAAGTGATGAGATCGATATCGAGACCTTCGCTAAGATTAAATTTCGCGTGGCAACTATTGAAACGGTTGCGGCGGTGCCTAAGTCGAAGAAACTGTACCAGATGCAGCTAGATGTAGGCGAACTGGGCAAACGTCAGATTGTATCGGGCATCGCTCAACACTATACGCCAGAACAGTTAGTGGGTAGGCAGATCGTCATCGTAGCCAACCTCAAGGCGGCTAAACTGATGGGCGTTGAGAGCCACGGCATGCTACTAGCTGCCTCAACCGAAGGGGACCAAGTCCTTGCGGTGCTCACTCCCGACAAACCGATCGCGCCGGGAGCTAGAGTACGTTAGCCACCTCTATGTCGCTCGAAATTCTCTATGTCGCTCGAAATTATCGACACTCATTGCCATCTAGACTCTGAGCAATTTGATCAGGACCGCGATGAAGCAATAGCTCGAGCAGTGGCCGCGGGCGTCACGCGGATGATTACTATCGGCACTGGTCAAGGTTTGGCGGGCGCAAGTCGAGCAATAGCCTTAGCCGATAAGCACTCGATGGTCTGGGCCACCGTTGGTATTCATCCTCATAATGCCGATACAAATCTCGACTTAGCGCACCTTGAAAAACTAGCCCTTCACAACAAAGTCGTCGCCATCGGAGAAACCGGACTCGATTTCTTTCGTGATTGGGCGCCAATCGATGCGCAGCACGCCGTTTTTGAGGCGCAAATCGCTCTCGCCCGAAGGGTAAAAAAACCTCTGGTAATCCATTCGCGAAACGCCGGGGCAGCTTCACTTGAAACACTTATGAAGCACAGTGCATCCGATGTTGGCGGAGTTTTTCACTGCTTCTCTGAAGATGCCGCGTTTGCCGCTAAGTTACGCGAGATTAACTTCCGGGTTTCCTTTCCTGGACAACTGACCTTCAAAAAGGCCAACGAGGTGCGCGAGGTGTGTAAAGCAACACCACTTGATCAGATACTGTTAGAAACCGACTCTCCTTATCTGGCTCCAGAGCCTTTCAGAGGCAAGCGCTGTGAGCCAGCATACGTTGTAGAGACAGCTCGCATGCTGGCACAGATTAAAGGCTTGTCGCTTGCAGAGGTTGCGGAGATAACTACAAATAATGCACTGCAACTCTTTTCTCAGATAAGGTGAAAATATGAGCAGGATATTAGCGAGTGAGCTAAACGTATGACCACCTACTCCGCAATTACCATACAAACTATAGACAAAGTAGCTACCGTTACCATAGATCGTGCACAGGCGCGGAACGCTTTAAACAGAGACGCTATCCGCGAGCTCACATCGGCCTTTAATTCCTTGAGCACCAACGCTGAAATTCGTTGCGTTCTGCTGCGTGGCAGCGGTACGGATGCTTTTTGCTCAGGGGCAGATCTGCAGGAGCTGCAGAGGTCTGGCTCACCAGAAGCACGCAGAGAGTTCTTTTTAGCCATCGCAAACCTCGTGCAGGCGATTCAGCATTGCTCACACCCCACAGTCTGTCTCGTGTATGGATTTGCCTTAGCGGGCGGCCTAGGGCTTGTGGCGGCATCTGACATCGTCATCGCGGCTGATGACGCCCAGTTTGGCCTCCCAGAAGTAGCCGTTGGATTAGCTCCTCTCGTAGTAGCCGCCCCACTCTCTCAGGTTCTATCGCCACGCGGACTTGATTATTTAGCACTTACTGGCGAGCGCATCGGGGCTCCTGAGGCGCTTAAGCTTGGGCTAGTCACCAAAATTGCGCCTAGAGATTCAGCTCTCAACGAAGCGCTCTCTATCTGCACGATAATAGCCGCGCGCGGACCCGCCGCAGTACAGGCGACCAAGACAGCGCTACGAGATGTGCGAGCTAACAACAGCGAAACTTTCATTTATGAACTGGCTGATCGGAGCGCCCTCGTAAGTCTCGGCGATGAAGCGTCGGAAGGGGTCAAAGCCTTCACTGATAAACGGGCTCCAACGTGGAGGAAATGACGGCTAAGTAATCTAGGGATAAGTGACTATGCGATTTGGACGTTATTCGGTAAAAATGGTACTCTTCGGCTCGTTTCGTCTCGATGGCGGAAGTATGTTTGGTTCGGTACCTAAAACCCTCTGGCAAAAGAGCATCCCAGCCGACCAAGACAATTGTATTCCTCTGGTGTGCCGTTCTCTCCTTCTTGAAGATGGTGAGCGAACAATCCTGGTAGATGTAGGTACTGGCGACAAATGGAACGAAAAGCTGCGTCAGATCTACAACATTGCGCTCGCTCCGCGTGAGACCCTTGGATTCAATCCAGATCAGGTAACCGATGTTGTGCTAACGCACCTACATTTTGATCACGCTGGCGGGATATCGCGCTACTCATCTCCCGACACGCTAACGCTTACATACCCGCACGCTTGCGTGCATCTGCAGAGTGCTAATTGGGAACGCGCGAACAATCCGACCCCCAAGGATCGCGCAAGCTATCTCCTTGAGAATATCGACCCGCTACGGAGCTGCAATCTCCGACTCTATGATGGTAGTGTTGAGATACTCCCGGATCTCCTTGTCCACCGCGTTGATGGACATACACCAGGGCAACAATGGATTGAGATCGGTTCAAGTAGCGACAGCTCGTCGCCCAGACTCTTCTTTCCTACGGATCTGATACCAACCAGCCACCACGTACCTCTTGCATTCCATATGGGGTACGACGTCTGTGCCGATACTATTCTTCGCGAGAAGCTCTCCTTCTTAGAGCGTGCCATATCTATGAATGCCACAGTCTGCTTTCAACACGACAGGGATATCGCCCTTGCGCGTATCGTCAGAAACGCCAAAGGCGGTTTTGAAGCAATGCCCCTGAGCGAATGAGTATTTTTGTAACACGTTAGCAGTTTGCCAAACCCTACATAGAGGTCTGGATTTCGTCTAGCCGCGCTGATACCCGTGAAGATCACCGGCGATTGCAACACGGCGCGCCGGAGATAGCGCCCCTTCGGGGCTGCCATTTTAGGATGATTTTGGCAAACTGCTAAAGTGTTACACGTAAAGCAAATCACAAAAAAAAGGCGAACCCCTAAGGCATCAGTCGCATCTTACTCTAACGCCTGTGTGTGTACTCTGCGATATTATATGAAGATCCTGCGCGCTCTTATCTTAGCTACCATTATAACCGCATGCGGCGGTGGTGGAGGGGGTGGATCAAGTGACTCGAACTACGCCGGCAATATCGTTATCGATCTTGAGCGCGACCACATCGACTCCGGCGATATCAATCGAGTCTCTTTAGAGGTTGTTGATATCAATCCGAATGGCTCGCTGCTAAAAATACGCCTCTCAAAGTCACTACTGTACGTTAAGGGGAGCGCGGTACTCTTCCCTCAGCGTGAAGAGGAACGACCAACATCACCGGACGATCGAGTAGCCACGGACGATGAGCGATTTCTCGTATTCTTCCTCTATCCGAGTGACGCTATCGGAGGGGATTTCGTATCGCTGTCATTCAATGTCAAAGGCATAACTGGCGACAAGAGCGGATTTATCGAGGTTGACCTTGATAATAATGACCCAAGCATCGCCGATTCTCAGGAGTTTGACCCCAGCGCGCCGCGATTCACCGCCAAAGAACGTCGCAGCATCTACATCGACTCAGATACCACTGAGCCAACCCCTACCCCAACTCCATCGGGTACGCAGACGCCCGGCAGTAATTAAACCGAAATTCGGCAGTTAAGGAGGATGAAAATGGTGCAGATGCTCAAAAGCGCGAAGGA
>JBBALZ010000123.1:0-9318 GCA_040402735.1 Bdellovibrionota bacterium
CGGTGGAGACACTCCAGTTGCTTAACTCTTGATCAACATATTGGGGACAGATTCAGGATTATGGCCAGTGTTACGGAGTTGGTTAACCTGAGCGTTAAGTTCAAAGACAATCTCCAGCATGATTAATCTCTTGCAATCTAGCACGGTCCTATCGTTTAAGAGACCTCTGACGGCTTGCTTTGGATCGTTTTGAAATAGAGCATCACGCACAGCAAAAAAATTAATAAAACATCCTTGCCTTCAGCGCCAATGCGACATTGGTCAAGTAAGTCTACCGGTTCTTTTGCCCATTGAATTCTGCTCATACTCCCCTAATCAATTATGGCACAAGTTTTACTTCTAGGCTTCTTTTCAAAGGTATTAAAGTAGCCGTGGCAATTCTGTTCGAGCTTTTTCAAGTACATAGCGGGGGGATAGTGAAGATAAGTTGAGCTCAACTGCTAAGTGTTTGATCTGCTGTATCCACGCCCGCTTACCCTCTATTTACCTTAACCCCCGCCGTGATAACCTCGCCAGCATGAAAATTAGCTTAATTCTATCATTGGCTTTGTTTTGCTCCGGTTGTTTGTCAACCAGGACTAATGTGTGTAAGACCTGGCTTGATTCGGGTGAGGTGGTGGCGTCGCTTGAGAGTTGTCTCCAGTGCGTTAAAACTTACGGCAAAAGAGACGTCAGGAGCGTCAGAGAGTGCGCCTTTAAGAAAGAGATAGGCCAGCTGCGAGATGGGTTTTAGCCGTGTGCGCGCTCGCAATCCCTAGGCAGCAGGGCGCTAACAGGCGTGGTCCGGGTTGCTTTGGCTACGGGTGTCTAATAGCCACGGTGATTTTCTGCCTAGTTATAGGCGGGGCCTGGTTTGTTGGGATTAGGAGTATTCGTGGCGCGGTCAATAGGTACACGGCTACATCCGTGCAGCCCTTGGCGCCGATAAGTATAGAAGCGACTGCAGATGTCGCTGCGGGCTTGAAATGGGGCAATCTTAGCGCCGCAGCACTAGCCGGGCAGAACCTCTCACTTGAGTTTACGGAAGGGGAGATTCAAGCTCTGATTCACACAACGCCTTGGCGTGATTGGGTGCGCGTATCGCTAAAGGGTAACGAGGCTGGACTGCGTTTCTCTTTTCCCCTGGCAGCTCTCGGTAATTGGGTAGCTGCTTCGTTTCTCGTCGGCGACATTAAAGAGCGTGGGCTTGTTGGTAGCGCTAGAGTTAGCCTGATGAGAAAAGATTCAGAGCTGCACGTATCTTTTCAGGAGCTAGTTCTTAACGATCAAGTGCTTGAGGACCTACCGCGAGGACACGCCGGGGATTGGGTGAGTGGGGCTTTTCTCAATGCTCTTAAGGATCCGGAACTTGGCGCGTCGCTGCCCCCTGTGTTTAAGGCTTTACACGAGATACAGGTGCGCGATGGGCGCCTTGTGGTTGAGGTTGGGGGAGGGCTGGATGGAAAGGTCGGATAGCAGTTTATACCTGTTATAAATACCAGCGCCTTAGGGTAGATCACGGTAGAATTGCTAAGCACCCATGGTTTTAAAATATCATTAGGGCTTCGCAAGTCTCTCTTCTTAAATGGGACAAGAGTACGCGGAACGTGCTGTCTTTAATAACTTTAATGACGCCTGACCGCGCATTTATGTCCCTATTAGTAATGCCAATTGTTCCAAGTAGCTAGCGGAACAACCGTTGCATTCTAAAATATTATTTGATTATTTTTAAGGGTGGCTATATCGTCTGTCCGGCTATTTGATTACTAGTGGCGAGGGAACATATGTATTTAATATCGCTAAATGAACGTGTAGCTATTCATCGGCAATTGTGGAAGAAGCTAGATGATGGGTGCTTATTTAGGGATTCAAGGGATTCTTTGTTCTTGGTTGTGGGCAAAGATGGTTTTGAGTCGATTACCGTAATTGAATTAAACTTGGCTAACAGCAAAGCAATTGCTAGGGGAGAAACCGTTTGCAAGCAGACCTTCGGATATGATCAAATAGAACTCTCCGAGGTTCATCAACAATCCGACAGTAAAGACGCATTAGGAGGTTTATGTTTGCCCGATGAGGATATCGGGGACGAAAAATCTCTAGATTTATTGTTTCAAGAGTACTTTGACGTCCAACGAAAATCGGATCCAGAAGATTGGAATGATGATTTGAAACTGGAAATATCTCGGAGAGAGATAACAGAAAGAGTGATAGCAGAACTTTACTCAGGCAGACTCACTGCAGAGCAAGCCTCACAATTTTACCAGATACTTTATCAAGAAATAAGAGTGGGGCAGAACCAGAGTAGGCCTCAAATGCAAAGCAATTCTGACGCGGATTGTTTGAGCTTACCTAACTCATCGGAGGTTTTCTTACTCACGAGCAGTGGTGGCATTTGGTTTGCCTACTCAGTTCAAAATGAAGATAGGGTGCAAAGGATCTGTTATGTTGAAATAGTAGAGAAACGGATTGAATTTAAAGACTGCGGTGCGGCCCATTGCGATCCTCAGGAAGTTAAAGATGCTACTCTACTTTTTGCTCTGAATTCTGATGGAAGTGTTGATTGCGCGGGGGAAATAACAGATACTAACAACAGAGGATCCGGAAAAACCCCAACAGGTGACCGCCGTCTTTTTGGTAGGGTGCTCGAATATCTATTCTCTTATTTAGATGAGGTAAGAAATTGGCACTTGAGAGTCGAGAGGTAGTAACTGGCAACGAGCCATCGATCGCGACATGAGAGTACGCGGTAAGTAATAGGTACAGAGGGGAAAATCCCGGGTTTTTGGTCAGGCCGCGAGCAAGAACTGCTTTCCGCGAGCTGGATCGAGCCTTTTTCGTAGGAATTTTCGCAAGTCAGAGCAGTACGATGAATCCGAGAGAAATTCGGGGTATGTGTTCCTTAAAGCGAGCATAACAACCATCTCGGACGGAGGTACGTTGTGGCGAATAGTTCGTAGCCAGGAGCCGAAGCACTTCCATACAAGCGCGGTATGGGTAAGCGCCAAGTATAGAAGTATTCCTTGAGCGACGATGCCGGTTTGAATGTATGCATGGTAAGCGTCAAGCTTGCCGAGAATGGCGTCTCGGTACTGTTGTGACGCTTTGTGGAGATGCTGGTTTCCTGCGCCTCGCTTTAAGCGCTTCATCACGGCGGTCCAGAAGTGGTAAGAATAGACACCGACTGAGTGGCGTGCTGACTTGACCCCGACCTCGATCTTAAAACGGAGCGAGTAGAGTTTAATGATGTCCAGTGCGTCAAGCGAGAGGTCGGTAGACATGAGAATAATTTTCCCACGTACGGGATGCAGCACCAAGACAAAACGCATTACGCGATGGGCGGACCTCCAGCGCAGGTCTTTCACAAGGTAGCGAATCTGTTGTTGTTGTTCATCATTGTAAACTTGGCTAATAGCTGTTGTGAACACTGATAAGTCATCGAACAGAGGGCGTAATGATATCTTTGCGCCATACAGTTTTGGTCGCCCCGAGTTCTCTTTGACTTCTGAAGTGGTTCCTCGAAAGCGACAGCGTTATTGCGCACTCTAGTGATGAGGTGATTATTGGTAGTAAGGCACTGCAAGGCAAATGATCCGCTAGCGTAGTAAGCATCTGCTATGAGGTAATAAGGAACTGTCATGCATAGAGCGCTCATTAAGTGTGAGAGCTTGTCGAGGAGTGTCTGGGTACATCTATTCGAACGCACGATTCCTTCGTGAATACGGGCAGCAAGAGGTACAGCTACTGCATGTGACTCTGTGCCAGCTAAGACTGATACTGCCTGAACGGAATGCCCCATAATGAACTCCGCCTTGGAGTTTGACTGTGAGTCCTGGTGCAGTAGCTTGACTCCGGGCATCTTGCGCCCCTCCTTTGGGATTTTAACGCCATCCGCTACCAAAAGGACTCGTCCATGCATCCGTATAAGCGGGAAGATTCTCGTCACCAAGGCTGTCCACAACACAGTCAGCCGATCAAGTCGAATCGCCTTGCTTCCAAAGAATCCGACTAACGGATCATAGGAGCGCTGTCCCAGCCCAAGACATCTGATAAAGCTTGACACTCCGGCAAGATCGCCACGCGTGCAGAATCCAGCTATAGCGACAGCAAACCATAAGAAAGTCTGATGTCGCTCAAAACCACCCCGTAGCGCCCTGATTATTTCCCAAACTTTTTTCCACAAAAGCATTTTTCTCCTTGACATTTACATACACACAGCATATATATGCTGTGTATGACAAAACAAAGACAAGACGCAATAGAAAAAAGAATTCGGCAGATTAAAGAAAAGCTAATGGGGGTCGGAACGATGCGGCCCGGGTCGCTGACTAAGCAGCTGCAAAAGCGCTCAACTACCGACAAGGTCTTCGAGTACTGGCAGCTAAGCTACACCCACAAAATGAAAAGCAAGACTGATTATGTCAGACAGGAGATGGTCTCTGAGACGCGTGCTCAGATAAGAGAGTTTAAACGATTCAAAAAACTTATCGATCAGTGGGTCGAACTCGCCATAGAACTGGCTAAGCTCTCAGCAAAACGGGAGTAAAAATATCGGGAGAACTCCCGACTCTCAAGATCGTAACTACTCAGGGATTTTAAGATCGTCGCTGCAATTCATCAGTTTCTGGTCTTAAAATTGCACATCTACTCGAAATCGCTCTAGGCTTTTGAATTTGCCGTGCTCTCCCTGACGGCACACGGGTTTATGATTCTGCAAACATCAAAATCCTCAGTACTTTCGAGTATCTGCACCATTTTTATCAGCCTTAACTGCTGATTTTAGGATAATTTTGAAGAACTAACACGTTGACTAGATTGCCAGATCAGCCGATGAACCTTACGATGATAGACAATGAATTACCCGGACTAGTTCGCCAGTGACCAAGGACCCCCCTTCAGATTTCTGCATTCTCAACGGTCGCGAAGACGCTCGGCTAAGCGAGGTTGAGCGGCTCACGGTGCTGGGTGGTGCTGGTCTCGACCGAGTTATGACGCGCCTCGGTAAGAGTCTCTCCGCGGTTAGTTTAGAGAGCTTTGCACCGGCCCTTGATGTGGCAACACTGAAAACTCAGTCTATCTCACTCTCGATGTTGCGCGCTGGGGGAGAAGTGGCTGCACTTTTCAAAGCACCGGTCGCAGGAAATGAGCCTCAGGTAACCCCGATTCATGGATTTCCGGAAGGTGCCGTTCTCGACCTTGAGTTCTCATCGCACTTCCCAGAACGCGGATGGGCTCACGACCCCGGGTATATCTCAACTGAGGAGAATACGACTTCGTATGTGAGGTTGTGGGAGCACCGCGAAGCGACCGCCGCTCGGATGACGATAGTTGCCATTCACGGCTGGACGATGGGGGACCAGCGTGTGAACTCGCTGGCGTTTCTTCCGGGACTACTGTTTTCGCTCGGGTGTAATGTGGCTCTCGTTGAATTGCCGTTCCACGGTAGACGTAGGCCAAAAGGTATCCCAGAGGAACTCCCGCTGTTTCCAAGCGCAGATCCCGTACGTACCTGTCTGGCCATGGCGCACGCCTTATATGACCTGCGGGTGCTGCGCGCCTTTCTCAATCGACGTGGACATTCTAGGATTTCGTGTGTAGGCATGAGCCTCGGTGCTTACGTTGGCGCATTGTGGGCCTCGCTCGATCGGCTCGACAGGGCAGCATTCCTCGTTCCGCTTGTATCTATGGGTGATATGGCGTTTGAGCTGTGTGCGAAGCAGGGGATAGATACGGTTTCGCACGATTTTTTGGTCGATCTATTTCGAGATCACTCGCCGCTGGAGCGTGAGCCTGCTACGCCACAGGAGTCGATTATGGTGCTGGCTGGTACGGATGACCACCTCGTGCCGAAGAGTCAGATTTATCAACTGCAATCACATTGGCCACGTGTTACAGTGGTATGGGCTGGCGGTGGGCACGGCGCAGCTACTAATCGAACTGAGGCATTCGACCGGATTACCAAGTTTTTACTCGCTTCTCAGGAAGATAAAAATCAATAAGTAGGATATCGTATGAATTATTCAAGCTCTCGACGTGGACAGACGGCTGCTAGCCCCGCCAAGGGGCTCTTTCTCGGAGATATCCGAGGCGATGCGCTCATGCCATTTCCGAGTATAGCACCGAGTGAGCAAGAGACGCTGCGCTTTGTTATTGAGTCAATCGACAAATTCATGGCTGATAAGGGCGAGGATTTTCGGCGCTTTGATGTCGCTGGATCGCAGCCTGATGAGTACGTCGAAGAGTTAAAGAGCTTAGGGCTCTTTTCGCTTATTATTCCAGAGGAGTTCTCGGGGCTCGGTCTCTCAAACTCTGGTTACGCTCGCGTTCTGCAGCAAACAAGTCGCTACGACGCATCAACATCTTTAACGATAGGTGCACACAGCTCAATCGGCATGAAGGCGCTTTTGCTTTTTGGAACCCCTGAGCAGAAGGCGAAGTACCTGCCAAAACTCGCCACCGGAGAGCTTATCGCTGCGTTTTGTCTTACGGAATCCGGCTCGGGCTCTGATGCAGCTTCGGTGAAAACGCACGCAGTAAAGCAGAGCGATGGAAGTTGGGTCCTGAATGGAGAAAAGATTTGGATTACCAACGGTGGCACCGCGGGCTTCTACACGGTTTTTGCAAAGACCGAGAGCGATGGCGGAAAGATGACCGGGTTCATCATCGAGCGTGATTGGCCAGGGGTCTCATCAGGGCCTAAAGAGGACAAGATGGGTATTAGAGCTTCGTGCACCACCACCGTGCGCTTTGATAATGTGCGCGTTCCGCCAGAGTGCGTAATAGGCGAGGAGGGTAAGGGTTTTAAGGTCGCGATGGCGGTGCTTAACAACGGACGCACAGGTCTTGGCGGCGGTTGTGTCGGAGCGATGAAGCGTCTGATTGAGTTGTCGTGCGCGCAGGCGACGCAACGCAAACAGTTTGGAAAGAGCATATCTGAATTTCAGCTTATAAAAGATAAGATCGCCACGATGACCGCGCTCTGTTTCGCTTCTGAGAGCATCGTGAGCGTCGTTGGGCATCTGATTGATTCTGGATCAGAGGACTTCTCGGTCGAAGCTGCAATAAGTAAGGTCTTTGTGTCGGAGGCTCTGTGGACTGTCGCCGATGAGGCGCTGCAGATCGCTGGCGGAAACGGCTTTATGCGTGAGTTTCCCTATGAACGGGTTGTCCGTGATAGCCGCATAAACCGGATATTTGAGGGAACCAATGAGATCTTAAGGTTATATGTCGGACTATCAGGGATAAAAGATCCCGGAGAAGCTCTTAAAGATGTGGCGCGTGGCCTAAAAGGTATCTTTAACGATCCGATTAAGGGTTTTGGTGTGTTAAGTGACTACGCTTCTAAAAAGGTTGGGCAGCTAACACCGATTGGTCGCCAAAGATTTCTCGGTATTGCGCAACCACTTGAAGCCGAGGCGCTCGTATTTGAACAGGGAGTGGCTAAGTTAGCGCAGGCGGTTGAGGTAACCCTGACGCGGTATGGTAAAGGGATTATCGAACAGCAGCTTGCAACGAAGCGATTGGCCGATGTGGCGATCGATCTCTTTGTTGGGATGTGCTGCTTGGCCCGGGTCAGCTCTATGATAGACACTCGCGGAGCGGCGCAGTGCGTCGATGAGGTGCGTATCGTTAAGGTTCTCCTGCACGGGTCACGAACTAGGATCGCTAACAACTTAAAAGCCCTTGTAAAAAACAGTGATCGTGAATCTCTAGCTCTCGCCGATAGCGTTTTATCTAAGGGCGGGTATACTTGGGATGTGCTGTAAGGCTCAAACAAGGGGATAGTATGAAAAAGATGTGGGGCGGTCGCTTCTCGGGTGTGCGCGACCAGAGCATCGAGGAGTTTGGTGCCTCAATCGGTTTTGATAAGCGGCTTGCGCCCTACGATATTCAGGGAAGCATTGCGCACGCGACGATGCTAGGAGAGACCGGATGCATCTCCAAGGAAGAGGCGCAGCAAATTGTAGCAGGTCTTGCACAGGTGCGCGCGAAGCTCGATCGGGGTGAGTTGGAGTTTCGGCTCTCCGATGAGGATATTCACATGAATATCGAGCGCTACCTAACTGAAACGATCGGCCCGGTCGCCGGAAAATTGCATACTGCGCGGAGCAGGAACGACCAGGTGGCGACCGACCTGCATCTCTTTGTTCGAGAGGTGCTTGTGCGGTCGGTTGAGGCGCTCAGAAAGCTACAGGGTGCGCTCTTCGAACAGGCACAGAGGAATATATCGGTAGTTATGCCTGGCTATACTCACCTTCAGCGGGCGCAGCCGATTCTATTTTCGCATCACCTGTTGGCGTACGCTCAGATGTTTGGGCGAGATATCTCGCGTTTTATGGATCTCTGGAAGCGGGTTAACATACTTCCGCTGGGATCGGGGGCTATCGCTGGAACTACCTTTGCACTGAATCGAGAATTAGTCGCCAAGCTGCTCAAATTCGATGGTGTTTACGAGAACAGCATGGATGCCGTAAGTGATAGGGATTTTGTTCTTGAGTTTGAGTCAGATGCGGCTGTATGTATGATGCACATGTCGCGCCTGTGTGAAGAGATCGTTCTCTGGACGACGGGTGAGTTCGGATTTATCGAGCTGGATGACACACTTTCGACCGGCAGCAGCATGATGCCGCAGAAAAAAAACCCTGATTTTGCCGAGCTAGTGCGTGGCAAGACAGGCCGAGTATATGGCGCCTTGTTTGGACTCCTCACCACGATGAAGGGGCTGCCACTTACCTACAACAAAGATATGCAGGAGGATAAAGAGGGGTTGTTCGACTCGGTTGACACGCTCCTAGGTTCTCTTAACGCTGTGGCGGCTATGGTTGGGTGTTGGAAGGTACATGCCGCAAGGATGCGCGAGGCAGCAGAGCAGGGATTTACCAATGCGACTGATGTAGCTGACTATTTGGCGAAACGTGGAATGCCATTTCGTGAGGCGCATGAGGTCACGGGTAAGCTTGTGCGCCACTGTATTGAGAAAGGATGCGCGCTACACGCGCTTACGCTCACTGAATGGAGGTCGTTTTCAAATCTTTTTGAGCAGGATCTCTTTGAAGCTATTGCACTTGAGACTGTGGTTAATCGGCGCACAACTCGCGGAGGCACAGGAACGAGCGTAGTTCAAGCTCAGCTTGAGATAATACACTCCGAATTTAAGCGAACCGATGATTGGATCGCCCATATGCAGGGGGTGATAGGGTAGACCTGGAGCGCTAATTTTCCAGTTCACTGCCCCTGTAGCCGTATGGGAATCCTGAGGAAGCGAGGTACAACCTGGCTTACGTGAGTTGTAACTACTCAGCAAATTCTTCCGCAATAACGTTAGCCCCTATTAAGGGGCGG
>JBBALZ010000124.1:0-9183 GCA_040402735.1 Bdellovibrionota bacterium
ACCTCATTTAGCGACGAAATTGCAGCGACGATCTTAAAATCCGGTGAGTAGTTACGATTTTACAAGTAGCTCTAGGGAATGACCTTGCCATGGGGATCCTTTTTGCTCTCAACATCCTCTGCTATCTCACGAGCAAGTGCGCGGCCTATATAGTGCTCAGCACGCTCAGATGGTGCATGGAGGTGGTCTGCAGGTAATGAAAGGTGCTTTGCAAGGTAGGACTCCCACAGCCGGTGTGAGCGAACAACGGCTCTTGCCTCAACGAGCCCTCGTTCCGAGAGCCGCACTCCACCATTCTGGGACGAGATAATTTCGCCGCGTATCCTAAGAGAGCGTAGGGCATAGAGAGTTGCCCAGCGAGGGCCAATCGCTAGCGCTATCTGCTGGGTGGTCAGCGGCTTTGCAGCATTCTCCACTATCGAGACTGTGTCGGTCGGGCGATTTGCTGCTACCTCATGCCAACGAAATAGGAGGCCCAATATGTCATCGCGTACGATTCGATACCTGAGCGATGTTCGCGTAGAGAAGTTAGGGATTATACCGCGCTTTGGAGCGAGTAGTGCTGCTAGAATAAAAAGGATTCCAGCAACTACACTCATTACACCTGCAACCGTTGAATTGAGGGCTAGAGCCCCCGCATAACCTGCGAATGCTGAGAATACACCGAGCAAAATAGCCAGGCACACAATAGTCACCAGACGATCGCTCCAGAGATAAGCAGCAGCAGCAGGAGCAACGAGCATAGTGACTACGAGGATCGACCCCAACGCCTCAAACGAGAGGACGACAGTTACTGTGACGCAGGCGAGGATTCCGTAGTGGATTCGAGCCGGATGAAACCCAAGCGATTGAGCGAGGAGCGGGTCAAAAATAGTCAGTCGAAGCTCCTTCCAGAATGCCCAGCACAACGTCGAATTAAGCACTAGTAGGCCTATCAGCCACAGGAATGCGCGCGGTACTTCAAGACCCAGGACGCTAATCGTGTCAAAGGCGATAAACTCCGGAACTCCGTAAAGGATACACCCTGGATCAAGGTCTACCTCCCGGGCTGCCACGGTAATGATGATGACGCCGATGGAGAAGAGGGTTGTAAAGACCATGCCAAGTGCGGCATCTGATTTAATAATACTCGCTCGAGATATGGCCGATGAGAGCCAGGCCGTCACTATACCTGCACCAAGCGCTCCGATAATCATCGAAACAGGCGAGCGTGATTGAGTGATTATAAAGGCAAACCCCAGGCCTGCTAGTGCTGAGTGTGATATTCCATCGGCTAGAAGGCTAGAACGCGAAAGCACGAGGAAAACCCCCGGTATGGCGCATGCTGCTGCGCATACAGCGCAGGTCGCAATTACCCATATCTCATCAATCCCGAGGGTATTAACCATGTGCCTGGCTCCTTCCCTTTAGCTGAGCCATGAAAGCTCCATGTCGCGGAGCAAGTAGAAACGATACGACAAAGAGTAGCGCTGCGCAGAGAACTATGAGCGGCCCCGTGGGTAGTCCTGTGGGAGCAATCGATGTTGGCACTGCTGCGCTCGCAATAACACCGCCGACACAGCTTATGC
The DNA here is from genome assembly GCA_040402735.1 of Bdellovibrionota bacterium. GTDB lineage: Bacteria > Bdellovibrionota_C > UBA2361 > UBA2361 > OMII01 > OMII01. Next base: position 1,569 of record JBBALZ010000124.1, read on the forward strand.
CCCCGAAGCCTCCCGCAAGTATGAGTACCTTCGAAAGTGAGTCAGTCCATAGCCTCGCGGTTGCTGCCGGAAAGATCAGGAGGGCAACCACCATCACCGCACCAACAGCCGGGAGTCCAGCTGCGGTGCAGAGGCAAACCAGGGTCATTAATAAGATATCGAGTAGTTTAACCGGATAGCCTTGGGTGGTGGCAAAGTGACGGTCAAAACAGAGGAGTGCAAACTCTTTGCGGAGCAGAAGAGTGGCGATTATCGTCACGGCAGCAACGCACGATATCGTTACAACATCTGAGCTGGAGATGCTTGCGGCCTTGCCGAAGATAAACGAATCGAGTCCGGCACTCGCTCCGCGGGGAGTGTTCTGAATCATCCGTGATAGCGTGAGCCCGAGTCCAAAGGAGCAGCTAAGCACGATAGCGATAGCGGAATCGGACTTAAGTCGGGTGAATGAGCAGATAATAGAGATGCACCACGCGCTCACAAGGCCCGCAACGATAGCGCCGAGGAAGAGCACCATAAATGAGCGGTTATGGAAGGTCAGGAACGCTATTGTAATCCCTGGTAGAGCTGCATGAGCGACGCAATCACCGATTAGTGCACGCTCACGAAGCACGGTGAATGTGCCTACAACACCGCACGCTAATCCAAGTATCGCCGTGCCGATGAGTACAATCAGGGCATTATATGATGTAAGGTGCTCTATGAGTGACATACTGGTTAGGTTACTTGTGTTGAGGAGTCTTGGGCCTCTCGTGTTTGGCCGGTACGTACAGCTTCACTTACTCGGTCGAGGATAGATAGTTTACCACCGAAGGTCTTCTGCAAGTTGTCCGGTGTGAAAACTGTATTGGTTGGGCCGGCAGCAACTAAGTGAAAATTTAATAACACCATCCAATCGAAATACTCAGGCGCGGTCTGAAGATCGTGATGCACTGTAATAACGGTCTTTCCGGCGCTGCGAAGGTTGCGGAGCATTTCGATGATTGCTTGCTCCGTTGTGGCATCAACTCCTGCAAATGGCTCATCCATAAGATAGAGCGATGCTTCCTGAGCCAAGGCACGTGCGAGGAACACCCGCTGTTGCTGGCCTCCCGAAAGCTGACTGATCTGGCGTGAGGCAGCATGGTTCATTCCGACCATCTCAAGACAGCGCTCGGCAGTGCTGCGGTCCTCGCGCGAAGGCCGCTTAAACCAGCCGATCTTTCCGTAACGCCCCATTAAAACTACATCGAGCACCGAGACCGGAAAATCCCAATCGACGCTCTCGCGCTGCGGAACATATGCGATCTCTCCACGTACTGCGCTGACCGATGCGCCCAGAGTCCTGGTGTAGCCACTAGTGATCGGCACCAAACCCAGGATAGCCTTGAGCAGAGTCGATTTTCCTGCCCCATTTGGACCGATTATAGCCGTAAGTGTTCCCTGCGGAATGTTTACGTCGACATCCCATAGGACTGGCTTATGTCCGTATGTCACACAGAGATCGTGAACTTCGATAGCGGGGGTACTCATGGCGTTCTCCGTAGCTCTGAATCAGTCAGAGCTGCTGTAATGGTCTGCACGTTATGGCGCACGGTGCCTATGTACGTCTCCTCTGGCGTGCCGGCATCACCCAGGGAGTCTCCGAGAAGTAGCCCACCGATTTTGACGGAATGTCCCCTCGCTTCTGCGCCTTGAATGAGAGCTTCAACCGTTTTTGGAGAGATCGTATTCTCGATGAAAATTGCTGGAACCTTGCGGGTAACGATCGTTGATACGAGATCGTTTATAGAACGCAGACTCGCCTCGCTCTCCGTGCTGACTCCCTGAATCGCTAAAACCTCTAGTCCATACGCCCTGCCGAAATATCCAAATGCATCGTGTGCAGTGATCAGGAGTCGCTGCGCTGGAGGAATCGCCTCAATCTGCAAGCGGGTCCACGAGTTGAGATCATTGAGAGAGGAACGAAGCTCATCAAAACGTCTGCTGTACTCGTGTGCGTGCTCTGGATCATAGCGAGCCAACGTTTCGCGAATCGTGTCGGCACATAGCATCCAGAGCGAGATATCAAACCACACATGCGGGTCATATGTAGCGCCATCACCTGATACAACGCGGAGTTTCTCTCTTGGTAGCGAGTCAGCTACAGCTACTACAAGTTTGCGAGAGGCCAGCCTCTTGAGCGCTTCGGCGATCGTTCCCTCAAGGTGTAGCCCGTGATGAAAGATAATAGCGGCTTGGGTCAGAGTACGGAGATCGTTAGGCGAGGCTTTATAGAGGTGCGGATCTACTCCTGGGCCCATCAGAAAAGCTACTCGCCCGGAAGGGCCCGCTATAATCTTTGCTGTGTCGGCGAGGATGGTGGTAGTTGTTACTATAGAGATCGGCTCCTGAGCGAGACACAAGGAGCTACAGGATAGGAGAAAGGCTAGCAGCGATTTGAATGTATGCAGCCAAGATGTCTCTAGTTTAGATGTAGCATATGCATACAATTGTATCATATGCTACAATTGTAGCATATGATAGACTCCATGAGTCAATACAAGAGTGGGGCTCAGACAGCACTATGGGCGTTGTGCCAAACAGGATAAGACGGCGGAAGGGAAGTGGTGTAGCGCCGAGCGAATTTGCGAGTGAGAACGTCTCTTCGGAGCCACACCAAAAGGCTCGAATTGCGCGAGCAGAGGAGCTCGCTGAGGACTACGTTGAGGTTATAGATGATCTTATAACTGCCACTGGAGAGGCTCGAGTAGTCGATATTGCTGAGCGGCTTGGTGTAACGCACGTGACCGTAACGCGGACCGTAGCTCGACTGCAGAAGCAGGGGCTCGTGCGTTCTGAAAAGTATCGGTCAGTCTTTCTCTCTGAATCAGGAAAGCGGCTGGCTTTGAGGGTGCGCCGTCGGCATGCGCTAGTTCTATCGTTTTTGAGGGCTCTTGGGATTGATGAGGAGACTGCGCGAATTGATGCAGAGGGTATTGAGCATCATGTGAGTGAGCGGACGTTGAGAGCGTTTAGAAAATTTTGTGATATGAGTCTAACGCGTGCGCAGCGCGATCATCTCGGATTAGCGAAGAGGGTAGTATAACGTCGAGGGTAATCCGCGTGCAGGGACTAGTTGGGTATATCATCGTTCGCGGATTTTTTGGGCTGTTTGGGTTATTACCTCATCGCGCGTGTGTGGCATTCTTCGGTGCTCTTTGGCGACTAGCTTTTTTAATCGTTCCGCGGCTGAGGAAAACGGCGCAGGTGAACCTAGAGCTGGCCTTTCCTGAGCGAGATGCGGCTTGGCGTGCTGATATCCTGCGCAAGAATGCCGTTGAAATGGGTAGGCTTCTGGCAGATACGGTGCGGCTAGCTTCACTTGATGCAACGTGGATACGTGAGCACGTAGAGATTCCAGCTATTACGCGATTCGGCGCAGTTGCTAAGAATCGTGGCGTGCTGATCGCTACTGGGCATCTTGGAAGCTTTGAGCTGCTCGGGCATGCGATAGGCTTATGGGGCTATCCGCTTGCGGCGATTGCGCGACGTTTTAAGTCGCCGCGTCTCGATCGCTGGTGGACTGAGCTCCGCGAGGCGCGTGGAAATAGAATTATCGATCGGACCGGTGCCTTTAAGGAGATGGTCCGTTCGATTTCGGATGGAACATCGGTTGCGGTGCTTTTTGATCAGAACGTGAAGAGTAATCACGCTGTGTTTGTTGACTGGTTTAATAAACCAGCAGCAACTACTCGCGCGTTCGCTCTCGCTGCAATTAAAACTGAGGCCCCGGTATTTGTTGCCGCGATGATCTACCGCGGCGGAGATACGTACCGCGTAGAGTCGGTTGAGTGCGACTTTGCGTCGATCTACGGCGATACTTTGTTGAGTGATTCTGAAAAGGTGTTCCGGATCACTCAAGAGATATCTGACCACTATTGCCGAATGATCCGAGAGTTTCCTGAGGGGTGGTTCTGGATTCACCGCCGCTGGAAGACCAGGCCAGAGGGGGATCATAGTCGCTTATACCGTTAGTTGCGGATAGCGTATCGCAACTCTCCCGCTACCTACTGGAAAGAACTGGCATTCCTGACAGGGATACAAATGCGTGGCTAAGCTTAGATAGACTCATTAAATACAGTAGGTTCCGAGCATTTTTGGCCCCAATTAAGAACAGAGGTAACTACTCTACCAAGACTTATCCTGACCGCTTCGCCTTGGGCTTCTTAGCTTGTACAAGCTCTAAATCCAGATATTCAGCGAGGTGCTCGGCGGTCGTGAGCTTTATATCGCGCTCTCCCCGCATAAATCGGCGTAGCACGGCGTGGTCTACCCCTGAGCCAACTGCTATAGCGTAACGAGTTTTCTCTGATGTGAGGACAGCTTTGCGAAGTCGTTCTGATAGTTTCATAGTGCAGCTCAGCTTGGTTGCTATAAACCATAGCGTAATCAGACAGTTGCAAAAATACGGGCTCAGTGACCCATACTGTGAATGTTTATCAGGTAACTACTCACCGGATTTTAAGATCATCGCTGCAATTTCGTCGCTAAATGAGCTGATTTTGGCGGATCCTTTTTCTTGCCACCCCCAAAGTCGGGGGTGTCTTTTTTTAGTGAGTAGTTATTATCTCCACTCCGCTTTGCTCCGCAAAGCCGCCCCTTAATAGGGGCTAACGTTATTGCGGCAGAATTTGCTGAGTAGTTACTTTATCAGTACTTTGGCATCCCGGAGGGTGGGTAAGGTATGATTGGATATAGGCTCTTGCGGGGTGATGAGGTGGAGTTTTTTCGTAAAACGGATAGGATGAGGCTTCGGCACGAGAGTAGCTGACGATAGTGGTCGTAGAAGTGATATTGGTAGTGGAGGAGGGTCTATGAAGGTTGTTTCATGCGAAATCCCAGAGGTACTCATTCTTGAGCCCAAGGTCTTTGGGGATGATCGCGGATTCTTTCTAGAAAGCTTTAATCAGAAACAGTTCAACGAGGCCGTGGGACAGCAGCTACTGTTTGTGCAGGATAACCACTCGCGTTCGTCAAAGGGTGTGCTGCGAGGTCTGCACTATCAGACTCAACACCCTCAAGGGAAGCTCGTTCGCGTTGTATCGGGAGAGATATTCGATGTTGTTGTCGATATACGTCGAGGGTCGCCTACTTTTGGCAAGTGGTTTGGAGTAGTGCTCACAGCTAGCTGTAAGAAGCAGATCTGGGTACCTGCTGGTTTTGCACACGGATTTTTGGTGCTATCAGATTCGGCTGAGGTGCTGTACAAGACAACGGACTACTACTATCCGGAGTATGAGCGCTCGATAATATGGAACGACACAACCCTCGATATCAAATGGCCTCTCGATGGTGAGCCGATCCTGTCAGCGAAGGATTTAAAGGGCAGCGCCTTTCTTGATGCACAGGTCTACGAGGAGCCGCTTAGCGTGAATGTTAGATCTTGTTGTGCGTAACTAGGGCATCGCAATTCTCCCGTTATCTACTCGAAAGAGCCGGCATTTCTGATAAGGATAAAAATGCGCGGTCAGGCGCAGTTAAACTCATTACATACCCTCCGTTCCGCGCATTTTTGGCCTCATTTAAGAAGAGAGAATTGCGAAGCCCTTGTGCGTAACTAGGGCATCGCAATTCTCCCGTTATCTACTCGAAAGAGCCGGCATTTCTGATAAGGATAAAAATGCGCGGTCAGGCGCAGTTAAACTCATTACATACCCTCCGTTCCGCGCATTTTTGGCCTCATTTAAGAAGAGAGAATTGCGAAGCCCTTGTGCGTAATTCGTAGTCACTGCGAGATAAAAGCCTCGTGCAACGCGACATCGTTTCCAAGCTCTACATGGAAAGAGCACGCCCAGGTTAGTCCCTGAGAGAAAAATACCGGCTGGTTGTTATAATAACTGAGCACTCGGACGGGTGTTTGCCGTTGCGGAGGATCTTTTAGTGGAGCGAGGAGTGGCGCGCGAATAAAGTGCGCCTCAACTGGCTTCGGACAGATATCGATTGCGAGGTGCGCAGTGAATGAATCGAGCTGGGAGCCGTAAAAGTTTCTGTGGGCCGCAATATCTATAAGTTGCAGCGATTCCTGCTTGGGATTCTCTACCGTATAGGCCGCTAGTATCGCCCCAGCGCAGATGCCCCAAACCGGATAAGACCTAGCAAACTGCCTTAACGGTTCAACCATGCCGTGTAGCTTAATAAAGCGCAACATCGTTGTGCTCTCGCCCCCGGGAAGGATCAGGCGGTCGACTGTGGCCAGCTCATCAGGAGTTCTTACTCGAGTGCAGGGAACCGCTAGTTTTTGAAAGATCGCCTCGTGCGGCTCTATGCATCCTTGGTATCCCAAGATTCCAACTTTAGGGGAGGTCACGGGAGTTACCACCCTCTATTTGCAAGCTTTGCCTCTGTTGGAATGGTAGCGATCTCAATTCCGCGCATCGCCTGCCCCAGACCCCGAGAAACCTCAAGGAGCTTCTTGGGCTCGTTGTAGAAACATGTCGCCTGTACCACTGCCTTGGCGAATTCAAGTGGATTACCAGATTTAAAGATCCCTGAGCCAACAAAGACCGATTCTGCGCCTAAAATTCGACACAGAGCGGCGTCAGCAGGAGTTGCCACTCCGCCAGCCGCAAAGTTTGGCACCGGAAGATGTCCGGTTTCGCGCACCGTCTTAAGCAATGCAAGTGGCACACGGTACTCTTCTGCCTTCTCGGCGAGTCGCTCATCTGACATGGTGGCAAGTTCGGCGATACCACGACTAATCTCCCGTAGGTGTCGCACCGCTTCGATGATATTACCCGTTCCGGCTTCACCCTTTGTTCTCATCATCGCCGCACCTTCATTGACACGACGTAATGCCTCGCCGATATCTTTAGCTCCGCACACAAAAGGTGTCTTGTAGTCGTGCTTGGCGATATGGAGATGTGGATCCGCTGGAGTGAGAACCTCTGATTCGTCTATAAAATCGATCCCGATAGCCTCTAAAATCTGTGCCTCTGCGATGTGGCCGATTCTGACTTTTGCCATCACTGGAATGCTCACGGCCGCTTTGATCTCTTCAATCATTTTAGGATCGCTCATTCGAGCAACGCCGCCATCTCGTCTGATATCAGAAGGTACGCGCTCAAGCGCCATAACGGCAACTGCTCCGGCATCCTCAGCGATGCGAGCCTGCTCAACATCTACTACGTCCATGATGACCCCGTTGCAAAGCATACGGGCCAAGCCGACTTTTATCTCGAAATGGTTATTGGAATCTGAGCAGTTTGACGCCATAAGCCAAAAGCTAACAAAACGAATACAGCTACTGGTGACCCCAATGGGACTCGAACCCATGTTTCCGGCGTGAGAGGCCAGCGTCCTAGACCGCTAGACGATGGGGCCACATAACGTAGGAGGAGGAGTTTAGCATGTTTGATAGCTGGATTCAATCGATGGCAAAACCCCTTGGAAAGGCTAGCAAAACCTACCCGTAGAGTGAAAGTTGAGGTTAAATCTAAAGTAACTACTCACCTGATTTTAAGTTGGTCGCCGCAATTTTGTCGCTAAATGAGCTGATTTTGACGGATATTTTTTCTTGCCACCCCCTAGTCGGGGGTGCCTTTTTTTGGTGAGTAGTTATTATCCTAAATTCGGCAGTTGCGGGTCTGAAAATGGC
>JBBALZ010000125.1:0-9173 GCA_040402735.1 Bdellovibrionota bacterium
GCGGCTAAATACCGATAAACTCATTAAATACAGTAGGTTCCGCGCATTTTTGGCTCCATTTTAGAGAAGAGAATTGCGATGCCCTATCTCCAACCACTTCATCCAGCCTCCTCAAGAGCCAAGCGGAGCATCGTTCCTACAAAGGGAAAACGAACATCGAGCTCCATGGCCAACAACTCTTCGGCCGCCTGCCGCAATTCCTCGCCTCGCACAGAGTCGTTAAGCAGGTAGATCGGCGCATCTCCGCCATCAATTAAAACAGCTATTGATACACGAGCTCGATCGTAAGGTTGAAGGCGCATAAAAGAACTAGGACGACTCATACAGACCCTCCATTCTCTCTATTCTCTTGCTCTGTAGCCGTAGACTGCGACGATATCTCTACGGATGTGGTCAGACCATTTCCAGTTAAATTTGAACGTGCGAGCCTATTTGGCACACCGAACCCCTGTCTATTGAGCCAGTTAAATTGACCGACTATGTACCCGGTAAGACCGGCTAAAATACCTGAAAACCCTACCAGCAGCACTACAAGAGAAACTAGGCCGCTGTGATCACCCTCTGGCACTCGCCACAGTCCCAGAAAGGGCACCAATTTCTCCCCGCGGTCATCAGCTTCTACCGCGCCTAGAGACTGCGCCACGGTGACATAGACATCATCACTCTGAATACCAGGCACCGCACGCCGAGCGATCTCGCGTATTTCGGCGACATTTAGGCTAGCGCTATCCGGGCTCTGAGTAATTACGGTTACAGTTGGACGTTCAGCGGGTTCCCGCGAGTGCATACGAACTAGGACACTCACTGAGCTTACATCACTACGCACTCGAAAAATATCCTCAAGCTCGGAGGCGATCGCTCGATCGAGCCGTAGCGCCTCTACCTCACGCGAAGGTGGTAAAATTCCGTTTCCTCCAGTTAGTTCCTGAAAAGATGGCCTCTTGTCAGCTGGCAGTCCTAATCTACTGAGAACAGCTGCCGCATTAGGAAAGTCACCCTCATGGACAGTTACCGAATAACGGCTCCTGCCCCCACGAGCCTTAACCAGACTAGCTGAGATGTTGTGCTTACTAAGAACCGCTACTATCTCATTGGCTTCACGCTGTGCCACATCGTCCGCCACCGGTGCAGAGCTGCACCCGGTTAGCAGCGACACGCTAACAAGAATCACGGTTATGGCCCTCAATACTCTCATCTATGCCTCATGTATAGCGCTACCTTTAAGCTTTAAGCTGGCACAACAGTTAGCAAGAACTCGACATCACCAAATCTAATCCAATCTCCGTGCCGAACCTCTACAACTCCCTCCTCGCGGGTATACTGAGCTTCACCTTGGAAACGAACAAATGTACCGCGCTCACTCATCAGATCCTGAAGTTGCAACCCGTTGTCCGTAATCGACATCAACGCGTGCGGCGTTGAAATGCTCTGATCCTCAAGGATTAAGTCAGTTGAGCGAATACTCGTTCCAGTAACAAAGAAACGTCCTGCACGAAGCTCAATAGCTCGGCCATCTTGATTCTCGTAGCTAACCAGCCAACCAAACAACCTTCCAGCCTTCATCTTATTAGGTCGCACTGCCTCAGCCGTCCCTGCTGACTGAGTAGGCTTACTTGCTGAAGAGTGAGCCTGTGCTCGGGGTGGATTACCCTCAGCTCGGCTGCGCGTACTAGGTGTTACCGGCTGTGCTTTTGGTTGTGGCTGCTGAGCTACTGACGTCGCTCGTGCTGGCTTCTCACGACCCTCTGCCGTACGCGCATTAGGCGTATGCCCCGCCCCGCGTTGCTGCTCATGAGCCGCTACGACAGGCTTTGTCTCCACCCGATTCGGCATACCACCGATCCTCGGCCGAATCTGCCCCTGGCTGCTACTACGCACCTGAGTGGCTGGTTTAGTCGTGAGTGTCTCTATAGCGGGTGGTGTCTGAGAATCACGGTTTTTAGGATTGCGCGTTGCAGGCGGCCTTATCTCCTCACGCCGCGCAGGTTCCTCACGACGGAGAGGCTCCTGGCGCTGCGCTAAGGGCGCTGGCTTGGATTCCTCTGGTTGAACCTCCAAAATGGCAACGTCATCATTACTAAGACTATCATCGCTATCATCATTGCTATCTTCATCATCTAGAGCAAACAACTGTGCGACATCATCCGGATCAACATCCTCTTCTGATTTATCGCTAGAGGATCTCTTTGGCCCATCATCAAGAGATTCATCAAATGCTGGATCATCGAAAATATCGAGATCAAAATCATCTAAATCATCATCGCCAAGGTCATCATCATCATCGCTACTGTCACTAGCGCCTCCACTATTTTCACCCTCGAAAAGATCAACCGGCTTGGACTCCTGCCTAATTTCATTTACATCCGGGTCCTGAATGTCGTTGTCACTATTTGAGTCCAAATCTTGTAAAAATGCGCCGAGCGGATCGAAGGTATCATCCTGCTCTGCAGCCGCCGCTGCAGGTGGCACAGGAGCCCGAGGAGGCGCAGAGGGAGCTGCCACTGCTGGTATCGGCGACTGAGTAGGCTCGGCAGGAGGAGACCCTGCTAGCATATTTCGGATCGCCTCTGGTCCCGCGGAAACTGTCTTTTGCCGCACACGCCCAGCAGAAGCTGCTTGGTTGTCGGCTGCTGCCCCCTTAGCGGCCGCGTCGAGCGTAGCGTTACATATGCGACATTTAGACGCGCTCGCGGGCACAAGGCTCCGACACGTTGGACATCGCACGAAAGTTAGTTCATTTGTTTCACTCGCCATATCTCATTCTCCTCACGCCAGCACTACTCATTGAGCGTACCCAAATTAATCACTCACATACTTAATCCCGATACAACCATCCAGACTATTACCCCAAACAACATAACAAACCCTGATGCAATTACCACGAGCGCTACTCTACCCTGAACTGTAAGACCGCTACACATTGCTCGCAATTTAGCGCCTCTACCATCTTGAGCCCTAATTTTATTTAGTGTTGAATCATCCATTTTAAACCAAGTCGTATCTCGGCGCTCACGAGCGACTCGGGCGCGTCCATCCTGCCGGTCGCCTGAGTATTTAGTCTCCTGCTTGGTAAAAGAATTCGGAGCTCCATGCGCCGCTTTGAATGATTGTTCATGTTCCTCAGTGAAACACAGGGCGACCGTCACACCTGCGCCAAAATCTAGCACTGTTGGTTGCGATGCTGTCTTAAAAACATCTGAGCTTCGGAGAACGCCCCCGTCGTACGCTGTGCCATTGGTGCTTGAATCAGTTATTCTAACCTCACCGGTTTTTGAAACTTCGATAGCGCAGTGGCGCCTTGATATGTGTGGCGCGCCAAGCCAGAGCCCACACGATGGGTCTCGTCCGATATCAATTTGCATCCCCGGTTTAAGCACAACTCGAGATGGTCGCGCTACGGGAGCAGTCGATACAAGGCTTGGGAATAACGCTTCAAGCGCAGGCTTTGCGCCGCGAACTGCTGTAGTCGGAGAATCACACGCTGCTAACTGTTCGCGCGAGGTAACACCGACTACTGATGCATTCTTACTGATAAATATCGGCGTGCCCGCCGGCACAGCGACGCGACTGGAAACCTGTCTATCACCAACAAAGGTACCATTTGTTGAACCGAGATCCTCAACCCAAAACTGCCCCGACTCATATCCCACGCGCGCATGCTGAAGGGAAACGGTCGGGACATCGAGTCTCACGCTAGCACTCCTAGAGCGCCCCACAAGCAAAGGTTGGTCTGGCCAAAAAGAAAGCACAGCCCGCATCGGCGTGGTTACACACAAAGCCGGAAACTCCGGAACAGCATCGCTGCAGGCGCGTCTAAGAATCCGGATTCCGGCTTTATCAAGAGCTTCATTTTCCCTGATTAATAAATCGAGATCGAGGGCTGTGATTTCCAGTTTCACTACACCAAGATCAACACTTGCGCGACCATCATAAGTACCACCGATCAGAGCTGGCACACTGCGCTGTTGTTCAGCGACCGCTGTCACCTTGAACGAACGTGCGAGATCTCGCTGAACATGGAGCGAAAACCCTAAGTTTTCCATCTCGCCAACCACAAGATGTGAAGAATCAGCTGCGCCGATAGTTAGGTACGGACGTCGAACGAATACCCGCTCAACGGATGCCGCGTCCCCTTGAAATGTTATATCGACCACAAACACGCTATAGCTCCCCAAGTCAAAACATCAGCCCCTAACCACCCCTCTTTCTCTCTAAAGGTGATATCGTCAATAACTCCGAAGTCTTAAAGAGCTTCTATAGAAACGATGTTTCCACATCCAGAATGCTGCTACTGGCATCTTATAATTACTATTGCGGACTGCGCGATATTAGCGTTAAGCGACTTCGCAAGTCCGCGTTAAGAATAGGAAACTAATAAGATTAACTCCGCTCTATGAACATGGCAAGGCTCAGCTCGCCTAATGCAAAACAAAGTTCTATAGACAGGGGTACCGATCTGAGTATTTTTGTGCTACTTAAACAGAGCGGGTTGAACAGCAACCCAAAGATTTTAAATGTATAGTTTGGAAGATGCTTCCTGTTCAAAGCGGTCGATTAAAAGCCGCAATGGATAACTAAGAGGGCTACATTTCTGTAGCAAAGATATTGTGAGCGAAGTCGCTGTTAATCAGAAAATGCACAACGTTTATCACGTAAATCGGGGGTGCCTTGCGGCCCTGCTCCACGTGCGCGGTGGCGCAGCGACACTCCAGGTGGAGGTCGGTTACCCATCCTCTGTTATGCGCTTACAAGTATCTTCTCTAGCATCTCCCAATAGGGAGAATCATCATGGATCAGAGAATGATAATAAACGCGGTACATCCAGAGGAGTGCCGTATCGCTATTATCGAGGGCACTACCCTTGCTGAACTCGAAATCGAGTCTCACGCTGGCAAAAAGGCCAAAGGCAACATTTACCGGGGCCGAATCTCAAGAATAGAGCCGAGTCTCCAGGCAGCGTTTGTTGATATCGGCACAAACAGAAATGGCTTTCTTCAGATTAACGATGTGCATCCAGCATGCTTTAAGGATCGCGCAGGTCGTCAGGCCAAAGTCAGAATTCAAGACGTTCTTGAACCAGGTCAAGAGCTCGTAGTTCAGGTGGTCAAGGAGGAGCGCGATATGAAGGGCGCCACCCTTACCACGTATATCTCTCTGCCAGGCAGATACCTAGTGATTATGCCAGGGAGTGACCGCGGCGGTATCTCACGCAAAATTCACGATAATGAACAGCGGCTCAGGCTGGCCCGCTTGTCGCGGGAACTAGAAGTTCCGGTCGGTATCGGGATGATTATCCGCACCGCCGGACTCGACCGTTCACAAGGCGAACTATCGCGAGATCTCTCACTACAACTCAAACTTTGGGAGAGTATCCTTTTAGCCAATCAGACCGCGAAGGCCCCTGCTCTGCTTTACAAAGACAACGACCTCTCAACACGCGTTATTCGGGACTACTTTACTCCAGATGTGCGCGAGATAGTTATAGACGACGCAAAAACCTTCCACAAAGTCCGTGAATTTGTCGGCCAAGTTATGCCTAGGTACAGATCACGGATTAAATTGTATGAGGAGAAGGGCCCGATCTTTACCCACCACGGAATCGATCAACAGGTTCAAGATGCCCTCTCTAGAGAAGTAAAACTCCCATCAGGTGGTGCCATAGTTATCGAACAACTTGAAGCGCTTGTGGCGATTGACGTCAACTCGGGTAAGGCGACCGACAGCGCAAATATAGAAGAGACAGCATACAAGACCAACCTCGAAGCCGCTGAAGAGGTCGCGCGGCAATTGCGACTTAGGGATCTGGGCGGACTAATCGTAATTGACTTTATCGACATGTCGGACAAGCGGCACAGAGCAGCAGTTGAACGACGACTCCAAGAGTGCGTGAGTTCGGACAAAGCTCGGATCGAGCTGGGCAAACTCTCAAAATTTGGGCTACTTGAGATGTCGAGACAACGGCTGCGCGCGTCGCTCACTAGCCACAGCCACATACGTTGCGACCACTGCCTTGGTAACGGCCACATTAAGAACCCTGAACTCGTTGCTCTTGAAGCGCTGCGCAAGATGCAGGCAGCGGTGATCGTCGGCCATGTGAGTAAGGTAAAAGCCAGACTTCCTTCGATGCCAGCATTCTTTTTACTTAACAACAAACGGGCAGAGATAGCCACTTTAGAAGCAGAGTACAAAGTGCAGATTTTAATCCTTCCTGATGGACGGCTGCGTCCAGACGAGTGTGAATTCGAGATGGAGGGCTCGCAAGACTCTGCTCAATCTCCTCGGGTACAGGCAAGTAGCGCGCCTGCCTCAACCACAACGACAAAAGGCGAAGCGAGCTCAAGCTCGCCCGCAGATGAGGGCAATAAGCGCTCAGCTAAGAGCAGCAAGAGCGGCGATGAGCAGGATGATAAACAGCGTGGCAAACGGCTCTCGAATATGAGATCAGCTCAGGGCAAGCCATCAGCAAATTCGTAAAGTTCTGGCGAAAGTGGTATTGTCGATCGCTTGCACTTCTGGTAACTTTAGGCAACTTAAACTAAAGCTGCTTGGGTCTGTACTTAGTCTGACTTTTTGAAAGCTGCTTGCTCGCAAGATCGCTTTCCATCGGCTGAAGTTTTTAGGAAATGGTAACTACTCGGCAAATGCTGCCGCAATTACGAAATTGCAGCGACGATCTTAAGATTCGGTGAGTAGTTATGGAAAATGTCTGCTGTTAGCGTTGTCGTGATGCAATTCCTCAATCAGTTCAGGGAAGATCTGCATGAAGTTGCCAAGTTAGTATCAGCAATAACAGGATCCCACTCGAGTGCTATTTTCATTCCTGCTGATCTAATTGGACAGGATGGGGCTTATTCCCAATCAATCACTAGCGCTGCAAACCAACGAGCGGGCCAACGAGACCTTAGAGACGCGATTCCGCTTAAGCAGGTGCTGCAACCAGGCATTGACCCCAAGTCCGCAGCAGTGGACCTAATCGCAGCTCACTCGACATCAACTCTAGTAAGAGACTGCCGCGTACCGGTCGGTCACGGATTAGTGGGCTGGGTCGCCGAACAGGGCCGCCCTATCCACCTCTCACCTTGCGATGTCAGTAGTTCCGCGTTGTCAATATACGTGGATCAGGAGCCGATTAAGAGTCTCGTTGCAGTGCCGATCTTTACAGAAGGTGGATTACATCAGGGACAATACAGCCGTACGACATCTGCGCTTCAGAATCCACCTTTGCCGCTTGGTTCGTGCGGTGTCCTTATGTGTGACAGCACAAGGGTGGACGGATTTACCAATGCACATGTAAAGATTCTAGAGCAGTTTGCCGCTATGATTCAAAGATTCTTGTGCTGGTCTCAGAAGGCGGGACACGGCGCACAGATCGAGACTTCTTGGGAGATCTTTAAGCAAAAGACTATTCAGTTGGGCGATGCGATTGGGCATAACTCAATCGAAATCGTTAGAATTAAGCTCGAATCGCTTCGCGAGCTTGAGGCTCTCGGAGGGGTCTCTCTCGCCGTGCAGATATCCGAGCAATTTACCAGACTGACGCAGCAGGCGGTTCCTCCGCACTTTCCATGCATCCGCCTTCCGGACGGCGACATAGTGCTCGCAGTCGATGATATGATGAGCTCTTTCTTTCAACAGAAACTACAAAGCCTTGCCAACCACCTCAGTTCTGCCGATAAGCCAGTTAGAATTAACATCGAGTGTTACCGTGCAAGGCTTGGCCCTGGCGGCATGTGCACTATAGACGCAACTCTGCAACAGAAACCTATTTCAGTAAAAACTTCAGCCAATCTTGGGGGTGTACGTGCTTAAAATACTAGAAAAGAGTTCAGGACTCCGCGCTTCTACGTGGAATAAAGTATCGGCAGTTATCGCTGCTGATGTGGCGATCGATCTTGGCACAGCTAATACGTTGGTCTACGTCAAAGGTTTGGGTGTAGTGCTTAACGAGCCCTCTGTTGTAGCCGTAGACGCCGAGACCGACGAGATAATCGCCGTGGGGTCTGCTGCCAAGCAGATGTACGGCAAAACATCTCGCGCAATCCGCTGCGTTCGACCGATGCGTGATGGAGTTATAGCTGACTTCCGGATGACGAGCGAAATGATCCGATATATGTTAAACGCTGTGCGCACTCGTTGGTCACTCGTCAGGCCTCGAGCGATTATTGGGGTTCCATCAGATATTACTCAGGTTGAGAAACGTGCTGTTCTTGATGCTGCTATCTCGGCTGGTATGCGTCAAGTGTACCTTATAGAGGAATCAATGGCTGCCGCCGTTGGCAGCTCACTCCCAGTTGACCAACCGATCGGCAGTATGGTCGTTGATATCGGTGGCGGAACAACTGAGATAGCTATCGTTAGTCTTAGTGGCACAATGTATAGCTTCGCCATCCGAGTAGCCGGAGATAAAATGGATGAGGCGATCCAGCGCTATATCCGTCAGAAGTGCGGTCTTGAGATCAGCATATTCGAGGCAGAGCGGGCTAAAATCACCGTGGGATCCTTACTCCGTCACGCACCTCTGCTTACCATGACGATATTCGGAAGAGATCTCGCCTCTGGTATGCCACGCTCGTTAGAGATTACCAATGAAACAGTCCGCCAAGCCCTTCACGAGCCACTGTGTGCCATCGTTGGGGCAATATACACTGCCCTGGAGAACGTTTCGCCTGAGGTAGCTCAAGACATACTGGCAAACGGTGTACACCTAGTTGGCGGCGGCTCACTGTTGCGTGGATTAGCTGAGAAGCTCACCGAACGCAGCGGCATACGTTTTGTCAGAGATGCCGACCCGCTTACCTGCGTAGTCCGTGGCGTTGGTCGAATAGTAGAGAACCTCGACTCTATGAAGAAGCTCTGCATGCAGGAATTGGCAGCGTAGCGTTTTTGCGGCTTTTGTGTAACCCCTTCCTGGCTGGCGTTCAGGGCATCGCAATTCTCTTCTCTAAAATAGGGCCAAAAATGCGCGGAACCTACTGTATTTAATAAGTTTAACGGTATTTAGCCGCGCATTTTTATCCCTATCAGGAATGCCAGTCCTTTCCAGTAGATAGCGGGAGAATTGCGAAGCCCTAGCTGGCGTTTCTAGGGCGAGAATTTTGGCAAGGTGCCGCGGTGATAAAAACTCCTACGTGCCGAGTGTGTGAAAGTTAAGGGCCATGAGAGACTTTAGCTCT
>JBBALZ010000126.1:0-9074 GCA_040402735.1 Bdellovibrionota bacterium
ACCCAAATAGACCGCCTTTTCCGAGGGGGCTAAAAAAAGAATTGCGATGCCCTAAATCTCCCCCAAGCAATTTGATTACCGCCGAAAGGCGTGGAATAATTGACATTAGGCAAGTAAAAGGGTTGGCGTTTTTTTAGAGGTGAACGGTTTCATGCCTTCTCTCCGTATACCTGAAAACAAGGAAGGCTGGGCAGGCGTGGTATTGCCTCCCGTATTTTTTGCTTTCCTCGGTTGTGTCTGGTATTTGGCCAAGCGCGACCAACCATCTACCCCTACTCCTAACGCCGGGGGACCACATGCAACTTTAGACTCAGAGCAGCATAATGGGCCGCTAGTTCTGCCTAGTCGGCCTGACCCGGATGCTTTGAGACTCGAGCTTGGACCCAGAGACCCCCAGCAAGGTAGCTCAGAGAGCTTTGGTCAAGATGGCAGACGCAAGAGAGGTGGTGACAGTGGTGGTGAGCCTAACCCAAAAGAGAGCTCGCCAGCTCCAAGCTTTAAGAACCGGTTCCGTCGCAGCCCAGGTAGAGTTCCTAGAATAGCAGAGGGCGTTCCAAACAGCCAAAAATCCTAATAACTCCCCAAGAAAGATCGACGAGTCCTATCCGTACCGAGAAACTAAAGATTGAACCTAGATTCGGCAGTTGCGGAGGATAAAAATGGTGCAGATACTCAAAAGCGCAAAGGATTTTGATTTTTACGGAGGCTTTAACCCTGGCACCGTCAAGGGGAGCACCGCAAATTCAAAAGCCTAAAGTGATTTTGAGCAGATGCACCATTTTCAGACCCACAACTGCTAAACCTAGGTTTATACTCATATCAACCCGATATCACATGCCTCTCTGCCCCAGCGCCTTCACCCCCCTTTACCTAGCCATCCGCGACACCTCACGTTCTGATGAAAAGATCAAGCTTATCGCCCAATACCTTGCAACAGCCCCCAACACTGAATTCGGCTGGGCAGTATATCTGCTTCAGGGAGGCAGTTATCGCGGCGGGGTCAAAACAAGAGAGCTGCGCCAGTGGGCTGCCGAAGTCGCGCGGATTCCTGATTGGCTCTTTGAAGAGTCGTATGCGGTGACGGGAGATTTAGCTGAAACCGTATCACTACTTGTAGCGCCCAAAACACTAGCGCACCCTGCTAGCGAGCGCCCAGAACACTCGCTCGCCTACTGGATAGAAACGATACGCGCTATCAATGCAACACCTGCCTTAGACCGTAAGGGGCTGGTGCTGGCACTCTGGGCAACGATGACACAAGCAGAGGTGCTGGTGTTTACTAAGCTGCTCACGGGTGGCCTGAGGATCGGAGTAGCCAAGGGGCTTGTAGCCAAAGCCCTCGCAAGTGTCGTTGGTGTATCGCAGTCAGAGGTGTGGCAACGCCTGGCTGGAGAGTGGCAGCCTCAAGAGCTTACGCGAGAAGCGCTGAGCAAACCGCTTAACATCCAAGAATCGACCGCGCCGTATCCGTTTTTTCTTGCCTACCCTCTAGAGCCCGATACACTAAAGGAATTATCGAGTCTAGATCAGCCGCGAGCGTGGCAGTCTGAGTGGCAGTGCGAATGGAAGTGGGACGGAATTCGAGCTCAGATCGTTAAGCGCGCCGGCCAGGTCGCTATCTGGTCACGCGGCGATGAGCTAGTTTCTGCTGGGTTTCCCGAGCTCTGTGCTGAGCTCTCGGCCTTGCCCGATGGGACGGTTCTCGATGGTGAGATAATCGCGTGGAGTGGGGCGAATCACCCTGCAAGCTTTGCCGAGCTACAGAAGCGCATTAACCGCAAGAAGATCTCTCCCGCGCTGCAGCGCGCAGTTCCCGTGCGCTTTATTGGATACGATATCCTAGAGCATAGCGGAGTAGATATTCGAGTGCGGCCGCTTTGCGAAAGGCGAGCGATCCTTGCTGAACTTTACTCGGACACCCTGGCTTGCTTAGAGCGCACCACGATCTCTCCAACGCTTTCCTGTAAATCGTTCGAAGAGGCGCGCCTTGAGCAGCGGCAAGCCAGGGCGCAGCACGCAGAAGGTGTAATGCTCAAGCGCCTCGACGCGCCGTATGGAGTTGGCCGCACCTCGCGCGGTGCCTGGTGGAAGTGGAAGGTCGAGCCGCTCTCGGTAGATGCGGTGCTACTCTATGCTCAGAAGGGGCACGGAAGGAGGGCCGATCTCTTTACTGATTATACCTTTGGTGTCTGGGACGGTGACACCCTGGTTCCCTTTGCTAAGGCGTACTCAGGTCTGCGGGATGTTGAGATAGCCCAAGTCGATAGCTTTATCAAACGTAACACCAAGGAGCGCTTTGGGCCGGTGCGGACGGTTACGCCCGAGCTGGTCTTTGAGATCGCTTTTGAGGCGCTCTGGCCCTCCAAGCGGCATCGGTCGGGTATCGCCGTGCGATTTCCACGGATTGTGCGCTGGCGCCGCGATAAGAAGCCTCACGAAGCCGACACGCTTGAGAATCTGCGTAGTTTGGCGAGTTTGGAGCCTTCTGAATAGTTAGGGTATCGCAATTCTCCCGCTATCTACTGGAGAGAGCTGGCATTCCTGACAGGGATAAAAATGCGCGGCCAAGTGTAGTTAAACTCATTAATAAAAATATGTTCCGCGCATTTTTGGCCCCATTCAAGAGGAGAGAATTGCGATGCCCGTCTGAGTAGCCGCGTGGCTTTATAAAACCGCGAATTTTTGCCATAATAGCCAGGTTAAACAAGGAAGTATTACGATGGTGCAGGTAAGCTCAATCGAGAAGCATTTTGGTGAAAGGGTGCTCTTTTCAAAGGCGTCGCTAACCATCTCTCCGGGGGAGCGTGTGGCGCTCTTTGGTCGTAACGGCTCAGGTAAATCAACGCTGCTCAAGATTATCGCTGGTGAGGAGACTCCGGATGATGGTGATGTGTCGACGCCACGGGGTTACAAGATCGGGTATCTCAAGCAGCACCTCTCGTTTTCAAAGCCAACCGTGCTTGAAGAGGCGTGCTCTGCCTTAGCTGGAGACCCTGTAGCCGAGCAGTACAAGGCTGAGATAGTTCTCGCCGGGCTTGGATTTTCAGAGCCCGAGCTTGAGCTATCACCTACTGCGCTCTCCGGAGGGTTTCAGATACGCATCAATCTGGCCAAGCTCATCCTGTCAGAGCCAAACATGTTGTTGCTCGATGAGCCCACTAACTACCTCGATATCGTTTCGCTACGCTGGCTTGAGAGTTTCCTCCAGTCATGGCCCGGAGAGATGATCGTTATCTCTCACGATCGCTACTTCTGCGATCAGGTGAGCACCCACAGCGCGCTTGTCTACCGCAGTGGATTTCGAAAGATAGAAGGGAACTCGCAGAAGCTCTTTGAACGTATCTCCGCTGATGAGGAGCTGCACGAGCGCACACGAGAGAATCGCGAAAAAGAGATTAAACGGATGGAGGCGTTCATCACCCGTTTTAAGGCGCAGGCGAGCAAAGCAACCCTTGTGCAATCTCGGGTGAAAGCGTTGGCGCGTATGGAGAAGCTCGATGAGCTTTCAAGTGATCCGACCCTCGATTTTTCGTTTGTACACCTGCCGTTTCCTGGAAGATTTCCGCTTGAAGTTAAGGATATCTCGTTTGGTTTCGAGTCGATGGAGAAGCCGCTTATTGAAGGGCTGTCCTTTGCGGTTAAGAAAGACGACCGTATCGCTGTAATCGGTAAGAACGGTCGCGGTAAGTCAACTTTACTAAAGCTCCTAGCTGGTGAGCTAAGTCCACTCTCAGGAGAGATCGTAGTTAGTCCAAACACCGTAAGCTCCTTCTTTGCCCAGACCAACACGAATCGCCTAAGCCTTGCAAATACTATTGAGACAGAGATCTACAACACCAACCAAAAGCTCAGTCGCACCGCAGTTCGTGCCATCTGTGGCTGCATGATGTTTGAAGGTGATGATGCGCTCAAGAAGATCTCGGTGCTCTCTGGAGGTGAGCGTTCACGAGTGTTGCTGGGCAAGATATTGGCAACTCCGACAAATGTGCTGCTACTTGATGAGCCAACAAACCACTTAGACGTTGAGTCCGTTATGGCCCTCACCGAGGCGCTCGAAGACTTTGATGGAGCGGTGGTAATCGTTACGCACAGTGAGGAGATCCTACGTCGTGTTGCAACGCGTCTGGTTGTCTTTCAGGGAGATGCCCCATTTGTCTTCGAGGGTACGTACGACGAGTTCCTAGATTCTATCGGCTGGGAAGGTGAAGAGGGCGCACAGCCAAGTAAGGGTAAGAAGAAGAAGGCCAAGGCAGCTTCAAACGGCGAGGGTAAAGGTGATAACGTCAAGCGCGACAAGGCTCAGGTCATGCAGGAACGCTCGCGGCTTGTTACTCCCCTGCGTGAGCGTGTAGCAAGCCTCGAAAAAAGTGTCGCGCAGCTTGAGGGAGTAATCGCCTTATCACAACAAGCGCTCACTCAAGCATCTACAAAAGGTGACGGCGCATCGATACAACGCCTATCGCAGGAGCTAGCCCAGAATAAGCGCGAAGTAGAGCAGCAGATGCTTAAGTGGGAGGCTGCTCAAGCCGAATTAGAGACGCTTGAAAAGAGTTACGAGGAGCGACTAGCAGCGTTTGCCAACTAAGGTCGGCTTATTGGAGAAAAACGATGAAGAGGACGATTATCGATAAGATCTGGGAGGCGCACGTGGTACCAGCGGGCGAAGCTGGAGTGCCCGACATTCTTACTATCGACTTTATGCTCCTCCATGAAGTCACATCGATTCAGGCGTTTGATCTCCTAAAGGTGCGGCAGATTCCGCTCTATGACAAGAGTCGGCTAGTCGCCACCCTTGACCACAGTATCCCAACCCGTAAAAACCGACTTGAGATCTATGACGATGCAGCGCGTACGCAGGTTGAGACGTTGCGTAAGGTGTGCGCCGAGCAAGAGCTTCCGCTTTTTGATTTTGGTTCCGGGTATCAAGGGATCGTCCACGTTATCGGCCCAGAATTAGGACTGACACAGCCAGGAATGACGATCGTCTGCGGAGATTCGCACACATCAACCCACGGAGCCTTCGGTGCTCTGGCTTTTGGAGTAGGTACCAGTGAAGTAGGGCACGTGCTCGCTACAGGTTCAATCCTGCAGCGCAGGCCCAAGACGATGCGGGTGGAGTTCGCTGGGAAGTTCCGCCCGGGGGTGTACGCAAAGGACGTCATAGTAAAGCTAATCGCCGATATCGGAATAAGTGGCGCAAACGGCCATGTCATCGAATACACGGGTGATGCCGTGCGTGCGATGTCGATGGAAGAGCGCATGACGGTGTGCAATATGAGTATCGAGTGTGGTGCGCGCGCCGGACTTGTTTCGCCTGATGATACAACGATTGCGTTTCTCAAGGGACGCCGATATGCCCCAAAGGATAGTGATTGGAGCCGCGCGGAGAGTTATTGGCGCTCACTAGCGAGTGACCCAGGTGCGACGTATGACCGAGAGGTACGTATCGATGTATCAGCGCTCTCTCCGATGGTGACCTGGGGTACGAATCCAGAGCAGGCTATTTCGATCGATGCATCAGTTCCGCACCTGGCAACACTTCCTGAGTCGCATCGAACGGTGGCCGCGCAGGCCATGGCCTACACCAAGCTCTCTGAGGGACAGCCGATTCGCGGCGTCAAGGTCGATTGGGCCTTCGTTGGCTCGTGTACCAACGGGCGCATCGAAGACCTGCGGATAGCCGCTAATATCTTACGGGGTAAGCGGGTACACCGAGATGTTACCATGTACATCGTTCCTGGCTCTGAACGCGTGATGGAGCAGGCGCGGGATGAGGGATTAGTCGAGATCTTTGCTGCAGCAGGAGCTGATTTTCGTATGCCTGGATGCTCGATGTGCCTGGGGATGAACGATGACAAGGTGCCTGCTGGTAAGCGCTGCATCAGCACATCGAATCGAAATTTCATCGGTCGCCAAGGAGAGGGGAGTATCACTCACTTAGCCTCCCCAGCAACCGTAGCGGCATCAGCAGTTGCCGGGGAGATAACGGCTGCATTGGAGGCCTAACCGCGGATTCAAACTATGGAACCATTTACAAGTGTCACCTCAATAGCAGCACCGCTAGCGATTAAGGATGTCGATACCGATATGATTATCCCAGCGCAGTACCTAACGAGTATCTCTCGGGACGGGTTTGGCCCTAATCTCTTCGTGCGCCTAAGAACATCGCGACCTGACTTCTATCAAAATCAGCCGCGCTTTCAGGGCACGCAGATCCTCGTTGCTGACTCTAACTTTGGCTGCGGGTCTTCGCGCGAGCACGCCGTGTGGGCCCTTCTTGGTGCTGGTGTGCGCGTAGTGATAGCACCTTCGTTTGCCGACATATTCGCCGGAAACAGCGCCAAGAACGGATTGCTTTTGATAACCTTACCGGATGATGTGGTGCGACAGCTTTTGGCAGATGCAAGCCAGCGTGATCTTAAACTTACCGTTGAGCTCGAAGCGCAAAGTGTAACGAGCGACGATGGCCGTACCTGGAGCTTTACGTACGATCCCTTTCGCAAGCACTGCCTCCTCCATGGATTAGACGATCTCGATTACCTCCGTTCCCGGCTCGACCAGATCACCGCCAAAAAGAGTGAGCTTCGTGAGAGCTGGTTCTACTCGACACTAACTCCCAATAGGTAATCGACGATGAGCGCACAGATACCAAAGAAAGTAGCGGTCCTAGCAGGAGACGGAATCGGCCCTGAGGTGATGCACGAGGCACTTGCGACCCTTGAGGTTATCGCTAAGCGCTACCGCCGAGCGATTGAGTGTGTTCCGGCCCTAGTCGGAGGGGCTGCATATCTACAACACGGCAGCCACTTTCCTGACGCTACACGCGAAATATGCCAGAGCGCTGATGCAATTCTCTTTGGCTCAGTCGGCGGCCCAGTATCAGAATCGCACCTGCCACAGTGGAAGGGCTGCGAAACCAATTCGATATTAGCGATACGTAAGGCCTTCGGCTTAGCGGCCAACATGCGCCCCACGCGCGTGTATCCAGCCCTTGCTGCTGGCTCACCATTAAAGCCCGATAGTATCGGTGCCGGCATCGATCTGCTGATTGTACGAGAGTTGCAAGGGGATGTGTATTTCGGCGAGCACACGTTTTTTAGCCACGAAGGTAAGCGGTGTGCCCGTGATTCAGGTGAGTACACAGAGGATCAGATCGCTTTTGTGGCTCGCAGCGCCTTTGAGGCTGCGCGCGCAAGGCGTCGCACCGTCCACTCCGTAGACAAAGCGAATGTTCTACACATGTCTAAACTGTGGCGCGAGATTGTGCGGGAGGTGCACCGTGACTACACCGATGTGATGCTTGAGGACATGCTCGTTGATAATTGCGCTCTACAGCTTGTGAAAAATCCATCACAGTTTGATGTGATAGTTGCGCCGAATCTCTTTGGCGATATCCTCTCAGATCTCGCTGCTGCGTTGCCTGGCTCGCTAGGCTTAAGTCCATCAGCAAGCTTTAACACCCATGGATTTGCTCTCTATGAGCCCTCAGGTGGTTCGGCTCCAGACATCGCTGGCAAAGGAGTTGCTAATCCAATAGCGCAGCTTCTCTCAGCAGCAATGATGTTAAGGTATTCATTTGGCTGGGGCACAGAGGCCGATGCACTAGAGGCTGCCGTGTCACAAGCTATTGCTGACGGTTATCGAACGGGCGATATCGCAACGCCAGGAGCAGCAAGAACGGTGAGCACCTCAGAGATGGGGCGGGCGATTCGTGAGAGGATTGCGTAGAGTTTTTTAGTGGCGGCCCGATGAGTATACCTTCACTCGGTAAATGCAGTGGTGCGTCAGGAGGGGCAACTGGATTATCGCGAGTAGGTACGGAGCCTTTAGATCTGCGTGGATTCAATGATAACACGCCGATGTGGTACTTCCTCAAAGCTTTCGGTATCGACCCCGCACGTGCTCAGGTAGAGCCTATCGATGGTGAGTGGGGGTCGGTCAAAGTAGCGCAGCATCCTGCCTTTGGCCTAGAGCTTGGTACCGAGTTTAATCAAGCGGTGCTTGAGAGCGCCTACGCTGTATTCGATTCACGAGATGTTAAAGAGCGACTGAATTTTCAAGTTTTGAGTGAGGAGCAAGGGCTTGAGTACCTTTATCTGCTTACGTATCAGAAAACTCCTCAAGCGCTAGTCTGGGTTCCCCCTGGCGGTGTGTTTGATTTTCTTTTCTATTACCCGCTACGTGGCAGTAGTCAGAGTGCGCTCTGGGGGTCCAAAGAGAGCAACCAGGACGAGAGCCTGGGTGCGCTGGATTCCGATCTCGGTGAGCGAATCAAGATAGAGGCCTTTCTCACCTCATTCTACGGCAGAGATGGCTCTCTACGTCGTGGAGATCTTCCGCTGAATCAGCTTGGAATGGGCCAGCCTGGTGGATTCGTGAGAAGCTTCGACGAGGGTGTCGCCCTTCCAACAGTTTTTACGCTCGAGCATCCAAGCTCCAAGACATTGATCGCTACGCTAGACCGGCTCATTTCGGATCAGATCCTAGCTATCACCGGCAAGGAGGTGTCTGAGGTTGGTTGCGGTGCTGGTTGGATCGCTGCTCAGATGGCTCTTCGAGGTGCTGAACGTGTCCACGCCTACGATCTGAACCTTTTAAAGGCAGCAAATGCTGAAGCAACGGCCCGCTTGTACGGTGTCGATGATCGCTTGCATGCATATCGGTCGCGCAGCGCTAGTGTGCTTCCTCCAAGTGCGTTGTATGCGTGGAATATACCGGATTTTGCGGAACAGGCAGCGTCACAAGCTAATAGCCCAATCATGGATCAGAACCAGAGTATCACTGTCAATAATCGCATCTCGCCAATCGATGTCGGAGCGGTTTTTAGAGAGTTGGGAGTTAACGCCCCTTTTGATGCGCGGATCCTCGTCAGAATTAATTCTAAGGATGTCGCTGCCCTTGAGGTCGTTCTTGAGAGATCTACATGGGAGCTTCACCCAGCTTCAAATTCGATGGCTAGTAGCTCAGCAGAAGGCGGCTCGTATAAACTCTTGCACCGTCGCAATAGGCCCAGCACTAATTCAACCTAAATTCGGCAGTTGCGGGTCTGAAAATGGCGCATCTACTCAAAATCA
>JBBALZ010000127.1:0-9016 GCA_040402735.1 Bdellovibrionota bacterium
AGATGCGCCATTTTCAGACCCGCAACTGCCGAATTTAGGATAATAACTACTCACCCAAAAAAAGGCACCCCCGACTAGAGGGTGGCAAGAAACAAGATCCGCCAAAATCAGCTCATTTAGCGACCAAATTGCAGCGACAATCTTAAAATCCGGTGAGTAGTTACGTTAAACCTAACAAGAGCAGTTTAAAAACACGGTTTAAAAGCGCCCCTGTTCTGTGTTTTAGCTCCCTGCGCATCATTACATCAACGCGCACGCTTGTCATGGCGCTTTATCGTTTGCACCTACTCCGCAAGTGCAGTAACCTGCGGCTCATATGGAAATATCTGCTAGCACCAAATCGCTCAATATTAACAACATCATTAACCGTTGTAAGCTCGTAATCCTATCGCCAAAGCAGTGTTGGCAAACAATCGCCCAAGAGACGCACACTCCTCAAGATCTTTTACGCTCGATTATTATTCCACTACTTGTACTTGGAATTGTCTGCTCAACTATCGGATTACAGGTTTTTGGGATGAATTTAGGCCCACTTGGCACCTGGCGTCCGCCTCTCTTTCAGTACTTAATCACTCAGGTAGCTTTTGGACTGGTTAGTATAGCGATGATCTTTGTCTCTTCGCTTATTCTCCAAAAACTAGCTGTTTTTTTTCAAGGCTCAGTCAGCAAAGAGAGCGCATTTAGTTTAATTGCGCACTCGATGCTTCCAATTTTTGTCGGCAATCTCTTGGCGATCTATCCACTTTTAGGGATCTTTGGCATCGTATTTACAGCTATCTCCTTGGTGGCGCTCTACCACGGAGCGCAGGTAATGACCACGGTAAGCAGCAATAAAACTCTCGGTTTTATCGCCGCATTCATCGTCTCGATGATCCTCACATCGATAATCATCTACGGAGTGCTAGGATTGATGGTGTCGATGCCACAGCCGCCACTATAGGCAACCGGCGCTTAGAAGCATACTCCCCCCCCATTTAAAACGACGCGCTACGCGCATCTTTATCCCTCTCAGAAATGCCAGCTCTTTCGAGTAGATAGCGGAAGACTTGCGATGCTCTAAAGAATTGCGAACCGCTACGTAGCGCCTTGGCCGTTTTTGCCAGAACGTTCTACAATAACATCACTCCACCCACCCCCCAGCGCCTTAAACAGCGCTACAAGCGAGGTGAGCAGCTCAGTTTGGCTCTGCGCTAGCTCGAGCTGGGTTGTTAAGGCCACCCGCTGTGCATCAAGAACTGGAAGGAGATCTACTAAACCGTTCTCATACTGCGTTCGTGCTATCTGGACCGCTCGAGTGCTGTTGTTGACGCTGTCTACCAATAGATCACGACGCTGCCTAGAAGCCGAGAACTGCGCTAGCGCCGTTTCAGTATCTTGTAGCGCCTGTAGCACAGTCTGCTCATATTGGGCGAACGCGCCGTCTCGTTGCGCCTTGGCTTGATCGATATTAGCAAACACCCGCCCAAGGTTAAAAGCTGGCCACGATATACTCGGCAAGATGCGGTAGAAATCGTTATCACCTGATGAGAGCCCTCTTGTTGTTGGCGCCTGGTATCCGATTGATCCATTAAACACCACCTTAGGAAAGAGATCTCCCTCTGCAACACCGATCCCTGCTGTAGCCGCAGCTAGCCGCATCTCGGCTGCGCGAATGTCGGGCCTACGCTTAAGCAATCCAGCTGGATCTCCCAGACGTATCGGGCCTGCATATACCGGCAAGGGCTTGCTCTGTGATAGCTCTGGGGGTATCTGCGCTGGCTGTTTGCCACACAAGACCCCTAAGCGGTAGAGAGCTGCCTTTGCTTGAGCCTCAAGAACTGGCACTGCTGCTAGGGTATTTGAAAGTTGTGCTTTAGATCGTACAACATCGAACTCAGTTGATTGCCCACCCTTAAAGAGAGCTTGCGCGATCTTGACCACCTGCTCCTGAGTCTTGGCGTTTTGCTTAGCTACGTCTATCTGCTGCTGAGTGCCGCGTAATACAAAGTAGTTTCGCGCTACCTCACTAACTACTATCCGCACAGCATCGTTAAGGTCGGCCACTGAAGCTATACTCTCTGCATCACGTGCTTCGACACCGCGACGAACTCGACCAAATAGATCTAGCTCCCAGAAAGCATCAAAGCCAGCTCCGTAGAATTCATTACTAATGTGGGTGCGTGAGGCCTGAAACGCGTTACCGGCAAATGTTGATGTTGGTATCCTTGTGCGTGCGTAGTCACCCTCTGCGGTAATCGTTGGAAAAAGATCGAGAAACGCCTCGCGGCGCACAGCGCGAGCCTGATTAACCCTGCTAAGAGCGCTCTCAAGATCGCGGTTGGTCTTAATCGCCTCGATAATAAGCGCTTTTAGCTCTTGGTCGTTAAAGCTATTCCACCACGAGTCCGAAACTACCTCTAGCGCTTGCTCTGCCTGTGGCTCAACAGCCACAGCTCCCGCTACTTTTGCTGACTCAACGAACTGTGCTGGCACCTCTGTCTTAGGCGGCTCAAAATCAGGACCAACGGCGCAGCCTAGCACACACACCGCCAACGCCAACTTTAAAGAGGGAGCAACTCCACGACTCATACTGCAATTTTACTCTTTGGTTTGGAGATACAAACGTACAACACTGGTACCACAAAAAGGGTAAATACGGTACCGATGATCATCCCCGTGACCAGGGTAATGCCGATACTATTGCGAGCTGCTGCCCCTGCGCCGCTCACTAAAATTAGGGGAAAGTGCCCTACAACCGTTGCACTTGAGGTCATCAATATCGGCCGAAGTCTGGTTATGCACGCCTGCACTACCGCTTCAAGCTTCGATGTACCGTAGTGCTCCTGTTGTGTATTAGCAAACTCTACTATAAGAATAGCGTTTTTGGCGACTAAACCAACCAAAGTTACCAATCCAACCTGAGAATAGATATTGAGCGATGTTGTCCCGAGAAAGACAAATACAAGCGCTCCGGCAAGCGCTAACGGAACTGATCCTGCCAGGATCACAAGTGGATCTATAAAGCTCTCAAACTGCGCCGACAAAACGAGGAATATCACGATAAGCGCCAGCACCAGGGTGCTGGTCATACTCTTGGACTCACGCCGTAGTTGGCGCGACTCTCCGGCGTAATCAATTACGTAGTTTGATGGGAGTATCTCTTTAGCTTTGTTCTCAAGCACTGAAAGAGCATCGTTTACCGACACTCCTGGCACTATCGCGCCTTGAATCTTTGCCGAATTTAGCTGTTGAAAACGATTCAGCTGACGCGGCTGTACCGAGTTTTGAATCGATGCTACCGTTGCCAGCGGCACGAGAGCGCTACTTGGACCGCGCACATGGAGCGCTAGGAGCTGTTCAGGGTTGAGTCGCTCGGTACGTTGCACCTGAGGAATTACACGGTAACTCTTGCCCTGAATTGAAAAACGATTAACGTAGTTTCCACCGACAAATGTGGCCAGGTCTTCACCAATTGCCGCTAAGGACATCCCCATGGCGTTAGCTTTGTCGCGATTAATAACTAACTCACTCCTTGGCAGGTCGTATTTAAGGTCAGTATCGGCAAACATAAACTTGCCGCTGGCAAACGCTGCGCCGACAAGCTGCCTAGCGTATCCAACTACTTCATCGTGCTCTGCGGTTGATGAGATCACCATCTCAACTGGAAAATCACTCCCACCGGGAAGCGCCGGCTTGGTTGTAATAATCACCCTTGCTCCTGGGATAGCTCCGACCTTTGCCCAAAGCTCTGGTTCAATATCAAATATAGTCCGCGATCTATCGCTCCACGGCTTAGTAACAAGACCTGAAAACCCAGACCCCGGTCCGGTTAGTTGGAACGCCCCAAGATACTCGGGCACCGAGCGATAGGCTTCAAACACCTGCTTAGCTGATAGCTGCATCTGCTCAATGGTTGCTTGGGGCGGTCCCTGGACTATCCCAAAAAGCACCCCCTGATCTTCACGTGGTGCTAGCTCCTTCATCGAAAACATGTACAGGGGCACAAGCAGCAACGTTGCAATGATAGCAAAAGTAACAACCCCCGCCTGGTACTTGAGGACTGCTCTTAGTTTTTGCTCATACCAAGCTCTTAGTCGCACAAGGCGCTGCTCAACTATTTGCTTGACCCGCCCTTCTTGATCGTCTCGCTGCGAGATAAGCTTTGACGACATCATCGGCGACAGGGTAATAGCAACTATCCCTGAGATAATCACAGCGCCTGAAAGAGTCAGAGCAAACTCTTTAAAGAGAGCGCCGGTCAGTCCTCCCTGAAAGCCTATCGGAGCATACACAGCAGCCAGCGTTATCGTCATCGCAATAGTTGGCCCCAGCAGCTCGCGAGCTGCCACAATCGCCGCACTAGCCGGATTAGCCCCCTGACGTACGTGACGCTCGACGTTTTCAAGCATAACGATGGCATCATCAACCACCAATCCTACCGCAAGAACTATAGCTAGCAAGGTGAGGAGATTAATCGTGAAACCAAAAGCCAACATCAGAGCGGTGGCACCAATAAGTGAAAGCGGAATAGCTACAATAGGAACTAATACTGAGCGAAAAGATCCGATAAAGAGATATATCACTAAGATAACTATCGCGATTGTCTCGGTTAAGGTTTTAAGCACATCTCCTATCGCATCACGAATGTATTTGGTTGCATCGTAGGGGATGGTTAATGTTGCTCCACTTGGAAGGTTGCGCTCAATCTCTGGCAGAACCTTGCGCACAGCCTCAATAACATCGAGCGCATTAGCGTTAGGCAACACCCAAACCCCCATGAATGTGGCGTTTTTACCGTTAAATAAGACCTCCTCATCGTAATTTTCAGCTCCTAGAACAACATCGGCTACATCCTTAAGACGTACTATCGTTATCCCATTATTTATCTCACCGCCACTTATCGCTCCCTTGCGAGCTACCACCAGCTCCTTAAACTCTTCGGCGCTCTTAAGATCGGTGTTGGCTACAAGACTAGTAGTCACTAAGTATCCCTTAGTGCTTCCAACCGCTGATAAAAAGTTATTCTTTGAAAGCGCTTGCTTTATATCGGACGCGCTTATTCCAAGCGCTGCCATTCGATCTGCTTTAAGCCAGATACGCATAGCAAATGTACGCCCTCCGAGAACATCTGCGCGCTGCACACCTCTAACGGTAGAAAGTTGCGGTTGCACCACACGGGTCAAATACTCAGTGAGCTGATTGGGCTCCATATCCGGGGAAGCAAAGCCGATATACATCGAGGCGAAACGGTTATCACTGCTCTCGACCTCAATAATCGGTGATTCTGCCTCTGGAGGTAGCTCACTCTTTACCTGCGCTACCTTAGCTTGAATCTGTGTGAGCGCTGCATTTACATCGAAGTTAAGTCGCAAATGGGCAACTATCTCACTGAGCCCCTGGCGGCTACTTGACTCGATATAGTCGATTCCATCAGCGCTGGCGATAACTCGCTCTAAGGGGGCAGAGATGTATCCACGTACGAGATTTGCCGGAGCGCCTATGTATGCAGTGCGAACCTTAACCACGGCGCTATCGCTCTTAGGATACTGAGTTATCGATAAACTCTGGATCGCCTGATATCCCGCGAGTAAGATAAGCACATTCAAACAGATCGCTAATACCGGGCGTTTTATGAATATATCGGTTAGTTTCATCTTAGCAGCCACTACTGCAGCCTAGGCTTGTTTGGTTAAGAGTTCTTAACATCTGGATTGAGAGAAGCTGGCACACTCTGATCACTCATAATCATGACCATCGCGTCCGGCCGCAGCTTAAATGTTCCGAGCGTAACGACCTCTTCGCCCCCCTTTAGTCCCTTTAATACCGCTACAAAATCACCTCGGCGATCACCTAACTGAACGATCTGCTGGCGCACCTTAGCCAACCTAGGAGCGCGATTAGCGGCATCTTCCTCAACTGCTTGACCCACCTGCTCCTCTTGCGGCTGAACAACGTAAACAGAATTTCCGTATGGGGCGTACTGAATGCTGGTTACTGGAAGCGCCACAACCTCTTTAAACTCACCAAGCTCTATTCGCACCTCTCCAAACATACCTGGAAGCAGATCTTCGCTTTGATTATCTATCGTAGCCTGAACTTCAACGGATCGCGTAACTTCGCTGACATTCGGATTTACCGCTGTTACGCTACCTGCAAAGACCCGCCCCGGAAATGCATCAACAAAGATCTGCACTTGTTCCTTTGAGTCTCTAAGCGCTGGCGCAACGTTTTGTGGCGCTGAAAAATTAAAGTGGATCGGATCGACTGAGTACAATGGCACTAATGGCGTTCCCGCAGTTACATATTGGCTAACATTAACCGTGCGAATACCGGCTCTACCTGTGAATGGGGCAAGGATCGTTTTTCGCTCTATCGCCCCTTGGATTGAGCGCACATCTGACTCGGCCTGTTTTGCGCGCGCCTGGGCATCTTCAAAGTTAGCTGCCGACACCGCACTCTGGGTGCGTAGCGTTTGCGCTCTGGTCAAGTTCTGCTTAGCCAGATCGAGCCGCGCTACCGCCCCCTGTAGGTTGGCCTCTTCTACTGACCGGTCTAGCTCGATTAAAATCTGGCCCTCTACTACCTTAGCCCCTGATTCAAAACCTATGCGCACCACATTACCCGATCCTTCGGTGCTTAAAGTAGCTCCCTTATTAGCGGAGAAAGACCCCACAGTCGTAAATGTGTTACGCCAGCGATCCTTTGCAGCTATTACTGTAGTTACTGCCTCAGGAGGCGGGCCGTGCCGCTTTCCCTCAGCTATCGCTAACATAATTTGAACCGTCTTTATAACTGCTAAGACGAGGGTAAACGCCCCTAATAGAATTAGAGTCCGCAAGACCTGCCGCCTATTTTCCGACTTTATACCTTTCAACATAGCAGTTCTGCCCGCACCTACGCCTCTAGCTTAATTGAATCTTAGTAGTCGGGCTTAAGCGGCTCTGGATCCTCTTCTTACCCAAGATCGCTGCTACTCGGTAACGAACCGTATAGCTTCCCGGAGAGAGCTTTCTAACCGAGACAACATTACGCGACGAGGTCCGAGTTATTCTGGTCTTTGAAGCAGCTTTGCGAATCTCAACTTCATAAACTAATCGCGCCTTTTTACTGGCCAAAAGCTCAAGCATATCAGGACTCTCCTTGATAAGCGCTGAGTCCACACTAAACTTTTCGCATATTACCTCTATATCATAGCGACCCTGAGGATCTCGACCTCTGGTGTTTATCACGGGCGGCTCTGTAATCCGGATATTGCCAGTAAGCACTCTAGGGGTAGCGGTTGCCGTTGCCGTTGCCGTTGCTGTCGGCGTTGGCGTCGGCGTTGGCGTTGGCGTTGGCGTTGGCGTTGGGGTGACGGCTATCGCACGGTAGATAAAAGGCTTTGCGCTATTTGGCACTCCAACAGTTGCCAGATTGGGCGCCTCTGACAGAAAAGATACAAATGGGGCTGTGCCCGCACGATCTCTAAAACCGATTGAAAGAGGCGCGCTGAATGCTGAACTACCCTTATTAGAACCACTCTCCTGATCTCCAGCGATCCCGGCTGCGCTAGCACTCATTAAGACAACCTCGCCTGATGATGTATCTTTTAAGTAGACCTGATTGTGTCCACCAGATGTGCCCGCTACAAAGTTAGTGCCACTATCAGAGAACACAGCGTAACGACCACTGTAGTCGATCCGGCCACTATCTGCGCTTGAGTCGCTGGGAGTGCCAGCTGCATTTACATTCACCTGCGTGTTTACTCCATTTGAGACCTGGTGCTTTACAATCACCGACGTTAAAAGCCTCTCAAAGCCCTTTAGATCCGCCGTGTCGCTCCCCGGCAAATTACTGGCATCGTACTGAAACAGCACCACACCACCATCTTGCGTCACCGAAGCAGCAGAAGAGTTGCCCTTAGCGGGGTCTCCCTGCGCTGTTGCCGAGATCAGCCTAACGGCAGCTTGGCCCCCTGAATCAGTCGGGAAATAGTAAGCATAAACCTGAAAATATCCATTATTTGGCTTATCCTCGATAACCGTGGCATTCGATTCAAATACCAAAACACTTCCATCAACGCTAAGGGTTGGATTGCGCATCTCTCGACTCTGGTTAATTACTTGGGGCTTAATTACTATCGTCGGCTCCTCTGTAACTCCCGAGCTGCTAACTACTACATCCCTACAGTAAAGCACCTGGCCATCTTCATTTTCAAATTCTACCAGATTAGTCGCCGATGATTGGTAGCATACGCGATAACGAGTTGAAGTCGTGGTCGAATTAACAATAGCAATCGTGGGTCGCTCACTATTCTGATTTCCCCCTGTATTATCTCCAGTCTGGCTTGTAAAATCTTTTGATATCAGCACCGTGCGTTTGAGAGTTGGAAATCTTAAAAATATCTGTCTCACATTAGTGGTATCAATTGCCGGCGAAACTAGCTCTTTAGAGTCACATTGAAACGCTACCGCATATGAACCATCAGATAGCTCAGCGGTTACCGCAGGCGCTGAGCATCCGTAGAGCAGGTCCTGTCCTCCAGAGCCTGCGGGAGCTTTTCCTTGGGAATCTATACTAAGCAGTTCGATTCCACTTGTAGCCGAATAACGATAGATATTGGGGGTATTAGAGCTAGTACCAACAACAAAGGCAGTCGAGAGGTTTGTTGCCTTTGATGAGAAAACGATAAAATCACCTGTAGAGGGGCTCGCTGGTTCGCGACTCGCAAAATCTGGCGCTGTAGAGTTTAGGCCGATAGAAACCTGTTCGGCTCCTGGACACTGGAGCTGCGCCTGGGCCAACTGAACAACCCAACTATACGCCACTAAGGCCACACACAACCAACCGAGCTTGTACGATCTCACCATAAGCCCTCCACCCCTGGTTTTAGAATTAAAATTGCGCAGACAGTCGAAAGCACGTCGGATTTTTAACTTTTCGGAGGCTTGACCCATGGCACGGACATAATAAAGCAACTACTAGTAGTCGGCCATAGAGGATTAGGGCTTCGCAATTCTCCCGCTATCTACTTGAAAGGACTGGCATTCCTGATAGG
>JBBALZ010000128.1:0-8966 GCA_040402735.1 Bdellovibrionota bacterium
TGGATGGCTAACCACCTCCATATGCAGATTTATTCATTGGACAGCTCAGCCCTGAAAGCTGACCTAAACACGTGCGTGGAGAAAGAGGTCTCGTGGGTGCTAGCTACCGATATTGAACCTAAATTCGGCAGTTGCGGGTCTGAAAATGGCGCATCTACTCGAAATCACTTCGGCTTTTGAATTTGCGGTGCTCACCCTGACGGTGCCAGGGTTGCGCTTCCGCAAATATCAAAATCCTTTGTGCTTTCGAGTATCTGCACCATTTTCATCCTCCTTAACTGCCGAATTTAGGTTGAAACGCTTGCTCACCGCAACCCCTCGTGGTCACTTTACTCACAAGTAAACGTTTGTTTCAGAGCGCCGATAACGGTATGTGTAGCACATTAGGTGTCAACCAGAAGCAATCCTCCTGCGCCGAGATAACTACGCCGGGGCCTTTTACCCCATGGATCTGAAGGAACCGCTGAATGCCTTGAGCGTCCGCTGCAGAAGGCTGTCCAGTTAATTTGCACTCAATTGGGATCGTCATGTCCGAGGTTAGCTCAACTACGAAATCAACCTCATCGCGCTCACCAGAGCGCCAGTGATACACAGGCGGTCGAATCCCTTCGCGACTAAGCAGCGCAAACAGGGCGTGTGCACAAAGAGTTTCAAAGGCCGCGCCAAAAGTGGGAGACTCACGCGCCAAATCACTTGCGCGAAAGCCAAGGAGATGTAGTTGCAGCCCACTATCACACAGGATCAATTTAGGTCGCTTAACCTCGCGCTTGGTTACTTGCCGTGAATATCCCGGGATTCGGCGTATCACGAAAGCCGCCTCGAGCACCGACAGCCAATCGTGAATCGTACTCTGAGGTATACCTGAATCGCGAGCCAATGCTTCTACGTTTAACAATCGCGCAGATGTATTAGCCACGAAACGTAAGAACCGTTCAAAGCGCCCAAGATCCGATATCTCGGCCAGGTCGCGCAAATCTCGAGTTAGGAATGTTTGAATATAATCGCTTAGACGTTGAGCTACCGTAGCATCATCAGGGCTGTGCTCAGCAAGCACCATGCTCGGAAATCCACCTCTAAACACCATATCTGCTGGCCGGAGCGGCCAAGGAAAGCGACGACCGACCGGTGGACTTTGCAACCACTCCGCGAGCGAGTTCGGAGTCTGTTCATCAACACGAAGCTCGCTGGGAGTCATTCCTGAAAGCTCCAAGATCCCAACTCTGCCAGCTAGTGACTCGGACACCTCCTTCATCATCTGTAGGGGCTGCGAACCGGTGAGGATAATCTCGCCCCGCCCAGGATCATTTTGGTCAATAAGATCTTTAAGTTCCAGAAAGAGCTCCGGTACTCGCTGAACCTCGTCAAAGATGCAGGGGGGCGGATGGTTGCGTAGGAACAGCGCTGGATCGCTTCTAGCTTCGGAGACAATTCCCGCCCGGTCGAGCAGAACCCACTCGTGCCCCGGGAAGGAGTGTCGCACCAGTTCGGTCTTGCCCGCCTGGCGAATACCGGTCACCAGAACGCAGCTATACGCCCCTGCAAGTGCGCGCAGCCTAGGCTCAAGAGTTCGCTTGTAGTACATGTATTTAGGCTAAATCACTAACCCTTTCAGCGCCATGCAAAAACCACGGCAACACCGCGGATTTTGCAAGTAGCTGAGATTGCTTCCTTTTATCCTAAATTCGGTAGTTAAGGATGATGAAAATGGTGCAGGTACTCGAAAGCGCAAATAATTTTGAGATTTGCGGAAGCTTAAACCTAAATTGATTTCGAGTAGCTGCGCCATTTTCAGACCCGCAACTGCTCAATTTAGGATAACAACTACTCACCAAAAAAAGCACCCGCGATTAGGGGTGGCAAAGAAAAAAACCTCCAAAATCAGCTCATATAGAGACAAAATTGCAGCGACGATCTTAAAATCCGGTGAGTAGTTACTATGGACCTAAACATTCGCGGCAAAAGAGCACTCGTCTTAGCTTCATCACAGGGCTTGGGCAAAGCAGTTGCTGAGCAGCTCATAGCAGAAGGCGCTCAGGTAATCATCAACTCACGCAACGTTGAGACACTCGCTGCTTGCGCTCAAGAGATAGGAGCCTACGGTTTTATAGTCGGCGATCTGCTTGT
Organism: Bdellovibrionota bacterium; assembly: GCA_040402735.1. GTDB lineage: Bacteria > Bdellovibrionota_C > UBA2361 > UBA2361 > OMII01 > OMII01. Next base: position 2,125 of record JBBALZ010000128.1, read on the forward strand.
AAAGGGAGCTGCCCGAGCTCTGACTCAGTCTGCAATTGATAAGCTAGGAGGTCTCGATATCCTAGTAACCAACGCTGGCGGCCCACCTAAGGGACGCTTTGATGCGCTATCGTCCAAACAGTGGGAGGAATCATTCCAATCCCTATTTATGAGTGTGGTCGAATCGATGCAGGTTGCTATACCTAATATGTCTAAATCGGGCTGGGGTCGAATCCTGCTCATTACATCAGTTGCTGGTAAAGAGCCTATGGCCGATCTGACAGTATCAAGTTCTATACGCGCTGGCGTTCACGGACTCGTTAATGCGGTCAGCAAAGAGGTCGGTGCTAGTGGAATAACCATCAATGCTATCCTGCCAACATTCACAGCGACTGAGAGACTGAACGAACTCAAAGTAGATCGTGAAGCTATGCTTCGTGCTATCCCGATGCGACGCCTTGGCAAACCGGATGAGCTCGGAAAGCTCGCGGCATTTCTCGCCTCTGATCTCTCCGGTTTTATTACCGGCCAAGCGATTGCATACGATGGCGGCGCGCTTGCAGGGATTTAGTACCCTTTAGCTACCCGACGCATCTCGCCCTCTAAGCGCTCCATCATTCGCACGATCTGGAACTGCGTCTTAGCGCGCTCGAGATTTTGATTCGGTCGATGAATTCTAAAGTATGTATCTCCCTGAAGGTGATCAGTAAGAAACCGAACTCCCAAAACAAGTGCTAAGTTTCGCGGTGCAAGCGCCAGCAAATCACGCTCCGCAGGCACCAAAAAACCCCCTGCCTCCGCCAGATAGCCCTCACAGATCGCCCTGTAGAGATCCATGTCGAAAACAACCTTGGAGAAGTCCTGTTCGTCTTCGGCGCATGGCACTGCGGTGTTTCTGACGAGGTCACCAAAATCATACAACACAGTCCCAGCCATGCAGGTATCTAAATCAAGCAAGCAGATGGCTCGTTCACCAGCACTATTAAAAAGCACGTTGTTTAACTTAACGTCGTTGTGCGTAACCCGACACGGTAGGACTTTCTCCCGCAGTCCGGTGATCAGTGAAGCACCAAAATCTCTACGCCCCATCGCAAACTCTATCTCCGCAGAGCAGCCGGCTACTCTCTCCTGACTATCCTCGGCTATCACCTTGGCGAAGGTATCAAATCGTCTTCCGCCATCGAGAAAGAACGGGATGGTCTCTGCAAAGGTACCCGGATCTAACTCTAAGAGCGCTTTCTGAAAACGTCCCAGTATCGCCGCGGACTCAGCTGCAACCGCCCTATCTGGGCAAACATCATAGGTCACAGTCCCTTCGATAAATTCAAACGTTCTCCAATATTCTCCTGATTCGTCCTGCAAGAACCGCTCACCAGAGCGCCCCTTAATCAACGTAAGTGTAACCTCGTCACTTCTGAGCCTGCCACTAGCTTTCATCTGACCGAGCGTTGCGGTAACAACATCTAGGTTTTTCATCAGCCCTTCTATGTCTTGAAATATCCGGTGATTTACGACTTGATGGACATAGCGCTTACGAACGCCAGCATGCTCCCAGAGGGCCACGTATGTGCGGTTAATATGACCACGCTTTAGCTCCTCTATGCTAATTATCCTGCCCGGAATATCAAAGCTACTTAGTAAATCAACTGGAATCGTTCTTGATTGTTCCATCGTCAATCCTCAACTCACCGTGATTACTGGTTACTAACCCGTGGCACCATCTCCTGTCCGTGAGATAAAATCTGAGTATCCTCTCTAAAGAGAGCATCGACAAAACCTGCTGGATTAAACGGTAGCAAGTCCTCTACCCTTTCCCCTACTCCGATATAAAATACAGGAAGCTGAAGCTCCTGGGAGATAGCAACGATTATTCCACCCTTTGGAGTACCATCGAGCTTAGTGACGACTATCCCCGTGAGCGCAACCGCCTGATTAAATTCACGAGCCTGACTCAGCGCATTTTGGCCACTTACACCATCAAGGACAAGCACAGTCTCGTGTGGTCCATCCGGAAAGTGTTTACGAATCGAATTACGAACCCCTTCAAGCTCCTGCATCAGATTGGATTTAGTGTGGAGACGTCCCGCTGTATCGATCAACACAACGTCAAATGCTCCATCTTTGGCGGCTTTCATACCATCAAAAACTACAGCACTAGGCTTTGCGCCTTCATTACCACGAACAAGTGTAAAACCCACTCGATTCGACCACTCGGCTAACTGCTCAACTGCTGCGGCTCTAAAGGTGTCAGCTGCTACGGCTAATACCTTTTTACCTTGTCCCATGTACTTAGTCGCCAGCTTGGCAACTGTGGTGGTCTTGCCAACACCATTAACTCCTACGACGAGCACAATCAGAGGAGAGCGAACGGGATGATAAATCTCATGCGCCTCTGGAGTAGCAACAAGCCGCTTAAGAATCCCCGACTTAAGAATATCAGTTAGCTCTTGTTGTGAAAGCCCGTGCGGCGACCCTTCTGCACCCTGACGCGCCTCGGCTACCAAGTCAGATGCACACTTTGCCCCCACGTCGCTTAGAATAAGCAGCTCTTCCAGGTCTTCTAATGTCGAAGAATCAACAGATACACGGCCCGAAAAAAGGCCGGTCAGGCGCGCCAAAAACCCTGTCCGACTCTTCTTCAAACCGCGTGAAAGCGCTGTCTCCTGGGCCACGACGCCAACCCCAGGCGCAGGTGCCGGTTCAGCAGTAACTAGCTCCCCTCCTAGCGCCACCGCCTCACCAGGAACTTCCTGCTCTGCTACCTGCCGAGGCTCTGTTACCTGCCGAGGCTCTGCTGGAATAGACCCAGCAGGCTCCTCGAACTTAGCGATTACCCTTTGCTCTAATGCTACTGTGGCCTTTAAAGCTTGGACCTCTTGTTCTAACTCAGCAAGCCGCGCCGCAAGCTTCGCAGATATCTCCTTTTGTTTACCTGCACTACGGAGCGAGAGTAGTAGACCACACAGAGCAAGAATCAACAGCGCGATAAGGCCCTCTATGACCTCCTCTGGATAAGTTCTCACCAGAGTCTCTAACGAGGTCACAGCTGTTGCTATAGAACCTACAACTTCTTGATTCATACTTCCTCCGACTTTGACACCCCCAAGCAGATCGACACAGGTGGGGTCTATCACGCAACCTGACGCTCAGCTTCCTGGAGCGACACGGAGAGCACTTTAGAGGCTCCTGGTGTCGGCATAGTAACCCCTACTAGGGTATGCGCTGCTGCCATCGAGGCCTTGTTGTGAGTAATCATCAAAAACTGCGTGCGAGCACTCATCTCTTGTATAAACGCAACAAAACGCTGCACATTTGCCTCATCTAAGGGCGCATCAACCTCATCCAAAACGCAAATAGGGCTTGGTCGCACCATAAACATACTAAATACCAGTGCTATCGCGCACAACGCCTTCTCGCCGCCAGAGAGTAGATCTATGCTCTTAGGTTTCTTGCCTGGCGGCCTTACAAGCACCTCAACTCCTGACTCTAAAGGATTATTAGGGTCTACCAAACGCAGCTCAGCAGAACCTCCACCAAAGAGCTTAGGACCAAAGACTGCAAAGTTGCTCCGTATGGCCTCAAATGTGGTAACAAAGCGGCGGGTACACGCCTCAGAAAGCTCCTGCAACGTAGCCTGCAGGGTCTCGCTAGCTCGGACGAGATCTTCTCGCTGACTCTCAATTTCATGAAGCCTCTTGCTCTCGATCTCATGCTGCTCGATCACCGATGGGTCAACCTCACCTTCGCGGTCGAGACGCTGCCTGATTGTTGAAACACGCTGCTCAAGTTGGCTGCGTAGCTCTTGAGCCAATAGTTCCGCCTGCTGAGCTATCTCAAGCAGCGATGCTAGCCCCTCAGCTCCGTAACGCTCCCGCGCTGAGGCTTCAGTACTCTGGATCTCTCCTTTAATGCGCTCAACAGCCATCCGCTCGCGGATCACCGTGTTTCGAACCTCATCGTGTTGCCGGCGCTTGGTATCGATACCACGAAGTAACTGGGTAAACTCATCGCGCAGACCGCGACGTTTATCCTCTAAAACCTTCAGCTCTGTCGATACCTCCTGCAACTCGCCCTCTATCTCTGAGTGATCCTCTTGTCGGAGTTTCGCTATCTCATCCGCTACAACCTGTGCCGATTCTTCAAGTGCAGCTACTTGGCTCTGAGTTTCTTGTCGCTGCGGCTCAATCCGTGCGATATCACCCTCAAGCTGACTGAACATCTTGGTTTCGCTCTGGATACGGCCTCGCACTTCTCCCTGTTGGTTTGACAGTTCTCGTAACCGCTTCTGTGCATCGTGTATCAGTCGCGTTAGCTCCGAATGTCTGCGCTCCTTCTCAGCGATTGAGAGCAATACAGCATCACGCTCGTGAGCAACCGCATCGTAGCGAGTTTGACTCTCTACTATTGTACGGGCAGCCTCATCTACCTTACTCTTAATCTGAATCACACCACCATCGTGCCGGAGACTGTAGAAGCTCCACTTCGATAAGAGATCGCCACTCTCAGTAACAACGACTGCATCATCATCTAACGCGCCAGACGCAACTCCAGCTTCAATAAAACGCAGAGCAGCATCGAGATCCGTCGTGACCCACACCTTGGATAGAAGTCTAGTCACGATACCCTGACACCATGGCAAAGTTTCTACATGCGAAAGCAATGGTGTAGCTCCGTTCATTTCATCCCTTGCCGCAAAGACACCTTCGGCAGAAATCGATGCAAAGAGTCCAATTCCTAGACCACGCTTGTTTGATGGATCAGCCTTTAGAACGAGCTCCTGAAATGACCGTGCAACCTTTGAAACCTGATCAACGACAAGAAACGTCGCCCGCTCTGCGAGGACTGATTGCAAAGCCTTAGAGTAGCGATCGCTGACCTTGATTCCATCAACGAGCAGCTTATAGTCGCCGCGAATCTCTTGTGGAATCTGACTATCACTGCCGACAGCTCTCTTTAACTGCGACATCGGCGATGCTGCCGTCATCTGCGATTGCAGCGCGTCGCGACGACTCTGAGCTGATACAAGTGAATCTCGAACTTCACGCACTGAGCGATCGAGCTGTCTCTGCGTCTCTCGCAAAGAAGCAAGCTCCGCCGATATCGCCCTTTGTTCCTCCTCACCTGAGAGATCAAGAGAATTCAAGCCCTGTTCAAGCTCAGCTCCTCGCGCCTCCAGACGTTGAAGCGACTCTCTGGACTCTTGGAGTCTCTGACTCAACATAGTCCGTCGCTCTTCAAGGCGAGCTACCTCTGTCTTGCGCGCCTGCACTAACGACTGCAACTCACGAAGTCGCGACTCTTTTTGAGCTACTTCTCGATTACGACGATTGAGCCCCTCTTTAATCGAATCGGACTGTTGACGAAGCTGCTCGATCTCAACATCAAACTGCATCGAACGATCGCGCGCCTGATGCTCCTCCTGCTCAACTGCCCGCAGCGCCTCTTCTGCTGCTGCCTCGTCGCGAGCAAAACTCTCTGCGCGCTCTGAAACATCGCGAACCCGAGCTTGGAGCCGCGCAAAGGTATCAGCAAAGAGATCCCGCTCTGCAACCACGAGCTCCTCTTTCAGCTCGGCCCTCGTTGCTGCTCGCGCCGCTTGGCGTTTAAGGGTGGCAACCTGTCGCGTCACCTCTTTGATTACATCTTCAAGCCTTAAAACCTGCGCCTTTGTATCCTCAAGCCTCTTTGCTACCGCGTTGATGTGCTCTTTAAATCCGGCGATGTGTGCAGCTTCTTCGATGACCTGCCTACGATCGTCGGGCTTTGCAGTGATGATTCGGCCGATCTCTCCCTGTGCGATAATCGTATAGCCTCTAGAAGCTAATCCGAGCACTCGGAACAGCTCCTTTATGTCCCTTAGTCGTGCCGGCACCTTGTTGATAAAAAACTCTGATTCGCCACTACGATACAAACGCCGCGTCACCTGAATCTCGCTAACTGAACTTAACCACGAATACTTTGATAGCGAAGCACGGATATCTGACATGACATCGTGACTGGCAACTTGCGCAGGTTCTTCAGCACCGTTAACATCCAGCGCCGATTGCTCTGTTTGTAGGTCGTCTTGAACAGCACCATCCTGGACTGCCTCTGCCTGGACTACCTCTGCCTGGACTGTCTCTAGCTGCGCAGATTCACCCTGCGCTGCTTCGTGCTGCAAAGGCGCAGTATCTTCCAACCGCGCAGTCACAGCATCATCGTTAACAGCTTCCGTAGGCAGAGCTACCACAAGACTCTCTGCAGTCTCGTAATAAGAGAGCAGCTCTGCTAACAGGTTCTCCTTCTCCGCCCTGATAACGATAGATACCTCGGCTAGACCTAACGGCCGTAGCGACTCGGTGCCATTAAAGATAACATCCTCAAGAACCCCGCCACGTAGCTGTGAAGCCCGCGTTTCACCTAAAACCCAGCGCAGCGCATCGATGATGTTCGATTTACCACAACCATTGGGTCCGACCACTCCGGTGATACCTGACTCCAACGGGAGCACAAGTCGCTCCATGAATGACTTGAATCCGAATACCTCTAATCGTTCAACTCTCATGTCTTAAACTGTCTTGATCTACTACACGTTACTTAAGCTTTGGCGCGAGTTTGGCAGAACCCAAACTCCCTACTAGGTTTAACATTGTTAAAGCAAGAAAGCACCTACGTATTAACCTAAATTAGGGCATCGCAATTCTCTTCTCTAAAATAGGGCCAAAAATGCGTGGCCAGGTGTCGTTAAATTCATAAAAAACAATACCTTCAGCGCATTTTTTGGCCCATTTAAGAAGAGAGAATTGCAAAACCCTGCGGCTCCGGCCGTAGGGCCTCGCAATTCTCCCGCTATCTACTGGAAAGGACTGGCATTCCTGATAGGG
>JBBALZ010000129.1:0-8681 GCA_040402735.1 Bdellovibrionota bacterium
AAGTACGGTTCCGTGAGAGCCGGGGGAGGGTAACCTCCCCTAGCTACTCGACCCCTGCTATTGCGAGTGATTTTGTTTCAAAAATCACTCGCGCAGGGTTTATCTGCACCATTTCATCCTCCTTAACTGCCGAATTTAGGATAATTTCCCTCACCGCCCTCCAACACTATTCTCCCTGATTGTAATCTCCCGCCCGATGCGGTCTAGCATGGCGTCAAATAGTAGAGGGTCGCGCCCACGATGAGATTTGAGCAGATTAAAAGCAGCAACAAGGTCTCCACGCTCTTCATACCAAGCTGCTATCGCACGATATCTATCAGATATAAGAGTTGGTTCAACACCTCGCTGCTCCGCCTCAGCGCACGTACGCAGGGCCTCTTTAGCTTGAGCCATTTTAAGTTGTAGATCGACGATCATAAGTAGATAAAAATCGGGGTTCTCCCACTCAGGCCTTGTTGTCTCGTCAAGGCGCACTTGAATATGTTTGCGATAGGTATCAATCGCCTCAGCATACCTGCCTTCTCCCGCGAGGTGCTCGGCTCGATCAACTAATGAGCTATCTCTCAATGAAGCGCAACTTGCCAAACAGGTGCAAGTCAGAAGCGAGAGGTAAGTTGTCGAGATTCTCGATAAGAGTGCTCGCTTTATATGCCGCATTCCGATCGGCTTAGTGATTCTATTTACCACTAGCTCCCCCGCTGATTCGCTCTCGCAACATCCGCTCATAAGCCCTCGATGAGAGCGTTTCCTCTCCTGCTGGACTGCGCCATCGTTTGTGAAACCAGACCCATTGGCTAGGGTAGCGGCGAATATGCTCCTCAAGTCTCTGGTTGTAGGCTGCGAGAACCTCCTGCTCATTGTCGAAATCAGGGATCTCCTCCACAAATACGGAGAAGCGCTGCCAGCCCGTTCTAAAAAGGAATGCGGTTACAAAACGGGCGTTCATCTTTTGTCCGAGTTTGATCAGAGATACAGGTGTTTTAGCCGGGCTGCCAAAGAAGGGCACTGAAATGCTCTCTACCCGAGTATCCTGATCGATTAATGCAGCAACAACTCGGCGCTGCTGGAGGCAGGCGATCAGTCGCTTTAGCCCTGATCGGTCAGAGCGCCAGATAGTCTCTATTCCGTATCCCTCTCTAATAGCACGCAGAACCGCTTGCGCACTGGGGCTACGCGCTTCGCGGCCGATAGTTGTAAGCGGTACACCCTGAGCAATAACCCAGGCTGCGAGTAGATCCCAGTTGCCGGTGTGCGCTGTTAGAGCCACTATCGGTCGCGGGGAGCTAATCCACTCCTGCACCTTGTCCCAAGAATCACAGGTAACTCGTTTAGGGTTACACTCAAGAATCGGCCTAATATTGAGCGATTCAAGGAGTGTTTGTCCGGCATTGGCGAATACCAGAGGCGTGACTCGCCGCGCAGATACCTCAGGCAGAAAAACTTTAAGTTGTAGCCAGGCAAAGGTTCTTTCGCGTAGTGGGAGGAGGCCAGCGATATAGCCCACAAGCCAGCCAACAATAGAGCGCAACCAAAAGGGGAGCAGTGCGATGGTAGATGTTACAGTGAGGAGGAGTGTTTCTCTTCTCCCTAAGGATTGGTCCACTCGATATCGTCCTCCTTAGGCATCCTGTGTTTAAGTTCCTGTAGCAAGAGAAAATCAGCCAAACGGTCGTATGCTAGCAGCCCCACAAAATGATTATCTCGCGTTACTGCCACTACCGCTAATGAGGATTTATCCATCTGAGACCATGCGTCGGCAAGTGATCCTTTGATATCGATTTCGGGAATAGAGCGTTTCATTATCTCACCGACGTATTCATCCGGTTGTGTTACCGCGTGTTCAAGAATATCGTCTCGCATAACTATTCCCAATAGTACATCACCATTAAGTACTGGATAGAGCGGTTGCCATGAGGTCAACGACGTGCGTAAAGCGCGCGATATAGTCGTGCCGTGGGGAAACGATTCTAGCCGCTCTTTCGGTATCATCGCCTCTTCAATGCTGAAAGCGGTTGCCATTGCCTTCGTCTCCACTCGTATATGCTCCTGCATAGCTCCGAGAAAAACTAGAATCGCAATGATAAAAAGCATCGGTTGTTGTAAGTACAGCCCAGAAACTGCCAGAACTAAGCAAAGCCCCTGGCTTATGCGAGCGGCAATCATCGTAGAACGCTCAACTTTACATAGAACTAAACACGCCCGCAAAACACGCCCACCATCCATCGGTAGCGCTGGGAGAAGGTTAAACACGGCCAGAGCTATGTTCGTATAGAATAATCTAACGTAGATATTAATCTGCGAATCTGCAATTTTTGTGAGGTCGGGTATCGTAATCCAGGCAGATATGACAGCGGCGATAATAATATTGACTATCGGCCCTGCTATAGCGATTGCTAGTTCAGCCTTTGGTCCTGGTTCTGATGTAATCGAGGCCACACCCCCAAACGGATAGAGAGTTATATCGTTGGTCTGGACACCAAAACGTTTCGCGGTGAGAGCATGACCGAGTTCGTGCAATAGGACACATACGAACACGGCGACGACGAACATGGTCTCATGTAGCGCGGAGGCGTTGGTAGTTCCGAAGAGTAGCCAGACCAAAAGAGCTAGAAAGGTTACGTGGATCCGAATCGGAATATCTCCAACCGTACCTACCTGTATACTCCATCCTTTACGTCGTTGTTCACTCACAACTTTTAGCCTCCAATAAGGGTCTATGTTTGCAACCATACCAAATTCCGCTTGTGCTGCGCTACAGTACGATGCGGTTTCGCGCCTAGTGCTAATCTTCGTTGGGTTCCGGATGGGTTACAGAGGCCTCATGGCCCGGCTAAAGAGGATGACTTTGGATTCCAGGCTAGTGGTGATAAGGTTTATGAGGTAATGCAGTGGATGTGCTAGGGTGACATCAGATGACGCAAGAATTTGAGAGTGTAGGTGTTGTTGGACTCGGATATGTAGGGCTGCCGCTGGCCTTAGCGCTTGGCCGTGCCTTTCCCGGCACCATCGGTTTTGATGTCAGCCAGGATAAGGTAAATTCGCTGATAGCCGGGGACGATCCCACCGGAGATGGGTTTGAGTCGGAGGTGCGATCCGCTACGGTTAAGTTTACTGCAGATGCCGCGGCGCTCAAGGTGTGTAGCGTTGTGATAGTTGCCGTACCAACACCGATTGATGAAAATCGTCAGCCGGATCTTACTCCGCTCGTTAAAGCGAGCCAATCCGTAGGGAGGAACCTCAAGCGCGGTGCCGTAGTCGTGTTTGAGTCGACCGTGTATCCTGGGGTTACCGAGGATGTATGCGGGCCAATCATCGAACAGGAATCTGGGTTCCTGCGCGGAGTTGACTTCTTTCTTGGATACTCACCGGAGCGAATTAATCCGGGTGATAAAGAACACACACTAGAGAAGATCGTCAAAGTCGTGGCCGGTGAGACGCCTCAGATAACCGATAGGATCGCGTCGGTGTATGGAGCTGTAGTTAAAGCCGGCCTATTTAAGGCTCCAAGTATTCGGGTGGCCGAAGCGGCTAAGGTGATTGAGAATACGCAGCGCGATCTGAATATCGCTTTGATGAACGAGTTGGCGATTATCTTCGACAGGATGGGAATACGAACAAAGGATGTTCTTGAAGCAGCGGGCACGAAATGGAACTTCCTCAAGTTCTCACCTGGTCTCGTAGGTGGGCATTGCATCGGAGTCGATCCGTACTACTTAACAGCCAAGGCACAGCAGCTTGGCTATCATCCGCAGGTTATATTGGCCGGACGCCGAATTAACGATGACATGGGGCGTTTTGTAGCTGAGAGAACCGTTAAGTTGATGATTAATGCAGGATTACCGCTTAAAGGAGCACGGGTGGGCATTTTGGGGGTCACCTTTAAAGAGAATGTGCGAGATACGCGTAACAGTCGTGTGCCGGATATAGCCTATGAGTTAGCCGAGTTTGGAGTGCAAACACTTATTCACGACCCACTCGCAGATCCGCAAGTAGTGCGAGAGGAGTACGGGCTTGAGCTTAGCCCGCTCTCAGAGCTAAACAGTCTGCATGGGTTGATTATCGCCGTTGGGCACGTTGATATTCGAGCTAATGGAGTGGGCCCACTAGTAGAACGAATCGTTCCAGGAGGGGTTTTTGTAGATCTGAAATCGTTGTTTGCGCCTGATTTAGTGCCAGACACACTATCTTATTGGAGTTTATAGCGATGACCGGAGATCTTCATACACAAGCGACATGGCTAGTCACCGGGGCAGCGGGTTTTATCGGGTCGCACCTGGTTGAGAGGCTCTTGACGCTCGACAAAAGAGTTGTAGGTATCGATAATTTCTCCACAGGCAAAAGGGAAAATATAGAGGCAGTTCGAAGCAGGGTTTCTTCCGAACGAGCAGCACGTTTTTCATTTTTTGAGCAAGATATTCGGGACCGCGTTGGTCTCTTTAATCTGGTCACTAGTCACTCCCCAGGGATACTCCTGCACCAAGCTGCTCTTGGTTCTGTGCCACGTTCAATAGCCGATCCGGTGGCATCGCATGAATCTAATGTTGACGGCTTTATCAACGTCCTTGAAGCAGCGCGCCATGCGCAGGTTTCACGGATAGTGTATGCATCTTCTAGCTCGGTGTACGGAGATATCGACGGGTCGCCTAAGGTTGAGGGGCGAATAGGCAACTGCCTATCGCCGTACGCAGCAACTAAGCGAATTAATGAGGTCTACGCACAGGTTTACGGGCGAGTCTACGGAATGGAGATAGTCGGGCTTCGTTACTTTAACGTTTTTGGGCCGCGTCAGGATCCAAATGGCCCCTATGCTGCTGTGATACCTAGGTGGCTTGCAGCCATGGCGCGACGTGAGCAGGCCGTTATCTTCGGCGATGGTCAAACATCGCGTGATTTCTGCTATATAGACAATGTTGTCCAGGCAAATATCTTGGCAGCCACTGTTGCATCGAATAGCAAGGCGATTAATTCAGTGGTTAATATCGCCTGCGGCGCCACGACAACGCTTTTAGAGCTAGAAGGGCTATTGCGGCAGGCCGTTATCCGCGTCATGGGATTGGCCCCGGGAGATGTGCCCCAGCCACGTTTTGAGCCGTTTCGTAAAGGCGATATTCCGCACTCATTAGCGGCGATTGATTTTGCTAAAGAGGCGCTTGGCTACAACCCAACGCATTCAGTAGAGCAGGGGATTAGTGAGCTAGTAGAGGCAGCACTTACATGATATCATCTCTCTCATGGACATCTTGCCGCAGCTGCTGGTCAACTCGCTTATTACGGGTAGCATATATGCTCTAGCAGCTTCGGGCCTGTGCCTTTCGTTTGCACTCTTGAAGATCCTTAATTTTGCCCACGGCCATATAATGATGCTTGGGGCTTATATGTACCTGCTGTTTGCTCTCGATCTACAGCAGTCGATGGTGATCTCTGCCCTTCTGGCAGCGGGTTCAATGGTCTTCATTGGATCCTTTATTCTCACTATATTTGTGAATCCTTTTACGCGATATAGCCCACTTCTTTCTTTTGTGACCACCTTGGCGCTGGCATCTATGGTAGAGGCTATAGTCTCTATGGTGTTTGGAGTAAACGTTCGGTCGCTATCTTCGGGCGAAGAGCTATCAAGTCTGGAGTTCGCAGGGGTGTTTATTACTCCGATTCAGATCGTGATTATTATCAGTGCGATCGTCATTTTGACCGTAATGGGTTTGATTATACACGGTACTGGTATGGGGCGCAGAGTGCGAGCGCTGGCTGAAAACCCTCACGCATCACAGATGTTAGGTATTAGAGCTAGGCACATTAATTTTTCGGTCTTTGTGATCGGCACCGTTTTGGCGGCGTATGCTGGGGTTCTGGTGGGATATGAGACTAATCTACAACCGACGATGGGCAATGCTTACACGATCAAGGCTTTTGCAGCGATGATCCTTGGAGGGCTGGGAAATATCTGGGGTACGGTTTTTGGTGCATATATATTAGGGTTTGTTGAAAATATGGCGATAGGGCTAGATTTTGGTGGATATTCGCTGCCTGCTGGCTACAAGGATGCATTCGCCTTTTTAATAATCCTTGGAGTCCTGCTGGTTCGTCCACAGGGCCTTTTTGGCAGTCGTAAGAGGAGTGCGTAGAAGAGTATGTCTACTCTCTTTGAATTTCTTGGATCGGAGTACGTTATTCACCTAGCTATATTGGTGTGTATGTACCTAATCTTGGCGCAAGGACTCAATCTAACTTTCGGCTTGGGGCGCATGTTTAATCTGGCGCATGTGGCATCCTTTGCTCTAGGAGCCTATACAACTGCTTTGCTTGCCGTCGAAACGGAGGCTGGATTTTTCAAATGTGTCTTTGCAAGCATGCTTACCAGCGGGCTCTTTGCAGTGCTGCTCGGTGGCATAGCGTTGCGCCTCACTCAAGACTACTTCTCAATCGGGACTCTAGCTTTTAGCTCGGTTGTGTCTAGCCTATTAATTAACTGGAAGAGCGTTACGCGCGGTGTGCTCGGAATACCCGGCATCCCGCGCCCAGAGATTTTTGGAATTGATTTCTATAACAACACGAACTTTTTAGTATTGATATTTATAGTAGCGTGTATGGTTCAAGGATTCTTCTTGATCTTGCATAGCGGCCCATTTGGTAGGGCTCTGCGAGGCCAGGCAGAGTATGATGAGGCACTGCAAGCTATTGGGTGCGACACGGCCACGGTGCGCAACATGAGCTTTCTATTCTCCTCAGCGACAGCTGGACTGGCGGGGAGTTTTTTTGCTTACTACCTTAATTACATCGACCCATCTTCATTCGCCCTTGCTGAGATGGTTTTCATCTTAACAATAGTAGTTGTCGGTCGGCCCGGGTCCCTTTGGGGAGTCTCCCTGGGGACTGTATTTCTCGTACTTCTGCCTGAGCCGCTTAGATTTGTAGAGATCAACTCTGCGTATCTGGGGCCAGCGAGGCAACTGCTCCAGGCAGTGATTCTTTTTACGGTTGTGTATCTTAATCGACGCAGCCTTTTTCCCCCACAACGCGAGGTATAGGATATGTTGGCAGTTAGTAAAATAAGTGTTTCTTTCCAGAAAACTAAGGTGCTCAACTCTGTATCGCTCTCTGTTTCAGCTGGAGAGACAGTCGGTATTATCGGTCCGAATGGAAGTGGTAAGACAACATTCTTCAACACCTTGTCGGGCTTTGTGCACCCCAGTTCAGGGTCTATTACACTTAATGGTGAAGATATAACTGGAACTACTCCGGATTATCGTGCTAAGTGCGGCATGGGACGGGTGTTCCAGAATTTCGGCATCTTTAAAGAGATGACATTGATGGAGAACTTGCTTGTTGCGCTTGAGGCGCGCGGCAGCTTCTTGGGAGCACTTGTACCGTGGGGAGCTGAGACTCGCGAGAATCGGGCCAAGGCGTTAGGTTACTTGGAGGAGATTCAGCTAGCATCACGCGCCAATCAAAAAGCAGGCAGCCTTTCTGGGGGGCAGATGCGCTTGCTTGAGATCGTTAGAGTGCTGGCGACGGGGGCTGATCTATTGTTGCTGGATGAGCCGACAGCTGGGGTATCACCTCGTATGAAGGAGGAGGTTGCCTCGTTTATCACCAAGGTTCAAGCGCTGGGCAAGACGGTTCTGGTAATTGAGCACGACATCACGTTTATTCAGAAGTTTTGCAAGCGTATTATCGTCTTGGAGAGCGGTACTGTAGTGCTTGATGATACGCCTGACCGGGTGTGTGCTGATGAGCGTTTGCAAGAGGTTTACTTCGGTAAGCGAGCGGCGGGCTAGCTAAGGTGCTATTTTTCCTATGTTTTGCAAAGCTGTCGTTTTTTGTTACTATGCTAGATAAGAGCGTTTTATCGCTCTATTTTTTGACGTAAAGAAAGATTAGCCGGGGACTTTTTATCCTGGAGGCAGTAGTGAGTCAGAGTTCGAGTAGCGCACGAGAGCTGCAGACAGCAGCAGGAGGGGAGCAAACCATATCTCCTTTTACTAGTTCTTCGGTTTCGTTCTCTCTTTGCAGTGGAGCCGACCTCGTTGGTTTCGAGCTGCATCCTCTTGAGGCAGCAGCTCTTGGTGACGCAGTTTCCGATAAGCGTAAGCGTGATTTCCGATTAGGAAGAGCCGCAGCTAGGCAAGCCGTACTGAAAACAGGTTTCCCGGTAACTACCCCGATACTTCGTGGTGAACACCGTGAGCCGTTGTGGCCTGTTGGAATTACCGGTTCGATAGCGCACTGTTCGGATTATGGGATAGCGGCTGCTGCGTGGCAGCAGGATGTTCCGGCAATTGGAGTAGATATACAACTAATCGAGGAGCGCTACACCGAAGAGTTAATAGCTCGCTTTGCAGATCCTGATGAATTTGATTGGGTTCGTTCAGACCCAAGCTTGCGAACAGAACGTGCCGTAAAATTGTTTTCTGCTAAGGAAAGTGTGTTTAAGGCGTTGTATCCTTTGCGTCGAGTTTGGTTCGCCTTTGATGTGGCGCACCTAACACCGGTCGACGGAGAGCGCGCTTTTAGGGCTGATGTCCGCTTGCCAACGCTCTCATCGAGAATAATCAAACTCGATGTAGGTATCTCTTATTACAATCACCATATTATCACCGGTGCTTTGCTTTCAGAGCCACTAAGCTATACCCTGCGCGAGTGATTTTTGAAAAAAATCACTCGCAATAGCAGGGCGAGCGCAA
>JBBALZ010000130.1:0-8571 GCA_040402735.1 Bdellovibrionota bacterium
CGCTCGCCCAGCTATTCTCATTCATTTTTTTCAAAAATGAATGAGGCTGGGTTTAATCGTATAAGAACCAGCGTAGGGAATACCGACCAAACCCTCAGGTTTTTCGGAACTTCCCTAGGGATTCTCCAAAGCTCCAACGACATACGCCGTCCAGACGCGGCACGACTCGCCTCGTTCGCGCCGATGGTAACGCCCACTGCCGCGGCCGTTACGACCAGTGCCTTCCCAATAGACTACCGTCTGTGAGAACCCGGCATCCTCCATGGCATCGCGCACCTCTGGGATAGTCCACATGCGCCAATCGTAGCTAAAAACCCTCTTTCGCACCCTTTGACCATCCGGCTGTAGGTGGATATGAAAGCGTGTCCGATTAGAGATCGGATCAAAGAACTCCTGCTCAAAAGAGTAGCGCAAACCAGGAAGTGCCCGACGATTAATAGAGGGCTCACCGTGATCTGGCCCCCCAAAGGCGTCCACAATAAAGATCCCTCCAGGCTCAAGAGATCGTTTGACGCGCCGAAAATATCGAACTAGGGTCTGGCGCTCATGAAAACAGTAGTAACTAAAGTTGAAAGCACACACCAGTTGCGCCTTCGGCAATCGTGAGGTGAGCACATCGCCGTGTGCTACACTTAATCGGCTCCGCTGCGCCGCGGTCAATTCTTCGTTCTGGCGAGCAAGTCCATAGTTAAGAGACTCCTGGTCGACATCGATCCCTGTCGCTCGCATACGAGCATCCAAGCGCACCCAAGCGCGAGCAATAGCGTGTGTACCGCAAAAGTCTTCGCGTAAGAGATACGGCTCCTTACCAACAAGCTGACGATACACAGTACGAAGGAACCCAGCGTCATGCTTCGGCGATTGAACAGCTTTTGTATAGAGCGCGTATTTATCAAATTGGGGGCGCTTGTACCCGGGGTGACACTTGAGCATAGTCATAGTCTTTGAACCTAGATTCGGCAGTTGCGGGTCTGAAGATAGCAAAGCTGCTCAAAACTACTTCGTGAAACCACTTCGCGGTTTTAAACAGCAGAGCTTTAGGATCTAGTCTGCTTTGAGGCAATTGACAATCCCCTCGCACACCTTCTTGGCATCGCCAAAGATAAGCGAGCAGTTATCGTGGTAAAACAGCTCGTTCTCAACCCCAGAGTAGCCCGGATTCATCGAGCGCTTAATAACGTAGACCATCTTTGATTTATACGCGTCTAGGATCGGCATGCCGTAGAGCGGACTGGTCTTGTTATTGCGAGCCGCTGGGTTTACTACATCGTTTGCTCCGATTACCAAAACCGCATCAGCTCGGGCGAATTCAGGATTAACCTCATCTAGCTCAAGCACATCATCGTATGGAATCTCTGACTCCGCTAACAGTACATTCATGTGCCCCGGCATACGTCCGGCAACTGGATGAATCGCAAACTTTACCTCTACACCCTTGTGATGCAGCGCCTCATAAAGCTCCTTTACGGCGTGCTGCGCCTGCGCAACCGCCATGCCGTATCCAGGCACTACGATGATGTTGGTTGCATTCTCAAAAACAAAGGCGGCATCCTCAGTGCTCGCGGCTCGGCAGGCCTTATCAGTCGACGCAGCAGCGGCTTGCTCGGCAGTAGTTCCGAATCCGCCGAGAATAACATTGAGTAGTGAGCGATTCATCGCTTTACACATAATATACGATAGAATTGCGCCGCTCGACCCTACGAGAGCTCCAGTCGCAATCAATAAGGGATTATTTAAGGTAAATCCCGTGGCCGACGCCGCCCAGCCTGAGTAGGAGTTGAGCATAGAAACAACAACCGGCATATCCGAGCCACCGATCGGCAGCACGATCAGAAATCCAAGAGCAAACGCTATTCCCGTCACACACCAGAAAAGTCCGGCAGTGGGCGCGGCAACAAACACAGCAGATAACGCCACAATGGCACAGATCAGAATAGCATTTAACGTATGTTGGCCCCTAAAAATGAGTGGCGCTGAGCCGACCAGACCCTGTAGCTTGGCGAAGGCAACCAGAGACCCGCTAAAGGTTACCGCGCCGATTGCGCTTCCAACAACTAGCTCTATCAAAAGCACTGAGCTTACCTGCCCTTCAGAGGCGTGGATTAGATATGTCCCACCGGCAACTAACACCGCCGCCAATCCGACAAAGCTATGTAGAGCTGCCACGAGTTGCGGCATCGCGGTCATCTGAATTTTTAGGGCAATAGGCACTCCTAGCAAAGCTCCGGCAATCAATCCTCCAAAGATGATTCCGTAGTTGTGAATATCAGGGCGTAAAAGCGTTATAAATATCGCCAATCCCATCCCCAACATCGAGAGTAGATTCCCCTTAAGCGCGGTTTTAGGATGACTCAAGCCCTTTAGTCCAAAGACAAACAGCACCGTCGCTACTAAGTAAGAAAACGCTATAATATCGCTGCTAAGATTCATCGATTATTCCCCTTAGGATTTCTTTTTAAACATCGCTAGGATCCTATTGGTGACAACAAACCCGCCGAATATATTGACTGAGGCCAGTGTCACCGCTAAAAATCCAAGTGTTTGAATCCAGATTGAGTCGTTGGCCTGCGCAGAGCCTGCAACGATAATGGCGCCGATTACGAGAATGGCGCTAATTGCATTGGTCACCGCCATTAAAGGGGTGTGCAGTGCAGGCGTTACGCCCCAAACCACGTGGTACCCGACAAAACAGGCCAAAGTAAAAACGTAAATAGCTACCATTGTAGTTGACATATAAGTTGCCCCCCTCTTTTATGCGCTTCTCGCTAAGTACCCTTTATTCGCAAGACTCCATTGTGCACCAAAAGCGATGACTCGATGATATCGTCCTCTAAATTTACAAAAAATGTAGCTGCACCTGGTTCGCGCTCTTTGATAAACAGATCGAGAAGAGATACCACGTTGCGTGCGAAAAAATTACTCGCATCGGTCGGCATCATCGCTGGATAGTTTGTGTGTCCGATAATCTTAACTCCACCGATATCGATAACTTGATCGGCAACGCTCAGGGGGCAGTTACCACCACTAGGGGTGGCCATATCAACTACAACCGAACCACAGCGCATATTGCGAACAACATACTCAGATACCAGGGTCGGCGCTTTGCGACCTGGAACATTCGCTGTTGAGATAATGATGTCGCTCTTTGAGAGTCGCTCATCGAGCGCTTCTTGCAACTTCTTCTTGGCATCATCAGATAACTCGCGTGCGTACCCGCCCTGTCCGATACCCGATTCATCTAGCTTGATATCAATAAACTTGGCGCCAAGCGACTGAATCTGCTCACGTGTCTCTGGGCGAACATCGTACGCCTCTACCGTAGCCCCTAATTTGCGCGCAGTTGCTATCGCTTGTAAACCAGCAACGCCAGCACCTAAAACCGTGACCTTAGTTGCTTTTGCTGAACCAGCTGATGTCATCATCATCGGAAAGAATCTGCCGTAGTGCTGGGCTGCTTCGAGAACTGCTCTGTAGCCGGCGATACCAGCCTGGGAAGAGAGAACATCCATCGCTTGCGCTCGTGACGTTCGTGGTATCGCCTCAAGCGCTAACGCATCGACGTGATCCTTGGCAAACCTCTCTAAGAGTGTAGAGTTTCTAAAAGGCTCAAGGAGCGATACCAGCATCACCCCAGATTGAATAGCCTGGGTCTCCTCTGTTGTAGGGGCCGCTATCTTTGAAACTACATGATTGCGCCAAACATCCTTTCTCGAGACGATCCTTGCTCCAACGACTTCGTAATCCTGATCACGAAAACCAGCCGATGCTCCTGCACCCTCCTCAATATTGATATCGAAGCCACCCTTAACTAAGCGTTTAACGGAATCCGGTGTCGCTGCAACACGCGTCTCTCCCGGAATCGTCTCTTTAGGAACTCCAACAGAAATACCTAGCTTCATACCCCCCCTGTCCCTTTATTGCGCAGACGCTCTCTACAATGAAGCCACATAGCTATCTTCTCTAGTAGCTACATGCCTGCGAGCGCGGCCTCAAGTGAAACTTCGGCCAGAGCTGGCAATAACTTGAGGACGCTAGACTAAACACCTTGCAGCGCAGCTAGAATTCGCTTTATGTAGTAATATTAGTAAGTTAGCAAAGACTCTTGGAATCCCCGATGATCTTCGCGGGTGCGAACGCGGCTGGACAGAGTCCAGCCCTCCAGGTCGCGGGCACCTATTTCCCGATACAGAACTTAGAGAATATTCTTCCTAGAATATCCTCGGTATAAGTCTTACCAACGATCTCGTCCAGAGCTGATAGCGACTCCTTTAGATCAACAACGATGATTGAAAGCGGCACACTATGAGCTTGCAAACCATCTATACACGCTGCCAAGGAACGCTCCGCTCGCTCAAGGCAGTCTCGGTGACGCGCGTTAGTAATCACCTCTCCCGTTTCATTCTTCTCTGGTATCTGCTTGGCGACGTCCTCAACAAGCGACTCTATCAAGCCACTAATTCCCGCACCGGTCTTGGCTGAGATAAATAAAAGTTGCTGGCATACGTTCGAGTGTAGGGTGAATTGCTCTAAAGCATCAGGATTAAGGTCGATCTTATTAACCACCATCCAAATACGTTTGCTCTGATTCTTTAAAAGATCAATGGTCGACTGCCACGACTCACTGGTGTCAGCAGCATCGACAACGAAAAGAACGAGATCCGCCCACGGTATCCGCTCCTTGGCTAGCTCGACACCTATCTGCTCGACCTGATCACTTGTCTCACGAATACCAGCAGAATCACAGAACACAAACTTATGTCCTGCTAGAGTGGCCTCATCCTCGATAAGATCGCGCGTAGTTCCCGATATATCCGATACGATCGCCCGACGCTTACCAAGTAGTAGATTTAGCAAGCTTGATTTGCCAGAGTTCGGACGACCACACAGGAGCACTCGAACACCATCTTTAACTAACGATCCAAAGGAGTACGTCGCAACCAGGCGCTCAACTTTTTTGCGGGCCAGCGCAACTCGAGCCGCAACTGCCTCGAAGGTGTCAGGGCTTATGTCTTCTTCAGGAAAATCAATCGTTGCCTCAAGTTCAGCCAAAGCATCACGCAGTGGCTCACCTACCTGCTCGATCGCCTGACTTAAGCGACCACGAAGCTGCTCGCCAGCAAACTTAAGCTCCTCCTCGCTCTTAGCGTGCACCACATCGGCTATCGCCTCTGCCTGGGCTAGATCGAGCTTTCCGTTTAGAAATGCTCTCTTGGTAAACTCTCCCGCTGCTGCCGGAATAATGCCGCAGCCATACAGGGATTGCAAAACGCGCTGTACCAGCACAGGGCTTCCGTGAAACTGAAACTCGGCGATATCCTCACCGGTAAAACTCCACGGCGCTGGCATAAACACAGCCAGCCCCTTGTCAATTAAAGCGCCACTCTTAGAATCGAGGATATCCCCAAATATTAGGGTTCTTGGATGCTCAGCCGGATCCTTTTTCCCGCTAAATACTGATGTAAGGACGAGCCTACAGCGCGGCCCGCTCACCCGCACTATCGCCACACCTGCTGGGGCCGGCGCTGTTGCCAGCGCGGCTATGGTCGTACCCTCCATCTCACTAGACCAGACTTACCACTAGACCATCGTTAGCAGGTATCCGACACCAAAGATGGCAACACTGGCAACGGCAGTACCAACGTAGACCGAGCCTCGCTCAGCGTTGCGCATATAAAGCTGTTGGATAATCGAGATAATATTATTCACCAACCAGTAGAGCACTAGACCCGCCGGCATCGGAAAGATGATAAACATCCCTGCAAATACCAGAGGCATTATCATCATCATCTTCTGCTGTGCTGGATCCGCAGAGGGAGTTGGTGTCGTCCAGGTTTGATAGATCATACTCGCCGCCATCAAAAGCACCATTACCGGCACTCCGATACCAAAGAGATGTAAACTCTCTGGGGCAGAGAGATCCTTAATCCACCCGGCAAACGGCGCGTGTCGCAGCTCTATCGCATTAAGCAACGCGTTGTACAAACCGAGAAATACCGGGATCTGGATCAGCACCGGAAAGCATCCTCCCATCGGATTAACTCCCTTACGTTTGTACAGCGCAAACATCTCCTGATTGAGCTGATTAGGATCCTTAACTCGCTCTCTGAGCGCTTTAATCTCTGGCTGGAGATCTTGCATCTTCTTAGCCGACACAAAGCTAGCCTTCGAAAGCGGTAGCATCACTGATTTAACAATTAGTGTGAGCGCGATAATCGCTACACCGTAGTTTCCAAAGATTGTGTACAAAAATCTGAGCAGCCAAAGAAGTGGTAACGCCAGGAAAGAGAACCAACCGAGATCGATCGTGCGCTCTAGATTAAAAGCTCCAATCCCCTCAAGGGTCTTATAATCTTTTGGCCCAGCATACGAGTAGAACTGTCCACCTGTAGCTCCCCCTGCAACTCGACCAATAAAGAGATCGCCCTCTCGGCCAATAAACGTATTGGAACTAGCCACGGCAGGAACGAGCACCATAGCAAAGTAGTTATCTCCAAGAGCCACCCAACGATTTGAGCCTCTATCCTGCAGACCTTGCAAGATTCCGTCTAGCGGCACGTGATGGATCTTATTTGTGTTATCAAGCAGAGTCAGAGAATGCTTTATTCTAAGCTCTCTTTCCGCTGCGCTGGAATAGTATCGGTTCCACTCAAGCCAAACCGGTTGACCTGTAGCCGATGGTCGGTCAAGGGAAACTTCAACGCCAAAGAGAAAAGATCCTCCCTCAAACGACAATTTCTTAGTGACCTGAATCCCACTTGGAAGAACCCCTCGAAATTCAAGACTTGCGCGTGAACCCTCTGGAAGATCTAGTTGCGCATTTTGCTCCGTAACCGCAACTCCATTTACTGAAACTAATGAGTACACAACCCGCTCATCGCTCTCTGGTCCCACGTACAGCCCAAGGGGCAGCGCCCCCGTTGCCGAACTGTCTACTAAATCAAGCCGCTCATCGCCCTGGAGATCACGCTTGTACTGCGCTAGCTTGAACTGCTCGACACGACCTCCCAGGTGCGCGATTGAGATTTTGGCTTTGCCGATATTTACCGTTGAGCGCGGCGCAGCTTGAATCTCTGTCGCACTTGGATGCGATAGAGCCACAACTCCTTGAACAGCAGCGCCACCCTGAGACGGGGCCATGGCTATCGGTTGCTGCCCGGGAGCTTGCTGACCGGGAGCTTGCTGACCGGGGGCTTGCTGACCACCCACCAACTGCCCACTTACTGGCTGCGCGACACCTGCGCCCTGCTGCATCATCTGAATCGCCTGCTGCTGTTGCTGCTGGAGCTGTTGTTGTTGCGCCTGTCGTTTAGGTGCTAGAAAAAACTGGGTGTAAATAATAGCAACGAGCACACAGAGAATAATCGCTCGCATCGCTCGCTGGTTATATTCAGAATCGTTTGAAGTATCGCTCACAAGATCACCTTTTGTTGGTCATAGGATATATCTGTTTTTGTACTATAGAGAGCGTAGAAAGTCTTTAGAGTGGCTGAGATAAACCCTAATTCTATGGCCCCAACCCCTACGGTACTGGGTCATCCCCGCCGGGATTCCAGGGGTGGCACCGGCACACCCTTTTACTCGCGAGCGCTCCACCCTTAAGCCACCCGTGTCGCTCTATCGCTTGGCGGGCGTAATCAGAGCAGCTTGGGTAAAATCGGCAGGCGTCACCAAGGAAAGGAGAGACGCACGACTTATAGCTCCTGTGTACGAGATTGAGCAGCCACTGCAATAACGCTCGCCACGCTCGAATTATCGGCACTATGCTCAATTTACTACTCCTCTGCGATGAGCAATCCCTTTGCGCGCAAAGCGCCCAGGATCTCTCGCTGGTAGTCATCAAATTTACACTGCTGTATCCCCTTACGCGCAACAACAACTATATCGATCGGTCGCGCAAATGTGTGCCGAGCTACTCGAAAAATCTCTCGGATGCGCCGCTTTATCAGATTGCGCACAACAGCGCGCTTTTCAAGTTTTGTGGTAACAGCCACCGCTAAGCGGCTCTCTGCGTTATCGGAACGATAAACAAGCAACAGGAAGTGTTTTGCGTGAAGCTTTTCACCTCGCTTCTGACACCGATCAATCTCGCGTTTATTTCTTAGTCGTGCAGATGGCCCCAGACCGCGCTCTCGGCGTGTATGTCTCTCTTGGCAAGACTGATTTGAGGAACCCCCTACTATACAGCCTCCCTACTAAACTTAGAGATAAAGTTTGTTAAACTCTACTTGTAATGACCCTTACGAGGGGCCGAAACTGCCAGACGCTTTCTGCCCCTAGCTCGCCGAGCGTTTAGCACCTTCTGACCACCCTTAGTTGACATCCGCTTACGAAACCCGTGCGTTGTGTTGCGGCTTCTCTTGCTTGGTTGATATGTGCGCTTCATACTACTCCTTAAAGTTCTTTACAGATCTTGAAAGACTCTTCTTATGTTATACTTTCAAAAAGTGGCCACTCTTTAAATAAAGGCCAGCTTGTAACTATACCAACCTTTGGTTCTTTAGGTCAACGCGGGGCTAGCAATGCAGGGCATCGCAATTCTCTTCTCTTAAATAGGGCCAAAAATGCGCGGAA